>JAKSVA010000001.1 GCA_024408435.1 Bacilli bacterium
AGCAAAAAAGCTCATAAATAATATATCACATACTGTGTATATTATCAAAGCAAGGGGCTAGTGATTAGACACCAACAATATAATCAGCATACTTAGACCAATTAGAAGCGGTCATATATTCACTTTTAAGTGATTCTCTAACCCTTATTTGAAAAACGTCAGCATGACCAGCAAAAACGCTATCACCATCCAATTCAATTAAATGATCGACGATTGATAAATCTACAACTGATAAATTAAAACAATCTTTAAAAGCGGTTGGGCCAATCCTCTTAATGTTATTAGTAATAGCAATCGAAGGAAGGGAGATACAGCCATTGCAAAAATCATCAGGGATAGAAATTAAACTAGGATTAGTAGGAATATTAATAGAAGTAAGAGATGCACAATTTCTAAAAGTATCACTAGAGATAGAAGTTACACTATCAGGAATAATTATTGAAGGAAGAGAGAAACAACCTTCGAAAGCGCAAACGCCGATTGAAGTAACACCATTAGGGATACTAATAGAAGTAAGAGAGAAACAATCTACAAAAGCACCATCGCAAATTGAAGTAACGCTATTAGGGATACTAATAGAAGTAAGAGAAGCACAACCCCAAAAGCATTTAGAACCAATAGTAGTCGCATCACCTGGAATAATAATAGATTGAAGTTTTGAACAACCACAAAACATCATCTCTCCACTATTATGTTCGCCAAACGAATCAAGATGATAAGGCATATCAATATATGTAAGACTAGAACAATTTTGAAAAGCGCCATTGCCAATTGAATTTACACATTTAGGGAAATGAAGTGAAATTAGATTATGGCAATCACAAAAAGCACTATTGAAAAGCGATGTAATTTTCGAATAAATTTTAACAGCGTTAAAACATTTGTTTAGTTTTGTTGGTAGCGCTAATCTAAAACTAGTTAATTCACCTCTAATCGTAATAAGATATTCACCAGCACTTGCATAGTTGTGCATTTGCAGAGTGTCTTTAATTCCATCGCCCCAATCAACTTCTTTAATAGAGTCATTCTCGCCGCATCTAAATACAACATCGTATTGGTTTGCGATGCTTGTTTCTGGTTCAAAGCTAACTAACATTATGGTAGCAATATCATTGTCAATTGCATTAACATTAACTATGTAATCTTGATCCATCTTGGCGATTGTTAAAACATTATCTTCTAAAGTAACACTCCTTGGAATTGAATCATCTAAATAATCTAATTGGTATCCTTCATCAGGAGTAATTGTGTATTTGATTTCAGTTTTATCAACTCCAATATTTTCTTCATAAGTCGTCTTACCATTTAAAGTACAATGATCACCGATAAATTTAAAATGGTAAGTGGATTTATGATTACAACCCACCAAAAACGAGATGGCCAATAATGGCATTACTAATAAACCTAGTTTTTTCACAACCAAAGCCTTTACTTTAAATTATTATATATTACGCAACAAGATTATGCTAATTGATATTGGGTTAAAAAAGTAAAATTATTTTTTGGTTGCTTTAAACCAAATAAGTAAGCAAAATAATAAAAGGTTATGTCGACTTGGTTAAAAAATAAAGAAAAAGAATTTAACCTCGCTCTCAAGCAACGTGATGTGAAAAAAATGAGAGCGCTTTTTAATCATGTCCCTACAGTTGACCTAGCGGAATTTGCTGATCAAGTTGAAGATCCTTCCACATTAACTTTTATCTTTAAAGTTGTCCCAAGTGAATTAACCGCTGACTTTTTTACTGAACTTAATGATGCAACCCAAGAAAAACTTTTAATGACATTCTCGGATGCTGAATTAGTGGAACTAATTAATAAGAGCTACACTGACGATATCGTTGACGTATTGGAAGATATGCCAGCTAACTTAGTGACACGAGCAATTAAATTCGTTCCAAAAGAAAGACGTGAAGCGGTTAATAAACTATTAAATTATCGTGAAGATACTGCTGCCAGTATCATGACCACGGAATATTTTGAATTTAACGCAAATGTTACAGTCGAAGAAGCGATGAAAGTGATTAGAGAAAAAGGAAAAACAAAAGAAACAATTTATACTGTTTTTATTCGCGATGATAAACGTACCTTAGTTGGTACTGTTGACCTTGATGATTTAATCTTTGCTAATCCAAAACAAACGCTTGATGAAGTAAAAAACAAAGAATTCCTTTTTACGCGTGCGGATACTGACCAAGAAGAAGTTGCCGCCAAATTTAAAAAATACGACTTACACGCTTTAGCGGTCGTGAATAAAGAACAAAAACTTGTTGGTGTAATTACCTTCGACGATATCATGGACGTTATGGAACAAGAAACAAGTGAAGATATTGCCTTACAAAGTGGCGTTGTTCCACTTAAAGACGAATATATGGAAACTAAACCATTAAAAATGGCACTTAAATGCGCGCCTTGGTTAATTGCGTTAATCGTGATTGGCATTTTTTCAGAAATTGTTTTATCAAGATTCCAACAAAAATTAGCGGTTGTTCCCGCCTTAATTTTCTTTATTCCAGTTTTAATGGATACCGGAGGGAACGCGGGTGGGCAAACATGTGGTTTAATTATTCGCGGATTAGCGCTACGGGAATTTGAATTAAAGGATTTCCCCAAAGTCGTTTGGAAAGAAATTAAGACGGCAATATTAACTGGCTTAATTGTTTCAGTCTTTGCCTTCTCGGTTTTTATGATTGAGTTCTCAATCCCTGGTTTAATTGAATCAAATCCACCATTAGATATCACACAAAAATTATTAATTGCGACTATTGTTTCACTTGCTTTATTATCTGCCGTTATCTTATCTAAGTTTGTGGCCTGTGCTCTTCCTTTCTTAGCAGTTAAGTTTAAAAAAGATCCAGCTTTAACTAGTCAACCATTTGTGACCACAATTGTTGATGTTTGTTCGCTTTTAATTTATTTCGGAATTTTCTTAGCTTTTGCCGTAACAGGCTTCTTTGGCTAATTATCACTATCAATTACGGCATTAGTCTTGCCTAATAAAGTAATGATGGCTACATCTGATGCAATTGAAACAATGAAGTTTAAAACATTAAAAATAATTAATAAAACTTGGACGGCTTTATTATCAGCAAGCGCTGGAATAATAACTAATACACCAAAAATTGAACCTAAGATAATTCCAATGACGTTAACAATAACGGAAATCTTATACCACTTAATAACGATTGGTGCGAAGGATGTTATTTGTGAATCATTACCAGAAATAACCACACAACCTTTAATGATGTTTAAAGTAATGTAAATGCTAATAACTAAGCCAATGACATTAGCGACACTACTAAAGGAGATAATTAAAGCGGTTGCAACTGGATGATCAGCGCTAGCGACCGCGCGAAGAATAGCATCTAAAACGGCACTAGTTAAGAAAAGCGCTAAAGCGACCACAACAGCTTTTAAAATATTCGTAAATTCTTTATATTCATCTTGAAGTTTCACAATCGCGATTAATTGGAAAATTAAACCGACAACAGAAAATAATGAGAAGAAGCCAAGAAAGCCAGCCCAACTTGCTAAATAAAATAAATTAGAGATACCACATAGAATAAAACCAACTAACAATAAACTAACTGCACCTTTTGCTTTAAACGATACTTTTTTTGCCATACTAAACCCCTTAATATTAAATATTATACACTTTTAAAAACCCCGTGGGTGGCACGGGGTTTAGAATTTATTTAACGAACGCAACGATGACGCGTTTCGCACCATCACCACGACGACTCACACATTTATATTTATGTGTATAGCCACCTTTCCGGTCTTTATAACGAGGACCTAAAACTTTAAATAATTTATTAATCGCCTTTACGTTCTCATCATTCTTTTCGTTCCTTAGAAGTCTTGCGGCTTCACGGCGATTAGCAACACTATCCTTTTTCGCTAAAGTAATCAAATGATCAATATTAGTGATTAAGTCCTTCGTGACACCACTAGTAACCGTAATCTTTTCATAGAGGATTAACTCAGTGACCACGTTTCTTTGCATAGCTTTTTCGCGGGTTGCGGTCCAGCCAGTTTTAAAACGGACACCAGTCTTACCATGAACGTTCTTTCTACCATGACTTGCCATAATTACTTATTCTCCACTGAATAATCACGGAAGGAGAGGCCAAGAGAAGCGAGTTTCTCTTTAACTTCTTTAAGTGATTTCTTACCTAAGTTACGAACTTTCATCATTTCATCTTCGGTCTTTTGGGTTAATTCATAGACAGTAGTGATATTTGCTCTTTTAAGGCAGTTATAGGAACGAACGCTAAGATCAAGATCTTCAATTGGTGTTTCGTTAACCTTATTATCTTCTTTCACTTCCACTGGTGGTTCTTCAAATTTAATGGTGAAGTTTTCATCCTTTGCAAATTCCATTAAGTGAGCGATTAAGATGTTCGCTGCAGTATTAACGGCTTCAACTGGTTTAACTGAACCATTCGTCCAAACTTCTAAAGTAAGTTTATCAAAACGGGAATCGTGTTTAACACGGGTTGGTTCAACTTCATAACTTGTCTTAATAACTGGACTATAGTTACTATCCGTATCGATTCGACCAATTTGATTGGGGTGATCGTTACTGGCTTTATTACTTTCAGCAGTAACATAACCACGACCACTTCTTGCGAACAAACTCATATGTAAACGACCGTTCTTCGCTAAGTGAGCAATCTCTAAATCTGGGTTAACAACACTTACCATGCCTGGGCATTCAATATCTTTTGCATACACAGTGCATGGACCTTTCTTATCAATTTCAAGACGACGAGTTTCTTCGCTATCATCATCAATCTTAATGATTAAATCCTTGAGATTTAAAACAATGGTCATTACATCTTCCGTGATACCTTCAAGCGAAGAGAATTCATGGCGAGCGCCATCAATTTCAACCGCGAAGATTGATGCACCGGGAAGGGCGCTAAGTAATACGCGACGAAGCGCATTACCAATGGTTAAACCAAAACCTCTTTCAAGGGGTTCAACCACAAATTTTCCATAGTTAGTTTCGTCATTAAGAACCTCGACATGGAAGTTCATCTTTTTAAATGCTTTTGGTAAATTATTCATAAATATTTTTCTCCTTTTAAATATAAATAATATTGAAATTAGCCTCTTGGTCTCTTTTCAGGACGGCAGCCATTATGTGGGACAGGTGTCGTATCAGTGATTGAGATTAACTGCATTCCCGCGGCAACAAGTGCACGCACAGCAGATTCTCTTCCTGGACCTGGGCCCTTTACGTTTACATCAAGTTGACGAATGCCTTGGCTAAAAGCGGCTTTCGCGGCAGCTTCACTTGCCACTTGCGCAGCAAATGGTGTCGACTTCTTCGCACCTTTAAAGCCTAAGGTTCCTGCGCTTGCCCAACTAATCGCGTTACCTTGTTCATCCGTAATTGTCACAATTGTGTTGTTAAATGTGGAATGAATATGGGCAACACCTTTAGTAATATTGCGCTTGATTTTCTTTTTTCGAGCTGTATTTGCCATACTAATTTAACTCCCTTAACCTTGTTGCTTCGCTTCTTTCTTGTTCGCAATGGTCTTCCGTGGGCCTTTTCTTGTCCGAGCGTTTGTTCTCGTTCTTTGGCCTCTTACAGGAAGGTTCTTCTTGTGACGAATTCCGCGATAACAACCAATTTCGGTTAATCTTTTAATGTTTAAAGCGGTCTCTCTTCTAAGATCGCCTTCGACGCGGACTTTACTGATTTCGTTACGAAGCGCAGTTAATTCCTCGTCTTTTAAATCTTTAACGCGAGTATCTTCTGATACTTTTGCGTTCTTACAAATCTTACGAGCAGTTGAATCACCAATCCCATAAATGTAGGTTAATGAAACCACCACGCGTTTTTCATTTGGTATATCTACACCAACAATACGTGCCATAGATACTCCTCCTTAACCTTGTCTTTGCTTGTGTTTCGGATTTTCGCAAATCACCATGACTTTACCATGGCGGCGAATTACCTTACACTTGTCGCAAATAGGTTTTACTGAAGGTCTTACTTTCATACTAAAAATCTCCTTTTTCTATTTGCCCTTTAACTCTTATGTCTAAAGGTTATGCGGCCCCGTGTTAAATCGTAGGGGGAGATTTCAACTGTGACTTTATCACCTGGGAGAATACGAATGTAATTCATTCGAATTTTGCCAGAAACGGATGCCAAGATCACGACGCCGTTTTCGAGCTTCACGCGGAACATAGTGTTCGGTAAGTTTTCGACGACGGTTGCCTCTACTGTAATGACGTCTTGTTTAGACATTTTTACTACTTAATCTCCTTGTCTTGGGTAAGTATTTCATACCCATCCTTAGTAACCACTAAGGTATTTTCGTAATGAGAAGATAGTTTACCATCTTTCATTTTGGCTGTCCAGCCATCGCTTAGAATTTTTACGCGATAATCACCTTCGGCAACCATCGGTTCAATCGCTAAGCACATCCCAGCTTTTAAAATCACACCAGTTCCCGCTTCCCCATAATTAGGAATACTTGGATCTTCGTGAAGATGGCGACCAACGCCATGTCCAGTGTAGTCACGGATGACAGAAAACCCATTTTTCTCCACGTGAGTTTGGATGGCATGGGAGACATCACCTAGATGAACACCTTCTTTAATGAGCTTAACGCCTTCATAGAAAGATTCTTCCGTTACTCTTACGAGTTTCTTCGTACTTTCTTTTGCTCTACCAACTACATATGTACGGCACGCATCAGCGACATACCCATTAAGTGTCGCCCCAACATCAAGTGAGACGACATCACCATCACGAAGGATGGTGTGTTTACTCGGAATACCATGTACTACCGTATCATTCACGGAAATACATATCACTCCGGGATAGCCTTCGTAATTAAGGAAGGTTGGGATTGCTCCATGACTTCTAATTACTTGATCGGCTTTGTTAGCGAGGGCGAGAGTAGAAACCCCTGGGATACAAAGTGGTTCTAATTGCTTGAAGACATCGCTAACGACTTCTCCGGCTTTTTTGATTAATTCAATTTCGCGCGGAGATTTAATAATGATCACTACTACTTAACCTCTCCAATAAGTTTACTGGCTAAGTTAAGCACTTCATCAGCACCTAACATACCATTAACATTGCTCAGTACGTGCATCGCTTCATAGTAATTAAGAAGTGGCTTCGTATCAGCGTAATAGTGACTTAAACGCACTTTAAGGGCCGCTTCGTTATCATCTGGACGTTGGAAGAGTGGACCACCACATTGATCACAAATGCCTTCCTTTTTTGGTGGCATGTTAGTGACATGATATGGTGCACCACAATTCTTACAAACCCGGCGGCCACTAATGCGTTTGATTAGCTCCGCTTGGTTCGCGTCAATATTGATAACGAGGTTTACCTCGCGTTTAAGTGAAGTTGTTAATTCCTTGAGTGCTTCCGCTTGTTTTAAAGTTCTGGGGAAACCATCAAGAAGATAACCATGACCGCAATCGTCTTGAGCAAGTCTTTCTCTTACAATACCGATTGTGACTTCATCGGGCACTAAGTCCCCACGGGTCATATAGTCTTTCGCCGTTTTACCTAACTCGGTGCCAGCTTTAATCGCATCACGGAACATATCACCCGTTGAAATATGGGGGATATGATACTTACTGATTAAGCGTTTAGCTAAGGTGCCTTTACCAGCTCCGGGAGGTCCCATTAAAATAATGTTTGTTTTCATATTAGTTTGCTCCTGCTGCTTGGACTTCTTCAAATGACTTACCAGCTAATAAGCCATCGATTTGTGCATTAAGCTCGATTGCCACACCCACAACGATGATAAGTGAAGTACCACCAAGAGCGAGAGATGAATCGCCACCGAACACATTTGATAAAGTTAAGATAACGGGTAAACCAGCAATGAAGCCTAAAGAGATGGCACCTAAACAAGTTACACGGTTAAGTACCTTTGCGACATATCTTTCGGTTTCATTACCTGGTCTAATCCCTGGAATATATGAACCAGACTTCTGGAAGTTCTCTGCAAGTTGTTGAGGAGAAATTTGAATACTCGCGTAGAAGAAACAGAACATCACGGTTAAGGTTAAATAAATTAATAAGCCCCATGGCATACTCCAACCACCAGGCATTGGTGTCATTTCACTATAAGAGAAGATTTTTAACCAACTAGCATTCGCCGCATCGGCGCTAATAAAGCTAGCGATAACACTTGGTGCAAGCATAATGCTACTAGCAAAGATAACTGGGATAACACCAGCGCTATTAATTTTAATTGGTAAGAAGCTCGCTTTTGCCATGCTTGGATTCGCACCACTACGACCAGCGTGTTGGACAGGAATCTTCCGTTTACTTAATTCAATAAAGATAACGAAAGCGATAATTAAGATAAAGACAAGGATATAAAGTAAGAATTGGAAACTGCCTTTAATAAGTTCGCTACTTGGATGACCAATCGCTTGACCAATCCATTTTTGATAAGCGGTTCTAATTTGTAGTGGTAAGCTTCTAATACAACCAGCAAAGATAATCACAGAAATACCATTACCTAATCCTTTACTTGTAATTTGGTCACCAAGCCACATCATTAACATTGATCCGGCAAGGATAATGACAATGATATAAGCATAACTCCAGAAACCAGTACCAATATTAAGAGTAATATAACTCTTATTTTCCATGGTCTTGATAATGCCATAGGCTTGAACCGCACCAAGTAGAAGCGTTAAATAACGTGTGGCCATTTCACTTTTCTTTCGGCCGTATTCACCTTGTTTACTTAATTCAGTTAACGCGGGTAAAACATCTTTTGAAAGTAATTGAACAATAATCTGCGCTGTAATATAAGGAGAGACGCCTAGAGCAAAAACCGAGAAGTTTTGTAAGGCACCACCACCAAGTAAATCCATTAAACCAATCGCGCCAGCTTGTTGTAATTCTTTTTCAATATCGGCGCTGACGGTAACACCAGGAATAGTAATTGCGGCACCAATCCGAATAACTAAAAGAATCATAATCGTAAAGAAAATACGATTCATTATTTCTTTATTGCGGAAGATGTTAGCAATTTTTTTCATGGATTAATTATTTAATTTCCTTAACTGTTCCACCTAACTTAGTAATTTTTTCTTTGGCGGATTTAGCGAACTTATTAGCTTCAACATTAAGTTTCACTTTAAGTTCACCATTTCCTAAAATTTTTAAACCGTCCTTTAATGATTTTATAACACCATCCTTCTTTAATAAAGAAGCAGTGACAGTTGTGCCCTCTTTATAACGATTAAGCGTACTAACGTTAACGGCCGCGTATTCTTTACGCGCATAGTGGGTAAAACCAAATTTTGGTAAACGACGATATAAGGGGTTTTGACCACCTTCGAAACCGGTCTTCATATGACCAGAACGGCTATGTTGACCTTTGTGACCTTTGCCACATGTCTTACCATTACCTGAACCAACACCACGACCTTTACGATATGCTTTCGTGGTACTACCTTTGGCTTTCTTTAATTCATTTAATGCCATAATTATTTCTTAACCTCCTGTAATTTACCACGTAACGCTTGGACATCGAAATAACTCTTTAATTGACCAATCGCATTGTGGGTTGCACGGATAACGTTAATTGAGGCTCTTGCGCCATAAACTTTACTCACCACGTTTCTTAAACCAGAAAGTTCAAGAATGGCCCGCACTGGACCACCGGCAATAATACCAGTACCAGCAGGAGCCGGTTTTAAGTAAACTTTGGTTGCCCCGTATTTACCCATCACTTCGTGAGCGATAGTAAATCCTTTCTTAACGATATGAATGTGATACATGTTATGTTTGGCGGTTTCAAGTGATTTCTTAATCGCATCAGGAACTTCACCACTTTTTTCCATCGCGAAGCCATATTTACCTTTCTTATCACCAATAACCACTAACGCGCTAAAGCGCATGTGACGACCACCTTGAACGGTCTTAGAAATACGGTTAATCTCAACGACTCTTTCTTCGTATTCTTTCACTTCTTCACGGCGAGGACGACGATGGTCTCTCTTACCATGTTTATCGCCTGGCTTAGCGTCTTTTTTATCCGCTCCTTTGGCGTCAGTTTTCTTTTCGACTTTCGCTTCTACTTTCTTTTCAACCTTAGGTTGAGCAGTTGGTTTAACTTCCGCTTTAACTTCTTTTTTTACTTCTTCTGACATAACATCTCCTTAGAATTTTAATCCGGCTTCTCTTGCCGCAGTGGCAAGCGCTTCAACACGGCCATGGTATAAATAACCAGCCCGGTCAAAAACTACTTTACTAATCTTCTTTTCTTGTGCTTTTGTTGCAATTGCTTTACCAACCGCTTTAGCTGCTTCGATATTACCACCATTCTTGAGTTTTAAGCTCTTTGAATTGACCGCCACTAAAGTGACCTTCTTTTGATCATCAATAATTTGGGCTTCAATATTTTTATTTGAACGGAAGACGACTAAACGGGGAGTTTTATTATCACCGCTAATCTTATTCCTGACACGGACATGACGACGAATGCGTTCATGATTACGAGAATTCTTTTTAACCATAAATAATCTCCTTATTTAGCGGCAGAAGCTCCACCCGCACCGCCAGCGGCAGCTGTGGCTCTCTTACCTTCCTTATGTGGTACATATTCACCAACGTAACGAATACCTTTACCCTTATAAACTTCTGGGGCTCTAGCATCATGAATTAAAGCAGCGGTTTGACCCACGGCTCTTTTATCAATGCCTTCGACAATAATATTCGTAGCGTCTTTACAGGTGATCTTACTATTCTCTTCGGGTTTAATAATAACAGGATGAGAATAGCCAATGTGTAAACAAAGTTTATCACCTTGCATGTTGGCCCTATAACCAATACCACGAATCTCGAGAGCTTTCTTAAAGCCTTCGGTAACACCTTTAACTGCGTTATTAATATTCGCTCTTACGGTACCATGATTCATTTTATTAACTTGTTCATCGTTAGGTCTTTTGACCGTTAAAATACCATCCTTAAAATCAAGGGTAATCCCTTTAATAAGTTTTACGTCAAGCGTTCCTTTTGGACCCATGACTTTCACTTTTTCTGGGCGAATGTCAAGAGTAACGGTACTAGGAATCTTAATTGCTTTTTTACCAATACGCGACATAAATACCTCCTTACCAGATGTAAGCGAGAACTTCCCCGCCTACTCCGAGTGCGCGAGCTTTCGTATCAGTCATTACCCCTTTTGAAGTGGAGATAATCGCGATGCCTAAACCTTTTAAAACACGTGGTAAGTGATTGGTATCACTTGTCACCCGTAAACCTGGTTTAGAAATCTTCTTGAGACCGCTGATGACTCGCTCTTGTTTTGGACCATACTTTAAAGTAATGGTTAATTCTTTCTTCACTTTATTCTCACTAACTTTATAGTCAGTAATAAAACCTTCTTCTTTCAAAATCTTGGTGATTTCAACTTTCATTTTGCTCGAAGGCATTGACACCGTTTCGTAACGTAAAGCATTCGCATTACGAATCCGGGTGAGCATATCAGAAATTGGATCCATTAACATATCAATACCTCCTTTACCAAGAACTCTTCTTCATGCCAGGGATTTCACCTTTATAGGCTAATTCTCTTAAACAAATCCGACAGAGTTTAAACTTACTATAAACAGCGTGTGGACGACCACAGCGTTCACAACGTGTGTATTCTCTCGTTGAGAATTTTTGTTTTCTCTTACAACTAATTTTTTTACAAGTTTTTGCCATATTACTTCTCCTTATCGATGGAAGGGCATACCCATTTCATCGAGTAACGCTCTTGCTTCATTATCGGTTCTTGCCGTGGTAACAATTACAATATCCATCCCACGAACTTTACTTACTTTATCGTAATCAATTTCCGGGAAGATTAATTGTTCTTTGACTCCTAAGGTATAGTTACCATGACCATCGAAGGCTTTAGTAGATACTCCACGGAAGTCACGCACCCGAGGAAGGGCAATACTTACGAGTTTATCAAAGAATTCATACATTCTAGTTCCCCGTAAAGTGACTTTACAGCCAATTGCTTGACCTTGTCTAAGTTTAAAGGTTGCGATTGATTTCTTCGCTTTTGTCGTCACGGGATGTTGACCAGTGATTAAACCAAGTTCTTTGACGCTTGCGTCAATAACTTTCGAGTCAACGGTCGCATCACCTAAACCAATATTCACGACAATTTTCTCTAAACGAGGTGCAGCCATCTTACTAGTGTATTTAAATTTTTCCACTAGATGAGGAACGACCTCTTTAAAGTATTTAACTTTTAAACGAGGGACGTAATTATCCTTCACTTTCGCGGCGACTTTCTTTTCCGCTTTGGGAGTTTCGACTTTTTTATTTTCCGCCATAACTAACCTCCTTAAATCTTTTCACCCGTCTTTTTAATAATGCGGGTTTTTCCTTCTTTTGTTACTTTATAACCAACTTTCACTGGTTTCTTGCTCTTGGGATCAATTAACGCCACTTTACTTGCATCAATTGGGACATAAATATCAAGCACGCTTCCTTCAGGAGTTTGTTGCGTTGGTTTCTTGTGGCGTTTATGAACATTCACGTTTTCGACAACCACTTTATTTATTTTTGGGTAAACAGCTTGAACAATCCCTTCTTTACCCTTTTCGCCACCTGAGATAACTCTCACTTTATCACCTTTTTTGATTTTCATAACGCTCTCCTTATAACACCTCAATCGCGAGGGAGACAATCTTCATATAGCCTTCGCCTTTATCACGGAGTTCACGCGCGACGGGACCAAAAACACGGGTTCCAACGGGTGTACCATCTTCATTAATTAAGACACAGGCATTATCATCAAAAGCAATTTGACTACCATCAGGACGATTAATCGCTTTTTTCGTTCTCACAATAATCGCTCTTACGATATCACCTTTCTTGACTTTACCATTAGGGATTGCTTCTTTAACCGCGCAAAGCACGATATCACCAATCGTTGATGATTTCCGATTACCACCGCCATAAAGACGGAAAATCCGGACACTACGTGCACCACTATTATCCGCAACCACTAAATTAGTTTCGTTTTGGACCATAATTATTTAGCCTCCTTTTTCTCTTCAGCTTTCTTCGCTTCTTCAGCCGCTTTCTTTTCTTCGGCTTCTTTTTCCGCTCTTAAACGAGCGTGTTCCGCTTCAATTTCCGCCACTTTCTTTTCGGTGACTTCTTTTTCCGCGGCTTTCACGTCTTTTAATTTCTCTTCGACGTTAAGTTCTTTCGTATCAATCTTAATTTCCGCTAAGGCTTTCTTATCAATACTAACGAGAATAAAACGTTTTGTTTTACTAATTGGACGAGTGGCCATAATAGTAACAACATCGTTAACTTTCGCTTTATTCTTTTCATCATGAACGTAGTATTTCTTCGCGTACTTAATCCGTTTACCATACTTCGCGTGTTTACGGTATGTTTCAACTAAGACAACAATCGTCTTATTCATCTTGGTGGAGATAACTACCCCTTGGAAAGATGAACGTTGATTTCTCACTAATTCCGCCATAATTACTTACTCTCCTTTTTCGCTTCTACTTTCTTTGTTTCAGGTTTTTTCTCTTCAACTTTCTTCGGAGCGATTTTCTTCACTTCGCTTTTCTTCGCGAGTTCTCTTTCTTTTAATACCGTATTAACACGCGCAATATCCTTCCGGACACTACGGATTTGTTCACCATGTTCAAGTTGACCAACGGCTTTCTTCCGACGGAGATTAAATAATTCTTCTTGTAAAGCATAAAGCTTTTCTTTGAGCTCATCGTTAGGAAGAGCTTTGACATCTTCAATCTTCATACTTATTCTCCTTTCTTAATAATCTTGGTCTTAATGGGAAGCTTATAACCACATAAACGAAGTGCTTCTTTGGCACTTGTTTCGGGGACACCACCAATTTCAAATAAGACACGACCTTTTTTCACAACGGCCACATAATATTCTGGATTACCTTTACCAGAACCCATACGTACTTCAGCGGGCTTTTTGGTTTTCGCTAAGTGCGGGAAAATTCTGATCCAGACTTTTCCTGAACGGTTCGTATAACCAGCAAGCACAATACGTGCCGCTTCAATTTGACGATCTGTCACGTAGTTACCTTCTAGGGCAACTAAGCCATAATCACCGAATTGAACATCATTACCAGCTTTGGAGTGTCCTTCATACTTTAAAGCATGGGGACGACGATATTTAGTTCTCTTTGGTTGTAACATTGTTTTCTCCTCCTTCTTTATGCACTCTACGGTTATTAAAACGTGGACGACGATTGTTATTATTCTCTTCTACTTTTGGTGCATTCTTCTCGGCTTCTAATTCTTCTTTGGTTTTATAGTTACCACGACAAATCCAAACCTTAACACCAAGTCGACCATAAGTAGTTCTTGCTTCGGCAATCGCAAAATCAATATCACTTCTTAAGGTATGAAGAGGAATAATTCCTTCTTTATAACCTTCATTACGCGCGATATCGGCACCACCAAGACGACCACCCACTAATGTCCGGCAACCTTTAGCGCCCGCTTTTCTTACACGCGCAATTGCCTTCTTTTGGGCAGTTCTAAATGAAGCACGATTTTCTAATTCGGTAGCAATTGATTGGGCAACGATATGGGCATCTAAATCAGGATGTTTCACTTCAACAACATCAAGACGAATTTGGCCAGATTTAGCAATCTTTGCCGCTTCTTTCTTAATGCGGTTAATGTTAGTGCCATCTTGACCTAAGATAACACCAGGACGCGCGACAAAGATCATCGCGACGACCTTATAGGTCCCATCATTATTTTTCTTTCTTTCAATTTCAATATGGGAAAGTAATGCACCTTGGCATTGCTTTTCTAAATATTTACGAATTTTAATATCTTCAAGTAAGAACTCACTATATTTCTCACCATCGGCAAACCACCGTGAATTCCAATCACGATTGATGCCCATTCTAAAACCAACTGGATTTACTTTATGACCCATATTACTTCTCCTTTACTACGACTGTGACAATCGCGGCTCTTTTCACTTTACCGGATGCACTACCTTTCGCTCTTGGCATATAGCGTTTCATCTTAATGCCATCATTAGCATAAATCTTACAAATATATAATTTGTCATAATTCATTGAGAAATTATTGGTTGCATTACTCGCAGCACTTTTAATGACCTTAGCGATATCATGCGCACCTAACTTATTGGTATTATTTAAAATCGCAAGGGCGCTAGAAATATTCTTTCCTCTTACTAAGTCAATTAATAAGCGAGCCTTTCTTGGGGTAATTCTAAGATCACGACCAATCGCTATGGCTTCAGTCACGGGGACTTTGACTTTCTTTTCTTCTTTCTTTTTGGCCTTCTCGGCTTCTTTCGCTTTTACGGCTTTCTCTTCTTTCGTTTTCTTCTTTAAAATTGCCATAAATTACTTGCCCTCCTTCTTAGGTGCCGCAGCTGGCGTAGCCGCTGGTGCAGTCGGTGCAGCTGCTGGTTTAGCGCCAGGAGCTGGAGCAGTACCTGCTGCTGGTGCAGCGGTTGAGGCTGCTTTATCTTCTGCATTATTACCAGTATGCATCGTGAAGGTTCTGGTTGGGGCGAATTCGCCTAATTTATGACCAACCATATCTTCAGTAACATACACACTAATATGTTCATGTCCGTTATAAACCGCAAAGGTTAAACCAACAAAATCAGGGAAAATCGTTGAACGACGACTCCAGGTTTTGATAATTGATTTCTTGCCTGATTTATTGATGGCTTCAACTTTCTTCATTAATGAAGCTTCAACATATGGACCTTTCTTTAAACTTCTTGCCATAATTTACTCCTTACTTATCATTAATCCGTCTAATCATTAATTTGGTTGACGCTTTCTTCACGCGACGTGTCTTCACGCCTAAAGCACGTTTACCCCAAGGGGTCCGTGGTGCATCACGTCCGACTGGACATTTACCTTCACCACCACCATGTGGGTGATCAGGTGGGTTCATTGCGCTACCTCTTACGGTTGGGCGAATACCTAAATAACGATTCTTACCGGCTTTACCTTTATTAATAAGGGTATAGTCTTCATTACCCACGACACCAATGGTCGCCCGGCAATTAGCGAGAATCTTTCTCATTTCGCCACTCGCGAGTCTTACGATAACGTATTTACCTTCTTTACCTAAGATTTGGGCACTTGTACCCGCCGCGCGACAAAGTTGTCCGCCTTTCCCTGGATTTAATTCAAGGTTATGGATAAAAGTACCTTCAGGGATATTTTGCATTTCCATCGCATTACCGACTTGAACGTCAGTGACTTTACCAGAAATGATAATGCTACCGACCTTAATATCTTTTGGCGCTAAGATATATCTCTTCTCGCCATCACGATAATTAATTAAACAGATGTTCGCGTTGCGGTTTGGATCATATTCAATGGTTGAAACCACACCGATTACATCATCTTTATTTCTCTTGAAGTCAATAATCCGATATTTATGCTTATTACCGCCTCCAATATGTCTAGTTGTAATAACACCTTGGTTATTACGACCTCCTGTCTTCTTTAACGTTCTAGTTAAACTTTTTTCAGGAAGGTTAGTCGTAATCTCAGTATAAACAACACTCGCCATTGCGCGACGAGATGGAGATGTTGGACTATAATTTCTAACTGCCATAAATGTTTCCTCCTATAATTTAGTTAACTTTTTTATTCTTTGAATAAATCAATGGCTTGACCACTCTTAATGGTAATCACGGCTTTCTTATAGCCTTGGATCTTACCTTTATAACGGCCACCACGAGTGGTTTCTTTTGCGCGCACAGTTGAGATAGAAACGTGTGTCGCTTTCACTTTAAATAAGCGTTCAAACGCTAATTTAACTTGTGTCTTATTTGCGTTTGGATTCACTTTAAAAGTGGCTTGATTAAGGTTTTGCATCGTAGCCATACTTTTTTCAGTAATGACCGGATTTAAAATAACCTTAAAATCCGGAAGTGTTGCTTTAGCGATATCTTTTTGCGTTGTATCAGCTTTCACAACCTTCTTACTTTCTTTCGCTGGTTTTTCAGCTTTATTCGCTACCTTTTTGGTTTCTTCTTTTTTCGAAACTTCTTTGGTAGCCTTTTCTTTCTTCTCGGCCATTATCTAACCTCCTCAAGCGCTTTAAGTGCTTTACTAGTCATTAATAAATGATTCGCGTTCATAACGTCATAGACGTTAATGTGCGCGACATCCACTAATTTAATACTCTTAATATTATTGGTCGCTAATACTAATTCTTTATTAGCCTTATCAACCACAATTAAGCCTTTTGTTACTTTAAGTGCTTTCATTAATTTAGCGACTTCTTTACTCTTCTTGGCTTTAATGTCTTCTAAGACGATTAAACCATTATTTGCTTTAAGCGATAAAGATGAACGAAGCGCTAAATCATAAGCTTTACGATTTTGATCTAACTTAAAGTTTTGAACACCTTTTGGACCAAAGACGGTACCACCGCCAACCCAAATTGGGGAACGAGTTGAACCTGCTCTCGCGCGACCGGTACCTTTTTGCCGCCAAGGTTTCTTACCACCACCACTAACTTCACTTCTTTTCTTTGTTTTAGCGGTTGCTTGTCTTTTATTAGCGTTATAAAGTTTCACGGCTTCATAGATTGCGTGATTATTTACTTTTACGCCAAAAATCTTACTATTTAAATCAACTGTGGAGACCTTATTCCCACTAGCGTTAACCACATCAACGGTTAATTTTTTACTTTCCGCCATAATTACTTAGCCTCCTTTTTGACTTCTTCTTTCTTTGGAGCAGCTTTAGGCGCTTCTTTCTTCACTTCAGGTTTTGCTTCTACTTTCGGAGCTTCAGCTTTTACTTCAGCGGCTTTAGGTGCCTCTTTCTTACTAGAAAGATCCACTAAGTTCTTCACTTGTTGTGGTTTACCTAATTGCGTGCGAATGGCGCTTCTAATCTTGACTAAAGATTGTTTTGTGCCTGGGATTGCACCTTTCACTAAGATGTAACCTTTCTCGGCATTTGATTCGACCACTAAAAGATTAAGAACAGTCACTTGTTCAAAGCCACGGTGACCACTCATCTTCTTACCGGGTAAAACACGGTTATTACAACGACCATTGTTCGCGAAGCTACCAACTTGACGGTGATAACCTGAACCATGTCCTTTAGGACCAATGGTGTGATGATAACGTTTAATAGTGCCGGTATAACCTTTACCTTTACTTGTGCCGATAACATCAACAATGTCGCCAGTTTTAAATAAACTTGCGTCAAGTTTTGCACCAACATTTAAATTAAGACTATCTAAGTCTTTACCACTTACTTCACGGTAAAATTTCGCTAAAGGAGTGTTGCTCTTCTTAGCGATTCCTTTCTCGCATTTATTCGCGCGAGATTCTCTCTTATTATCATAACCAACGACATAAGCTTTATAGCCATCTTTTTCGCTAGTTTTGATTTGACTAACTATGTTAGGGAGTACTTCAATCACACTAACAGCGTATTGGGTGCCATCAGTCGCGAAGATCTGTGTCATACCTAACTTACGTCCGATTAACTGTTTCATCGTTATTTACCTCCCTTACTTATAGTTTGATATCAATATCAACTCCACTAGGTAAATCAAGTCGACGTAATGTGTCGACAGTTTCCTTAGTTGGATTAGCGATATCGATTAATCTCTTATGGGTGCGAATTTCAAATTGTTCGCGGGCGTCCTTATATTTATGAACCGCGCGTAAAATCGTAAAGACTTGTCGGTCCGTTGGTAATGGAATTGGGCCAACTGCTTTCGCACCTGTCTTTTTCGCCGCTTCTAAAATCTTTTGCGCCCCAAGATCAAGAATCTTGTGGTCATAAGCTCTGAGGCGGACTCTGATTACTTTTGTTTTTGCCATGAATTTCCCTCCTTAAATCTTTTACTTTAGGCGATACTAGCTTCGCTATAATCGAATTCCCTGACACCGTCTCATGACAACGCCTATTCGTGTGTCAGCAACCTCGATTAGTCCTCGCGAGTGCAAGTAGAAATAACATACTCCCTTTAAATGTACGTGTCAAATAGTTTTTATTCGCCTATACGCGCGAACATATAAGCCTTAAGTTTAATATTTATAGTTTTTAGGTAAGTCTTTAAGACCGTTATAATCAAGACGAGCTTCAATTCTCTTAACAACCTTAGTTAAATCATTGACTGCGATAACAAGCTTATCAACGGTCATACCTAATTGATCTAATGTGTATTTATTCTTTTTCTTAGGTTTCATAACCTTAACTCGTCTTCCTTCATTTACATAATACACTACAAAACGCACATTAGAAGGTGAATTTTCTAATAAACGTTTAAATTCTTTTTGGGTTATGTATTTACGATACATAAAAGCCTCCTTTTAATTTCAGGCATAATTGCCCTTACTATGTACTTCGTAAAAAGGAGGCTAAAACGCTCGCTTATTTTTCTATATTTACTCAGTAAATATAAAAAGTTATATAATACTGCCATATGAATAAATATAAGAAAATAAATAGAGAAGAATATAGAAAAGGTATGTTAGAGGCATCTAAAGATCCTGAATTCATTAAACGTAACGAAGAAGTTATGAAAGAATTCGAAGGAATTGATGCTAGGATTAAAGGTGAATGATAGCTATATTTTACAAATGTTGGAAAAATGCAAAAAACATATGTTAAAAATCTTGGAAAAGTGCAAAAAATTACAAAATAAATCTTGGAAAAATGCAAAAACGGTATATAATAACAATTACTATCGGAGATAACTATGCTATTTAGAAAAGTTACTAATAATATCGATGAGTGGTATAAAGGCAAGAAAACTGCTTTATTAATTGATGGCGCTCGACAAGTCGGCAAAACGACCATTATTGAAGAATACCTTAATAAAAACAAGATCGATTATGTTGAATTTAACTTAATTGAGAATCAAATAGCGCGTGATGCATTTAATACTTCTATTGATGCAAACGATTTATTACTTAAATTATCCGCTATTTCTAAAAAACCTCTCAAAAAAGGAAAAACTGTAATATTTATTGATGAGGCCCAAGAACCAAATGATGCCATTACACCGATTAAATTTTTAGTTAAAGAAGGGAGTTATCGTTTTATCTTTTCTGGTTCGCTATTGGGAGTAAAGATGAAAGATATTCAATCTGCGCCAATTGGATCTATGACAGTAATTAATATGTATCCAATGGATTTTGAAGAATTTTTAATTGCTAATTCAACCAATAAAGACACAATAGATTATTTAAAAGAATGTTTTTATAAATTAAAACCAGTCGACAATGATATCCATAGGCAAATAATGAATATATTCAATAAATATTTAGTCGTAGGTGGTTTGCCAAAAGCAGTAAGAGAATATGTTGAAACCAACAATATGAGTAAAGTTAGAGACGCTCAGTATGATGTTGATAAAGGCTATTTAATGGATGTTGCAAAATATAAAAAGGAAGAGAAATTATTAATTGATGATATATATGAATTAATACCAAGCGAACTAAATGCCAAAAACAAACGATTCATTATTAAATCACTGGATAAAAAAGCACGATATTATAATTACGAATCAAGCCTTGTTTGGTTTAAAAACAGTGCAATTGGTCTATTCACTTACACGGTAGACGAACCAGTATATCCTCTTAGAGCAAGCGTTAAAAGACAATTATTTAAGTTATTTTTGTGTGATACAGGATTACTAGTACATAAATTAGCTAAGGATACTGCTGCAAAAATTCTAACCAATCATTTAAATATAAATTATGGAGCTATTTATGAATCGGTTGTTGCCCAAGAATTAACCGCCCATGAGATTCCACTATATTATTACAATAATAAAAAACAAGGTGAAGTCGATTTTTTAATTGAAGACGGAGACCAAATCATACCAATAGAAGTAAAAAGTGGAAAAGATTATGATCGCCATGTAGCGTTAGATAAACTATTAGAAACTAAAAACTATTCTATAGATAGGGCCTACGTATTATGTAACGAAAACATTAAAATTAAAGAAAAAAAGATATACCTACCGATTTATTTTGTGATGTTTATATGATGAAAATTAATATTGATGAATTTATTAAGAGTGTTGATAATAACATTAAAAATTATGCTATAGATTACGAAAAAATCGGTGTTGACTTTAAAATTGCTACTCAAAATCAAATTAATATTCTTTATGAGCGAACGCTTTCCTCAATAACTAATTATTTTATTTACTCTGAGTTCCAAAACTTAAAAGCTGATGTAGGATTAGGAGTAAACGAGATAAAAATATTTTTTGAAAATGGAATTAATGCTTTTGATTTTTCCACTCTCAAAAAAGAAGTAGGATTAAAACCTAAAAGTAAATCAGATAGAGAAATGTGGGAAAACTACTGTGTCCCAGATGGCTTTTTTGTTGTTAACAACGTTTTAAACGAACCGCTTTATCTATTTGTCGAGTATAAGCTGAATCAAGATTTAGTTTATATTGATTTAGCATTAGATTACCTAAAATATAAGGCGTATACATATAAAAGCCATTTAAAATCTGTTTTTGCGTTTGTCATATTTGATAAAAAAGAAAAGTACCCAACAATTATTAATTCAGGCCCCTCTTATTTTCAAATACTTGACAAAGCGATTTTACCAACTATGGATATGGAAAAAAGAGTGTATATATATAAAAATCTAGAAATTAAAGATAAAGATGATGATAGCGATTTTAGTTTTAATGAGTTAAGTGACTCAATACAACAGTTTGTCGAATTGTCTAATTTATCATCTGATATTCTATGTCATGAAGACAAAATTGGATTAATTGAAGATAATAACATTTTCATAAACTCTATGGAAAAATTTAACAAACGTGTTATTAATGCTCAGATTATTAGAGACAATTATAACTATATAGTAGATATATGGAACGCTTGCAAAAAGAAAAATATATTTGATGGTATTTATGAAGACTTCAATTTACACTCCAAAGAAGAATTAACAAATGAAATAATAATAGATGAAGGCTCACATTACTCAGCGTGTTTTGATGAAAGCATTAATTTAAAAGCGAGACTTCGAGCGATGGAAGATGGCATTAGAGGTTCTTCTTACGCATCTTTAAACGTAATAGTTCTTATTGATTACTTCAACGATTATTTCGGTATTGATAAAACCATTATGCCTATGTATGGTAAAACAAAAATCGGAAAGAACATTAAAGAAAAAGAGGAGGTAGATTTCAATAAAACCGCTATTAGACAAAAAAGAAAAAT
The DNA here is from genome assembly GCA_024408435.1 of Bacilli bacterium. GTDB lineage: Bacteria > Bacillota_I > Bacilli_A > RFN20 > CAG-826 > UB1719. The sequence continues at coordinate 22,247 of JAKSVA010000001.1, forward strand.
AGATGAACATTATGGATCCGATTCACAAAAAAGCAAGAAAATTAAAAAATTAACATATGCATTGATGTATTATATAAAAAATTTATACGAAGCTATCTATGATATAGGAGAAGACAATACAATTGGTGAATATAACGAAGCCTATGAAACTTATATTCTCACAAACCAGTTTAATGAAAGGGTTGAAAAAATCAGTCGACGTTTCAAATACACAAAACCAATAAGATTAAATATTGATTTAAAAAATACTAGAGCCAAACTATTAAACCTAGTTGAACATATTATTACGCAAATATAGCAATTACAAAATTATCCTAATTTTGCGCGGCAATGACCAAAAAACTTGATATTTGTAATTGTTTTTGTGCTTCAAAAAAGCATCGCTTATTTCTTTTTTTGCTTCCTTTCTAAACTCAAGTGGCAAATGAATAATTAAATTATTGATACTGCTACTTAAATCTTTTTTGGCCTCGCTCCCTGGTGTGACATTATATAAATATTTGTGGTCAAGAATAAATTTATTATGCCCAATTTTATTTCTAAGTGACACTAAGGCTTTTTTATTTGCCTTTGTTTTAACATTTGGAAAAAGCATAGCGAAATCATTATTTGGCAAATGATATGCTACATCAACTAAATTACTAAAAAGATCATATGATAATAAATCAAAAGTTTCGTTGCTGTTTTTAGCTAAGTCTCTAGCATCTTTACCTATAAATTTACTGCATCCATTAGGTAAATCTTTCTCCAGAGGATATTTGTTAGAAATATATGCGCGTATATTTTCTTCTAAATAGCCTAAAAATTTATATAGTATTCTTCTAATGCGTTTATCATACCTCATTGTTGATGCTACTTCGCAATAGGTAGGAGTTCTCCCTAACTTCTTACTAAGATAATTAGCAACATTAATATGCTCTTGAATTCCACGTCTATTTAAATATACTTTCGCAGATTCTATCTCTTCTGGCTTAATTTTAACTAACTTAAAGAAACTATCGTAATCCATATCTTTGTTCCAATTCATTAACCGTTTCTAATAATAAAGAAAAAGAGCTTTCGTCTAAAAATTTATTCTTTTTAAGCAAATAGATTTCTTTTAATTCATCAAGATGTCTCTTTCTTATTCTTCTAAACCTTCTTTGAAAATCTTGCGATTTTCTAATTTTGCACCATGAATATGAATTAGCGCCGTTTCTAACTAATTTCTGTAGCCCATCCTCAAACTCCACCATAACAGCACAATCAAAAGAAAAGCGATATCCTAATAAATTTCCAATATAACTTGTGACAACTGAAGTAGAATTATGCACTCTAACATTATCAAACTTACTTAAAGCATCATTAAAAGCATTAACAAACAACGTTTTTAATTTAGCGGGATGTCTAATTAAATCTTCATCGCAAGATTGAATAACTAAATTGTAATCTAGATCAACACGCTTACTATTTCCGTTGGCCATCAAAAGCTTAGTATATCCGCTTCCTATAAGAAAAAATTGAAATGTTAAATATTCATTTAACAATTTTTGAACTTCATTAATTCTTTTAACACAAAAATCATTTAATGCGGTTCTAGTTTTTTTATTAGAAAAGTAAATATAAGACATAATTAGTTGTTTTCAACTTTTGACCAAATTTTACCAAACAACGATTGCGCCCCATCACCTAATTTAATAACTTTTTTATTATCCAAAATATTTCGAACGTTTTCGGAATAAGAATTTTGCTTATCAAAAGCAATAAAAATTTGCTTATCAAAATTAGAATAGCAAGCTAAAATACGCTCGATCACATCGTCTTCGATTTGTTTAAACAAAGGAGTGTCGTGAATAAAAAACGGCAATTTTGTTAAGCCTAAGATAGAAATGTCGAATACAATAATTCCTTTGAAACTTACACCTGTCCCCGTATCATTCTTGGTGGAAAAAGTATAAGAGGATTTATCAAACAATAATTTAGGATGTGAATAATTATTACCATATATAGAAGCATCTATGTTCTCGATTTTTGAATTAATTTGGCTAGAAAGTCTAGATAATAGAGCGGACTTAATTTCTTTTAGATCTTCGTGCATTTTATCATTATCGTCTTTTAAATTATGGTATATTTCATAAACCTTATTTTCAGAACTAATCGATTCAATTGAGTTAGAAAGTCGTAAATATTCATTTACAGCACCGGTTATAGGTGAAGAAAAATTTGTTAAATCATTAAATTTAGTTAAATAATCAGATAAAAGACTTTCATATTCATTAATTTCCTTATTAGTCTCTTCTAATTGAAGCTTCATTTCTTGCTTAAAAATGCGCGAAATTAAAAAATGAAAATTTTCCACTTCTTCCAAACGCTTTACGTTTGTATTAGGGAAATATTTCAACAATTGCTCAAAATCTTTTTCACTTTTCGAAAATTTGTTAGAAAGATTACTTTCGATTTTTCGTAATTTAATTTTTGATTTAGCCTTTAATCTTTTAGTGTACACAATTTTATCTTTTAAAGAAAGTGCTTCGTCTGAAAGAATTGAATCTAAGGAGCAATTACTTCCCTCGATTTCTTTTCTTACTTCAGTAATTTTTTTCTTTAATTCAGATATTTTGGTTTTATTTTTTTCATATTCAGTTTTAATGATTAGGGAACTGTTTAGAAGACCAAATTTATTTGCATTCTTAAATGTAACAAACTTTTTTTGAGATTCATTTGCTTTTTGTTCATATTCCTTTATTTGCGGATACAACCCAAACAACCTTAATAAAGAATTTATAGCATTGGAAAATTTGTCTTCCTGAACAACGTGAAGCGGTTTTACAGGATTTAAATTGTCCTTTCCATATATTCTACTATATAGGCCAACTGCATCACGAAAAGTGGTGCCTAATTCATTTAAATTATAAAAATTATTTAGCATATTTTTATAATCTTCTAGCGTGATAGTTTTGATTTTATTTTTGCTAGAATCGCACTCCCAAACAATATTTTTAGCATTGTTTGAACGGCAAAAATAGAATCTCTTTTCCTCAAAAAGAAAAGTAAAAAATATCTCACATTCACCTACATTTAATCGTATATCGTCGCTCAACGCAAAATCTTCGCCACCAAAAGCAAAATCTATGACAAGTAGTAAAGTTGACTTGCCAATAGAATTCTTTCCATCTTCTTTACCTAACACCACGTTTAACCCTTTATGAAAAGTGATACTAGGTGTGCTAAATTTTTTACAAAAATTTCTAAGAGCATAAATACACCTCCGATGTTTCTTGATTAAGATTTATTTTCCCGAGATAGAATAAACAGTCAAGAACTTCAACAAAATCATTAAAATCCGAAAAATTTCGTTTTACAGACTCATATAGATTTGTCAAAGGCAAAGGATTCGATGATAAAAATCCTAAAACAATATTAAACTTACTTATTAAGCTTTCCCTATAAGTAACAACTTTATTTGGTAATTTCATTAAAAACCTCGCAATTTTGAACAAAATACGAAACTACTGCTTCGCATGCAGATTTTGAAGAGGATATAACACTAATTTTATTCATTAACCAATTAACCATTTCGTTAAAAATCCATTCTAAATCCACCGTCTTTTTTGAGAGGCCTATAAAACAAGATTTAAATTGTGAAGCAATTAAATCAAAATTAACGCCTTTATTTTCCTCTTCAGAAAAAATATTTTTAATGTAGTAATAATAATTTCTAACATTATCAATAATTTTTTGTTTTAATAGATGGCACGAATCAGGTATTTTATTATTTATAGAAATTGGCTTTAATTTCAATTCCTCCAATTGACTACAGTCAATAGTCGAAAGAGCTTTTATAATTTTTTCGATGTCATCTTCCAAATTCATTGAATTAGATATTTGTTGCAATGTAGCACGCTCAATATATTTTTCCTTTAAACTTACCATCTCCATATATTCTTCTGCGGTTGTTGCTGAATCGTAAGCCGCATGGCAATCAAAGCATAAAATTATTAAATTATCCAAAGATTCACTATTGTCGCCTAATCTTTTTAATTTATAAATTCTGCTATAAAAATCAACAGAAGGGTTGCATGGAAAGATATGCGCAATTTCATACAATTTTACACTTTTAGTTTTTTTCTTTAACGGAACGAGAAGTTTACCACATTTAGGGCAATAAAAATGTACTTCATTTAGTAGAATCTTTTCTTCATTGCCTGCTTTATCTTTTCTACCTACTAAATATTTATCGCTTTCTATCAATTTTTTAATTTCTGATGAATCCATCATTTTTATTTTATAATAAAAAATATTATTTGTTAAAAAACGTCATTATTATATATGATAACAATTATTACTAAATAAAAAAGTTCATCACATCGCTTTATTATGAACTTATATCGCAAGATGGAATCTTCTCCCATGATGACAAAGTCATGATAGGTTACATAACTATCTATTAATACACTTATTAACTAAATAATAATTATCATTAAATGAATCGATTTACCACTAACCCCCACGTTGTCATAGACAAGGTGGGTACTCTTCTCCCATGATAACGAAGTTAGGATGAGTTAACTAATATTATTAATAATGTCTATTAACTAAGAAATATATTATTCCCACTAACTAAAGTTATTTATTACTAACAAACATCTTGTTGTGGCAACAAGAGGATGGACAATTCACTCCACGATGTCAAAGACAGGGTGGACCCGGTTTTTATACTAACTTATCTTTTCAAATTTCTATTCTATTGCAAAATAGTTTCGGAGATTTTTACTCCATTTTACACGGTTCATTATCATATTTACTTGCATTTTAATGATCACCTACTCAAACTTATTTTGATTAATCTAAATGTAAATGATAGTATCACCAAAATAGTTTAAAAAAGAGTAATAAAATATGCTAATATATTAAGTATGAAATTTGTTCTTCAACACGTTGTTTTTCCTTCTATAAAAAATATTGGTAACATAAGCGATTTATATTTTAAAAGCAATAGGAAAGTTATTTTTGATTACACAAAAAATGAACCAATACGTATGTCAAAACAACAAGAGTTAGAGTTTGCTACATACTTTAATTGCTTTTCACAACAAAAATGGATTTTATATACTGATATTGGAAATATCAATCTATCCATTGAATTAAAAGGACAATTTTCTATTTCTTTATTACATCTATATAAAAATGGCCTCAACAAGAGTTGTTGTGAAATTTTATCAACAAAAAAAATAGTTTCTGACACTAGAAAAATTTTTGATTTGAATTTTTCATCTTTTGACTCGACTGGAATTCTTGCATTTAAAATCACATCGCTAGTAGACGGATCGTTATATTATGATTCATATTTCTACACTAATATCGATGAGCAAAAAATTAAAAACATTAATTTAGGTATAGGAATATGCACATACAAAAGAGAAAAATATGTAACACAAAATATATCTTCATTGACTAATGCAATAAAACTAAATAATTGTTTTTCTAATTTACAAATATTTATTGCGGATAATGGAAATACATTGCAATCGTTTAATAACGACCATATCCATTTATTTAAAAACAGAAATACTGGTGGATCAGGCGGTTTTACACGCTGCATGATAGAAGCCATAAATTATAATAAAAAAAACAATCACCCAATTACTCATCTTATTCTCATGGATGATGACATCATTTTTGATTGCGAATCCATTTTTAGAACTCATGCAATGTTGTCCATACTTAAAGATGATTACAAAAAAGAGTTTGTTGGTGGCGCAATGTTTTTCTTTGATAAGCCATACATTCAGCACGCATCTGGCGAATTTTGGGTCGGTGATAGATGCGAAAGTTTTATTGATACATACAATAGAAACCTTGACATGAGAAAAATTTCGTGTGTTCTTGATAGTGAAAAACCACTTTATTCCAATTATCAAGCTTGGTGGTACTGTGCTATTCCTATGTCCATTGTCTCTTACAAAAATTTGCCAATGCCTTTTTTCGTAAAAAGCGATGATATTGAATATAGTATAAGAAACAAAAATCACACTATATTACTTAATGGAATTTGTGTGTGGCATGAATCGTTTGAATCAAAATATTCCCCAAAAAATGAATATTATACAGTAAGAAATTATCTAATAACCGCAAGTGCTCATAAAATAAAATTGGATAAAAGAAGGATTAAGTCTTTTTTTCTAAGGTATGTAAAACACTACATATGCAATTATAAATATTTAGAAATTAAATATTTTTGTTATGCGCTAAATGATTTTTTACGTGGAGTTGATTACGTTAAATCAATAAATATTGAGCAATGCCACAAAGTAAAATTAAATAAAGGTTATAAAATAATGCATGTCAACGATTTACCTTTTCATTTTTCAAAAGCAGAATACTGGAAAACAATAAAAGAGGATGAGAAACATAAAGTTCCATTCTTATTCGCGAAATACACTATCAACGGATTACTAATCCCATCCCATAAGTATGCAGTCTTAGGTGTATGGGGTGGCTCATATTATCAAACTTATAGAAAAAAATTTTTAATTAGATATGATCCCCATACTAACACCGCCTTTATATTACGCAGAAAACCTTTATTAAGTTTCAAATCATTATTGTTAGCATATAGAACTGTGAGAAAAATAAACAAATATTTTGATTATGCTTATAAGGATTTTTCTAAAAATTGGAGGAAATTAATTTCTTACGATAATTGGAAAAAACATTTAAGTTAAAAAGTTTATTTTTTTAGTTTTATATCAAAAACTTTATTACTTAATGTAGAAAAATTAACAAGTACATAATATAATAATTATGGAGTTTTATTTTATGAATAAAATAATGGACAATCTTGAAGAAAGATGCACTGGGTGCTCCGCTTGTATGAATGCATGCCCTACAAATGCAATAGAAATGAAGGAAAATTTAGAAGGATTTTTGTTTCCTTCAATCGATGATAACAAATGTATTAATTGCAAAAAATGTTCTTCAATATGCCCGGCGAACAATTTAGTGAAAGACAATTGTTTAAGTGAAAAAATGTATGCAGTGGAAGCCGATGATGAAACTCGTGTGATAAGTTCTTCTGGAGGGGTTTTTAGCGTAGTTGCGAAATATTTTTTGCAAAATGATGGATATGTTTGTGGCGCGGCGTTTGATAAAAAATTGCAGCTAAGACATGTAATAATTAATAAACTTGAGGATTTACCTCAACTATGTAAATCAAAATATTTGCAAAGTAGTATAGGTTATATATTTTCTGATATTAAACAACTTTTGGATAAAGGAAAAAACGTATTATTTGTTGGAACACCTTGTCAAGTAGCAGGGTTAAATAATTACTTAATAAAAAAATACGATAACTTGTTAACAATGGATTTAATGTGTCATGGAGTTCCTTCACAAAAATCATTCAACAAATATTTAGAAGAAATTGAAACTTGCAAAGGCGTGTCTGCTGTTGATTGCACATTTCGTTTGAAGCATAATGGCTGGTTGGGTTCTGCAGAAAGGATAATGATAAAATTCAAAGATGACAGCACATATTCTAAAACAAGGTCTGCTGGAGACCCTTATGTAAAAGCTTTTTTAGAAAATATCGACTTAAGAAAAAGCTGTGAAGATTGTCCTTTTTCAGAATTACCAAGGCATGGAGATTTATCAATAGGGGACTTTTGGGGAATTGAAAAGTATAAAAAGGAGCCTATAGATAATAAAGGGACATCAATAGTACTAATAAACAACAAAAAAGGAGAAATGTTTTTTAATAAATGCATCAAACTTAATACAAAAAATGAAGAATACAATTTCAGCGATAACATGCCTAATAGAGTACATAGAATTTTTAAACATTCACGTTTTAGAAAGCAATTCTTCCTAGAATTAGAAAATAAAAGTTTTTCCAACGCTTTAAATCAAAGTATCACTCTATCAGATGATAAAAATACATTTTTTGCGGGCAAAAGATATGATGTAGGATTAGTATGCAATTATTCCGCACTAAATTTTGGTGGGAGTCTAACACAATATGCCTTGTTTAATGTCTTAAAAGATTTAGGGAAGTCTGTCTTACTAATTGAAAGGCCAAAAAATGCACCAGAAGCTATTTACCCAAATATTTATCATCAAATGTACAATAAGTGGCCATATTTAAAACAAGACACTTCACCACAATTTAATGATAAAAATGAAATGAAACTACTTAATCAATATTGTGATAGATTTATCGTAGGATCTGATGTTTTGTTTAGAGCTTCTCTTTATAAAAAAATGGGCAAAATTTCGTCTCTAAGTTGGGTTAATAATGATAAACCAAAAATAGCCTACGCTGCTTCTTATGGTTTTGACTTCATGGAAGGTAGTTATGACGATAATGCTGAATTGTCTTATTTTCTCAAAAAATTTGATGCATTTTCTTGCCGAGAAAAAAGTGGCATAAAACTATTCAAAAACTTTTTTGGCATAGATTCTACTTTTGTTTTAGATCCCGTTTTTTTGTGTGATAAAAAACATTATGAAAATTTAATAAATAAAAGCAATAAACAAATAAAAAGTGGATCTATTTGTTGCTATATACTTGACCCAAATGACTATAAAAGAAATGTTATCCTACAAGTTAGCAAAACATTAAACAACAACCCTATAATTTTTTCTGAATTCCTTTCAGAAAAAGCGAACTCATTATTAAAAAAGCATTTTTTTGATTTTAATTGCGTTAATTACACAATTGAAGATAGATTAAAATGTTTTAAAGAAAGCAGCTTTGTCATCACTGATTCTTTTCATGGAACATGTTTAGCTATCATTTATAACAAACCATTTATATGCATGCCGAACGCAGAGCGCGGATTAACTCGTTTTGATTCTCTTCTTAATTTTTTCAGATTAAATAATAGAGCTATAATCTCAAAAAACGTAATTTCTCCTGAAATTGTTTTAAAATCTATAAATTATAAATCGGTTAACAAAAAAATTAAAAAAACTGTAGCGAAAAACAAAAAATGGTTGCTGCATGCATTAGCAATAAAACCACATATTGGTTATTCGCAATACGACATTTTAAGTAGAAAATTAACTGAATATCAAAATAATGAGATAGCAACAATTAAAAAACAAATAAAATTTTTATATTCTAAAATTAATTGTCTTCCACTGATAAATGATATTAAACAATACTTTACAAAATTATCAGAATTAAGTGAGCATTTGACAATAATTATTTCTGTAAAAGACACACCTGGAATAGAGTTATCAAAACCATTTGCAGAATTTATAAAAAATAATGTAAAATCCAATTGTAATTTAGCAAATAATCACCAAAACAGTTATATTTTGATTAATAGTTTTGGCAAAAATATTTTTGAAATGTTAAGTGCAGAAAAAATCACTAAGGTGGTAAAATGCGATAATTTTGAAATTAATGTTACAAGTGCAAATTTAAAAGTTGGTAATGAGTCTAGCATATTGATAAATGGCAAAGAATATTCTATAAATCAGCGCGGTTTAAACATCGTAATAATTGATCATTTTTGTAATGTCGTTATTGATTCAATTAACATCGACACGCATCTAATTCCGTATAAATTTAATCATTTACCTGTTATATAATTAAATATTGAGATACAAGCATTATATGAAGCAAAATTTAAAAGAAATATACGATTACCGACAGATGATAATCGGTCTCATTCGGAGAGATTTAAGAGGGCGATATAAAGGTAGCCTTCTTGGGTTTTTATGGACTTTTATTAATCCACTTCTTCAATTACTTGTCTATACACTTGTTTTTGGCGTTTTATTGAAAAATAAAGTGCCCGATTTTTATTTATATGTTTTCGTCGGCCTTATTCCATGGCTATTTTTTTCATCATGCCTTGTTGGAGGATCGGAGGCGATTATTAGTCAACAAAGATTAGTTACAAAAGTGTACTTCCCGCGCGAAGTTTTACCTATTTCTTATGTTACTAGTAGTTTTATTAATATGTTATGTTGTTTTATTATCGTTATGGCCGTTTATTTATTTTCAGCATTTACTTCTTTTGATGGTGGATTCCATTGGACTTTCCCTCCTACTGATCCTACGACTGGTTTAACCACTTTTTCTTTTCTACCTTTATTAGCTTTACCACTCGTATTTCTAATTGAATACATTATGTGCCTTGGTATGACACTATTTACGAGTGCCATTACAGTATATGTAAGAGATGTACGACACATTCTTGGAATTGTTGGAATGCTCTGGATGTTTTCAACGCCAATTATGTGGAAAATATCAAATGTATTAGATCCAGGAAGGATGGAAAGATGGGGTTGGCTGTTTTTATATGTAAATCCTATGACTGGGATAATCGAAGCTTGCCATAGCATTTTATATAACGGAGCATGGCCTAATTTTACTTATTTAGCCGCTTCAGCTGGTTGGGCCATATTAGCCATTATTGTTGGAATTCCTGTATTTAACAAAGCTAAGAAACATTTTGCCGAGGAATTATAATCATGAATGAAGTAACAGAAAAAGTAATTAACGTTAATCATGTCAGTAAAAGTTTTAAGATATATTTTGATAAAGGACATACTTTAAAAGAAAAACTTCTTTTTTGGAAGAGAAATAGACATGAAAAAAGAGAGGTTTTAAATGACATTACTTTTTCAGTGAAAAAAGGGGGATCAGTGGGCTTAATAGGTCGCAACGGATGTGGTAAGTCAACAATGCTAAAAATGCTTACTAAAATTTATTATCCTGATAAAGGCGATATTAGTATTAATGGTAAAATCTCTTCTTTAATTGAATTAGGTGCTGGATTCCATCCTGATATGACTGGTAGAGAAAATATTTATATAAACGCTTCAATATATGGTTTAAGTAGAAAAGAAATAGATAAGCGAATTGATTCAATTATTGCCTTTAGTGAAATCAAAAATTATATAGATAATCCTATAAGAACATATTCATCTGGAATGTATATGAGACTAGCTTTTTCAATAGCTATTAGCGTAAGTGCTGATGTTTTACTCATTGATGAAATTTTAGCGGTAGGCGATGCTAGTTTTCAAGCAAAATGCTTTAATAAGTTAAAAGAACTTAAAAAACAAGGGAAAACTATTGTAATAGTTAGTCATAATATGAAATCAATCATTGAATTTTGTGATAGTTGTATCTGGATTGAAAAAGGCAAAATTAAAAAAATTGGTGATACCGAGAAAGTTATTAATAGTTATTTAGACTATATGGTTGATAAAGATGTATTTAAAACGTTAAATAGCCACGATCGTTCTTCTATCACTAATGAAATTAATAGAAGAAAAATGCCAAAAAAATAAATACATGAAAGTATCTATTATAATTTGTACATACAACCGTCAAGAAAATATTAAATACAATTTAGCAACTTTGAATAATCATTGCAAAAATTTTATCCATCACATTTACGTTATTGATAATGCATCAAATCTTCCTCAATCTTTAAGCAATGATTTCATATCAATCATTCCAAATAAAAATCTAGGTGGAAGCGGAGGATACGCTAGAGGGATGTATGAGGCTAAAAAAGATAAAGAAACAACTCATATTATTCTCATGGATGACGATATAAAATTTGAACCGGATGTGTTACAAAATGCAATCAGCCGGTTAAACGACATTGATAAAAATGATTGGTTGGCGTTTGGGATGAGAACATTTGAAAAACCAAATATCATATACGAAAACACTGCGTTTTGGAATGGAATACGCCCAATAGCGAATCATCGTGGATATAACCTAATTAAAGATAAACAATGGAAAAGAAGAAAATGCAATTACGCTGCATGGTGGTCTTTAATCATGCCAATTTCAGTTATAGATAAATATAGGTATCCAATGCCTTATTTTATTAAATCAGATGATGTTGAATACGCTTTGAGAAGGAGAAACGAAACAATACATTGTTTTAAAGATATTTCAATATTACATGAAGATTTTGACAAAAAATATAATCATTACATTGAATATTACAACATTAGAAACTATCTAATAACTAACGCTATTCATCTAAAACATAGTTTATTAAAATCTTGGTTAATGTATGTTCTTAGAATGGGCAAATCATGGTTAACTGGTAATTTCAAAAAAATAAAATTAGCTAATATCGGCCTAAAAGATTTTTTATTAGGCCCATCTTGCATAACTAATACGGACTTAAGCGAAAAAAATACGATGATAAGAGATATGACTAACAAAGCTAAAATAAACTTAATTAATATCATTACATTTCCTTTTATTGTTTTTTTTAATTCACTTGTACTTGTTTTTAAATATAGAAGAGTTAGAAAACAATATTTAGATTCTTATCAATATCTCACTAGTGAAGCTTATTGGGAAAAACAATTTAATAGTTGAACTATTTTAGATTGTATTCTTTCAACAAAAATTTGTATAAAGTATTGGGTTTAGATCTAAACAATTTAGATCTTTTATAAGTAATTTTATAAATGTGTGTGTTAATAAGCGCTTTGTCATATTCATATGCATTATATTTTTTGTAAAAGAATTTTTTAAAGATTTTTAGCACCATATCATTGTTATATGGAACACTGACAATGATATTATTAACTATTCTATTTGATTCAGAATATAAAGAAATTAATTGATCCAATAAAAAATAATCAATTGTTAAGTTATGATCTGAATAATATTTTTCATAGAATCTTGATAATCCAGTGAATAGAGGATTATTTTTCCCAACAGCCATTGCAAAAATTGAATTAGGCCATCCAGGATACCTAATGGTCCAATACGGGTATCCAATCAAATGATCAATTGGTTTAGTAAGAAAAATAGTTGAATCTAGCCATAATCCGCCATGTTTAGCTAGTAAATATGTTCTTAATATATCAGAAAAATGAGTGATATCAATAATGCCTTTTTCAAATTTTTCAATAATTATATTGGGTAAATCGGCGTATTGTTTATAGTTATTTTTATCAATAATTACAACATTTTGAGCGTATTTTTTTATTGACTCTAAACAGAGCAAAATTGGTTTAGGCGTATTATTGTTAATTCCCTGATACCAAAAAAAGAAAGTTTTAAAATTTGCATCGATAAGTGGAGCGGTTTCCTTCTCAACGATTAGATAATTTTTGTAATTAGTTTTTATATATTCTTTCGATAGAATCCATTTTAAATCTTGATATTTTTGTTTGTTAGTCAATAAATATAGCAAAGAGTATTTGTAATATTTATGAGCAATTTTTTTTCCAAATTCTTTTTTATATTTTCTATAGGTTGACAATTTTAATATTTTAATAATCCAACGCTTCATAAAAGATTACTTCACTGATTTTTTATATCTTTTCCCAAAAAACTTAGCTCTTAAATAATTAATGCCTTTGCGGAGTTTTGCAAACGCAATTAATTCAAGATACCCAACCTCTTTATATTTAATATTATTATGTCTTAGATAGATATCTAACATTAGTTCAGATACACTACCCATATAACGTTTTTCATAATCACTCCAAGTTGAAGAATCAATCTTATTTTCAATTGCACCTAATACATCAAATAACCATGGTAGATATTTATCTAGGAATGTTTTATTTGCAATTAACATATTAAACATATGCGCGGATCTTCTTTTTCTTAAATTATTAAATTCTTTAAGATATTCAGGATATTTATCTTTAATTACTTCTTCTGCAGCTTTTAGTGGTTCAGGTCTAAGTGTACGACAATAATGATCATAAAGTGTCTCAATAATGTAATAACGTTTCTTAGGCACGATAATATCGTAATTAGATAAGATAGACTTGCACTCTTCTTCACTTATAACATGAACAGTTTTATCATCTGCGGATATTCTTAATCTACCTTTAAAGTATCTCCGGTAATGCGCTAAACCTAAAAAATCATAATCTAAATGCTTCCATCCCCAATATAATGCAGTTAATTCTGAATAATAAGGATTCTTATCAGAGATATTATCTCCTTCATCATCACGAGCGATACCAAAACTAGGTTTATTAACCGCTCCAGCCTGAATAAGTTTATAAAAACTATTCGCATATAAAGTAAATGGAATATGAGTACAAACTAAGATTGTGTTCTTTTTATCCATAAGATAATTATATAGCATATTCCGCTAATTAATAATGAATGAGGAGGGCGGGTCCACCCTGTCATTGACATCGTGGACAGGGGATGGATACCCTCTTGTTGACACAATAGGGTATGGCTATGATATAAGTTTCTTTATTATTATCATTTAGTTAATATAAATATATTAATAGATAGTATATAACCCATCATGACTTTGTCATCATGGGGGAAAGCTTCCACCTTGTCTAAACGACAACGTGGGAATGGATAATACGTTTTTGTTATAAGTGAATATATATTGAGTTCGTTATTACGATTGCTTGTTATATAATAATATATAGAATGAAAAAATTAATAAAATTTATTAATAAACATTTTTCTAGTTTAATTCGACTTATTAAAGAAATTTTTTGTGGCTTTGTTGCATCGGCGGTTTTTGCGTTGTTCAGTTGGTTAACAACGTTAATAAATCCTCTAAAAGATTATCCGATTATAAGCGCGATTTCTACTTGGACGTCAATTGTTATATTATTGTTATTTTCGTTATACGGCATTACCGATTATATTTTTAATGTGACTCCCGCCTTAGTGAAATCTTTTAGAAATATGAAAAGAAAAGTTCGCAAGAAAAATAAGATTGACTATTTTAATGGAAATCCAGACGCTTTACCTGGATCTAGTGGAAAACCATTTGAGGATATTATTGATGATTTAGAAAAAATGGATATCGATGATCCAAAAAATAAAGTAGGAGGCGACGACAATGAAGATTGAAGTAATTAGAATTACTCAACAAGGCAATGTTTTTTATGTAGGAAAAATGAAGGCTGCAAATCTTGTAAAAATTGCTACAACAAAAATTAGGCGGCCTAAAACGCATGACCAATACAAGACTTTTTTACAAGAAATAGATGAAATTGTTAACAAAGAAATAGCTCAAGGTGATGTTTGGTATCTGAGGGAATTCGAACGAGATGCCAACATACAGAGAAAGGAGAGCAAAAAAAGATTAATAGAAATCGGGAAAGACATAGAAAAAATCAATAATATTTTCCCAAATGCTATTATTTGCAATATTTCACCTTTAGATGAATGCAATGGCGATGAAATAGTGAAAATTAGTGAAAACGGCACTGTTTTAGAATTTGATGAAAATAAAGTAGAATTTAGTATTATAGACGGCCAACATAGACTAGGCGGTTTTAATTATACAAGTGATGTACAAAAATATTTGAATGATTACGATCTCGTTGTCTCCATAATGATAGGTTTAAAACCAGCACAACAAGCAGAATTATTTGCCACTATAAACGGAAAACAGAAACCTGTAAACAAATCTATTTTATATGATTTGTCTGCTATGTCGAAAGATGAATATACTGAACAAGTTTTAGCCCATTTAATTACTACCTGGCTCAATATGCATGAACAATCACCTTTATATAGAAAAATCAAAATGCTTGGTTCTGGGGAGGGTACCATTTCACAAGCTGCCATGATTGATGCTATTCAGCCTCTTTTTTCTGATAGAAATTATCGTTCATCGTTTGATGCTCCAGTTTTACGCGAACTATATTTAAAACATGATATAAAAGGCATAGTGCAAATCATATATGACTATTTATCAATTTTTATAACTTATTTTGGATGTAAAGAATTTGATCATCCGATTTATATGAAATCTACTGGCATCGGTGGTTTATTAAAAGCTTTTCCAACTCTATATTCTGAATTCTATGATAAGACTAAGACTCGAACCGAAAACATTTCAATTCTTAAATCAAAAATGTACACTGTTCTTGAGCATTTTGTACCAACTTCTAATAAATACCCAGGCGGAGGTGCTTCTGTTCAAAAACGTTTCGCTGAAGATTTAATCGCGTTGTTGTGTTCTAACTCAAATGTCGTTTGAGTATCTTCTCTAATGTAGAACATCGATTTGAATGAGAGAGGGATGCACATTCACTACGCAAAATAAGCAAGCTATCATATGAAGTAGGAGAACATTATGGGCATTGTACTGAAAGATAAAATGACTAGAACAAATTTGTTGAATAAGACAAAAGATTTTATTCTTGTTTTAAATTCAAATTTAAACACTAAAAAAGAAACAAAACCATACGAAACAAAAGTTTTCTTTGAAACTGTTGATTTCATTGATTTAGAAATAAAACGAATTAATAAATTTGAATTTGATAAATTTGAATCATTCAATGAACAGTATAAGAAATATTATGAAACCAGATTTCTTAATATCGAAAGCACATGTTATCTTATCTTAAATATGAATAAGCAAACAAACATTTCAGTTATAATTAATTGCCTTAATAATTTGAAAAATGCTATAGGTATTGATTCAAATTATTCTTTATTTGAAAAATTTAGATATGGTAATTCTAATTATGTTTTGTTTGGAAAAAACGGCGCTGGTAAAACTACTCTTTTAAAATATCTTAGAATCAACCTGATTAATTCTAATGTACATTTTGCTCAAGCGGCTAGAAATGTTAACTACTCTATAGATAATGCGTGGTACAATCCTTTTCAAAACAATTTAGATAACGTCTTAAATGGGGTAGAAGATAATAAAGCTATGTTGCTTTTATCACTTTGCATGTTGAAGCAAGAGAGACGTGAATTGGAAGGCGGAATAGAAAGCGAAAACACTATATTAAATAAATTTTGTAAGATGTTTAATTCGTTAGGTCTTGATAGAAACATCGAGATTAATGAAAAAGATGAATTAAAGCTTGTTCCTCCGGGTGAAAATAGCTACTCTTTTTCTAATGCATCTGATGGCGAAAAAACGATTGCTTATTTTATAATGCTTACACTTTTGGCAGCAAAAAATTCTTTCATATTTATTGATGAGCCTGAAAACCATTTAAATGGTTCATTAATGATCAAATTGTTTGACTTACTTGAATCAAGTCGACAAGATGTTAAGTTCGTTTATTCAACTCATAATATAAATTTTGTAAAAAGCAGAAACAATTGTGAACTCGTATATTTGCAAAAAACATCTAAATTAAATCATTGGGAATTTAAAACAATTTCTATGATTAACGATTTACCCTACAATGTAATCTTAAATATTGAAGGAACCAATGATAATGTTTTGCTGTGTGAAGGCACAACTCTTCTTATGATGAACAATTACTAACGGTCCTTTATCCAAATTTGAAAGTTATATCTAGTGATGGGTGCGATAGAGTAATTAATACAACAAAAACTATTAATTTTTATTCGAGCGAATTAAGAAAAAAGGCTTTTGGAATTATTGACAATGATTTCAGAGAACATGATGATATAGTTGCCCTAAGGGAAGATAATATTTTTGTACTTCCTTACAACGAAATTGAAAATATGTTTTTACTCGAGCCTTGTTTGGCTTTAATGAAAAAACATTTGTTTGTAGATAGTGCTATTGATAATATCAAGTTTTCTATTATAAAAATTATTGAAAGCAAGAAAAAACATATACTAAGTGATTTTGCTTCAAAAACTATTAGAACTATATATAAACGAAATAAGTTAGATGATATTAATCATTTAGAAGAATCTCTAAATAGTTTAAATACTAAAAATAATGGAATATTTTTAGCAAAATATTCATCATTTAAGAATGCGCTAGATCAAAATATTATATTAAACAATTATGATAGTTTAATGAAACTAGTTCCTGGAAAAATGATTATTGCTGATATTGCTGCCATTTACAAAATGTCTGATGCGAAAAGTTACATTAAATTGCTACTTAGTAAATTAAGATTCGATGAAGCTTTGAAAGAAAAATTAAGGTCTTTTGTCGATATACCCAATATTTTCAAACCGAAGCAATTATCTTAAGTTTTCTTAATGTCCGCTTTTATCTTCATTGCGTTTAATGAATTCAGGATCTTTAGTGGCTTCTAACATTCCTTTTCTATATTCATCATTTCTAATGTTATGCTTATAAATCATTAATTCAGTTAAGGTTGCGTAGATAAGTTTTCTTTTAGTGCTTGTATAATATTTTGTATAACATAGTAATTTCTCAATATCTATATGATATTTCTTAAGTAAATTACATAATATGATTTTATATTCTTTATCATCTACATCTATGTTAGCGTCATATTTATTTGAAATTACATCAAGAAACATAAAATATTTATAATTCTCATTATTAATTTTTAATGGAGGTTTTATTAATGTAAGGTCCTTAGTGTTTCTTAATAAAGTTGTTCGATAATTATTAGTGACAATATACATTTTAGTAGACATTTGAGTGGATAATCCTAATTGGTTAATAAGACCAGGACCAGTCTCATATCCAATTCTTTCACCTTTTTTGTTAACTATGCATAGACGAGATATTAATTCGAATTCATTAATGCCGGTTTTACCAAATGGAGTATCAACGCTTTTATAAAAGATACCTTTTTGATATCTATTAATATTATCGTTTTGATCAATATAACGACTAATGTATTCCATAACTACATCATAAGGAATCGTTTCATGTGAATTTACATAGTCATATACATCTTTTGAAAAGATTGGTTTACTAGTTCCTTGCTTATTAATGTATTTCTTAATATTTCTCATTACATCCATATGTTATATTATTGTAATTATTTTATATAATATTTCAACAAAAACATAATTTTGTGTATTGACTTTACTATGTAATCAATTTAATATAGTGATACAGAGCCCACCACGCATAAGGCACATTCGTGTGTACTGCGAACCAGGGTGGGACATTTTATTATGAAGTTACCATTGATTTTATCTGATTATCCAAATTTATCCGTTGATGACATCAACAAGGTTAGCCGTTTTCTTTCTACTAAATGTAGTGAGTATCGTTTTATTGATTTTATGCGTTGCTCAAATGGTAATGTTAAGGATGCTATCGAGTTCTTTAAATTTGATGATGCGCTAAGAGCACTATTAATTCAATATTTAATTCGTTTTGAGATACAAGTTAAAACCGATTTCATAAAAGAAGTAGAAACCGCAACTAGTTCTAATTCATTTTGGGATAATCCTTCGTATTATTTCAAAAGTTCTACCATTCCATATTATCCTGATGGCAAATCAAAGTTTGACAAAATAAAAGAAGATATAACTCAAAACTTAAAAAGATATGCCTTTAATACACCTGGTCCATCTGATTACCGAGCATTAATGTTTTCTTCTTTTGGCTCGTTCCACAATCTATTTAAAAATATAGATCTTCCTTACAAGAAAAAATTTATTGATAGATATACTATAAAGTTACCAGTACATAACTATTATGTATTAAATGGATATTTTTCAGCTATTCAAGCTATTAGAAATCGATGTGCACACGGAAACCATATTGTTACAATAAAGCTAAAAAATCAATTAAACGCTCATATTAACTTAATTCATAAGATGAATTCTCCTATGCCAAAAATAAACATTTCTGTCTTTGATGCGGTTCTTATATTTTTAATAAATGTCCTAAACTGCGGTGGAGAATTTAAAGGCAAATTAAAGAAGATTATTACCAAATACAGTGGCGTTTTATTTAGATATCCTGGTAACTATGTATTCTCACCAAATATAATAAATAAAATTTTGTAACACATTTCACTTTCTATTGTGTATAATACTAATTAGATGACCGGGTTTTTACCGGCCGCGGGCGAGAGCCCGCTTTTCTTTTACTAAACTAAAAACACACAATCCTAACTTCATTATCATAGGGTGGGGGTTTGCTCCCTTTGTTTTGTTAATACAAAAAAGAGGTACACTTAAATTTGTTTTATTATTGCTTTGTTTAGATTAGAAAAAAGATGGATAAGGAATATTAAAAGTTATACTTTTTATTGATAAAAGATTATTTAGTAATTCCGGTAATTAATTCCACGGCTTTTCTTTCATTTTCTATATCAGTAAATGCTTCAAAAATGATTGGTTTATTAATAGAAGAATCTAAGAACTTTTTAAGATTAGAGAGAAACTCTTTTTTATTATGAGCGGAGAGATATTCAAATCCTAGATTTTTAGCGTAGTCTCTCACTAATGTTTTTGATTTATTTCCATTATGACCACCAGCGGCAATAAATTCATTAATTTTATTACTATCACCTGCAAATATTTTATAGGCACGATGAAGAGCTAAATTAAACTCAACTCCGCATCCATTGTTTATTAATAATATTCTAAGGTTTTTATTAATATTATGATTCGCTAAGATATTAAGACTATAAAAGAATGCTAAATCACCCATAATCCCATAACAAGGAGTGTTAGGATTCGCTAGTGAAAAACCTAACAATGTAGGAATAACCCCATCAATTCCTCTACAACCGGTATTAGCCCAAATAACTGGATTATTCTTAAATTCAAAAAATGTGTAGGATCTCATGGTATTACTAAGTCCTAACTCAAGAAGATAGTTATGAGGAAAAACTTGACTTACCTGTTTAGCCATCCAAACATTAGAAAAAGGAAGTTCAGGAATTAGTGAATAAAACGAATTAACTTCCTTCTTGAGATATTTAAAATACTCATTATTAGAAATTTTCGAATCTTTATTTTTAATATAGTAAGAGAAAAAATCAATTTCTCTCATTTTAAAAGTATTAGTTAAATTAGAGAAAGTGTCTCTAATTTCACCATCTTCACTAATTCGCCATGTTTCTTTAGCTTTACCTTGAATCCATCCATTAGTGAAATAATCAGCATGTTCCTCGCCAATATGAATTAATAAATCCATTTCTAAATTTTTTATCTTACATAATCTTTGTGAAGTTAAGATAGTTGGTAATACGCGATATTTTCCATAATAGTGGCTAGAATGATCTACTAAAACCACTCCATTATAAATTTTACAAAATCTATCAATAGCGTTACTTAATATAGGTGACATGATTTTATGAGCGCCGATGATAATCCCAACTCTTTTTGCTTTTATACGAGGAAGTTCATCATATACATAATAACGTCTCATGATTCTAGTGCTTGATAAATCAGCATCCACAAACGTATCACTAAAATTACTGGCTAAATCTATATGAATAGGGCCACCACCATCTTTATAACATTCTAGAATTGCTCTATTTAATTTAATAGTAGCCTGGTATAAGTCAGCGTCACTTCTCACGATTGGAACTTGCACACTCATTTTTACTAAATCCGAAGGATGTTTATCTCTTTCAATATATTGAGTTGCTAAATTACCACTTTTATTAAAATCTTGCGAAGCAGTTACAGCAATAACGGGAATCTTCCGATGATAAGCTTCGGTAAGAGAAGAATAATAGTTTCTCGATGCCGTAGCTCCAGTACAAGTAATTACTGCTGGTTGTCCAGTACTAGTTGCTAAACCAAGCGCAATATAACCAGCGCCTCTTTCGTCGATAGCTGAATATAATTTAAAATAACCATCATTGATTAAACTCACAACAAAATTGATATTAGTGGTCCCTGGACTAATGACAACATTTTTAATGTGATGTGCTTTTAAAATGGCAATCAATATTTGCACATTTTTTTCGATTGAGTACTTTTTCATATGCTTTAATATTATAACATTAAATGTTTATTTACTAATAAACAACCACGCTATTTTGCCAACAATAAATAGTTTTTTTATATAAGGTGTGACTATTTATTATCAAATAATTCTTTTAGAAGTTTTTTTGACTCATTAATATAGGAAGATAATGTTTGATTAATCGCATCATAATCGACTTTTTCATCTACGCTAGTTAAATTATTGATTTCTAGATGAGAAAGATTTAGTCTTTTTGATAAATCCGCTAATCTAGGATTAACATTTGCTTTTTTCTTGGCTAATTCATAATAAAAATTCTTTTTAAATATCAAACTAAAAGCCATGCCATGAAAAGAAGTTGTTACCACATATTGTGCATTCAATATGAGTTCTAATAAATCTCTAGGGCCAACTCCATAGAGATTAATCATCTGTTTAGGATAATGTATTGTGTTGTAATAATTTACATATAGAATCTTATAACCTGTTTTTTTACTTAATTCCAAAGCAAATTTATTCGCGTATTTTTGTTTTACCATGTAGTAAACAAGTATGTACTTTCCATATTTAGTTGTATTACTTAGATTAAATTCTTTTATCCACTCATCTTTTGATAATAAAAAAACAGAATCACAATTAACTGAAACATTCTTATTAATTCCTAATGAATTTAAAATTAATGTTCCGCTAGATTCGCGAGTAGAGAAGTTATTATAATGGCTTATCTTTGCTTGGATAGTTTTCATTAACTTATTAGAAAATGATGATCGACCAAAACTTGCTGCATAAGAATATTTCTTACTATCATCGGCAAAATCAAGGAAATAAGTATAATCAAATCTATTAATATAAGGGTTCCACACTTGATCACTACCAGAAATAAAGTAATCAAAACTAGAATTAGCGTTCTTAATAGATTTCAAGTCATAACTATCACTTAAATCGAATTGGTTGTTCTTAAAATGTTCAAATTTTTCAAAAGTTTCGTTTTTGCCCGAAAATGATTTAGTAAATAGATGTAATTTTGTCATCAACCTACGGAAAAAGAGTTTTGTTGTTCCGTAATATTCCCTATCCACTGATTTAGAATGATAATCAACAATTTTGGTATCATAAATTGTTTTTAAAAAAGTTTGTAAGGCAAACGCTTGTAACATCGCTCCATAGTTATGCGCTCTATGAAATGTGACTATTCCGACTTTTTTCATTACTGAATATTATAACAAATCTTTTCTTTATTACTTTAATAACCTAATATAAAAAGCGTACTTAAAAACATTTTGCTTATTACTTTGTTTAAATTAGAATAATTAAGATGGATAAGGAATATAAAGTTAAACCTTTCTATTGTTTTATTAAGAGATGTTTTGATATCTTATGTTCTTTTTTAGCAATCATTGTTTTATCACCTTTATTAATTATTCTTACTATCTTAGTTCCTCTTACTAGTAAAGGATCACCATTTTATCTAGATAAGAGATTAGGAAAGAATAAGAAAATAATTAGAATCATTAAGTTTAGATCAATGAAAAATGATACGAGAGAAGTTGCGGAAATACTATCTGAAGAAGAATATAAAGAATATGTTAAAACCTTTAAATTAGA
Source organism: Bacilli bacterium (assembly GCA_024408435.1). Classification (GTDB taxonomy): domain Bacteria; phylum Bacillota_I; class Bacilli_A; order RFN20; family CAG-826; genus UB1719. The sequence continues at coordinate 45,415 of JAKSVA010000001.1, forward strand.
AAATGATCCGAGGACCACTAAGTTTGGAAGATTCTTGAGAAAAACATCGTTAGATGAATTACCACAACTATTTAATATCCTTAAAGGTGATCTTTCTTTTGTAGGACCTCGCCCAATTGTAGAAAAAGAATATGAACATCTTTGGGACAATAACGAAGAAATATTTAAAGTAAAACCTGGTTTAACTGGCTATTGGGCGGTTAACGGTAGAAGCAATACTTCTTATGAAGAAAGGATTAAATTAGAACAATACTATGTTATTCATAGATCATTATGGTTAGATTTTAAAATCTTAGTGAAAACTTTCTTTGTGGCGATAAGCGGAAAAGGCGCGCTTTAGAATTTAACTTTATTATTTAAATCGTAAGCAATATACTTCGCCTCAAAGATAAGGCGCTTTTTATTTAAATTAAGAATCTTTGAAGCAAAATTAACTTTTTTAATCTTCTTTGAGGCATCAACAATCTCTTTCTTAGCTTTAATTTCATCAGCATCAAGCAAGATGAAATATTCACTCATAATTGGAAAGACAATCACTAAATTAGTCATCACACTATCATCCGCACCACATAAACACGATGCATCAGTAATCCCATAGCAAAGATACATAATAAGTAAAACAATGGTCGCTAATGATAAAAATGGCGTTTTCTTCCTTAACTTTAAAGCAACATATATAACATAAACATGTAAGAATAAATAAACGCCTAATAAGATAATCCCACCTCGACCGATTAAATCCACGAATAGATTATGTCCATTATAGATAAAATCTAAGTTCTCCCATTCCGGTGCAACCATTGCGTATGTGTTATGTAAAGCATATCCAAAAGTATCAATTCCAAAACCAAAGATATATTGATGAGGCGCTAATAGTTTAAAAGCGGATTGCCAAATAAGAATCCGCGAATTAAATGTTGCGTTCGCACTCTCACCAAATTTAATAAATAATCTTCTTACTTCATACATAATCCCTGATTCGCTATAAATAAGAGAAACAATAAAGATTGGTGATAATATAGCAATAAAGCCCACAATTGATAAAGTAATGATTAAATTATCTTTATTCTTTTTACAAAGCATTACTACACGAACAATGAAATAAATTAATAGAGTTAAAAGTGCCAGAATAATTGCCATCTTTGAAAAAGTTAAGAGTAAAAATAAACAAAGTGGGATATTTAATAATAACCACTTCGCATTCTTTCTTTTAATTCTTAATAAGATAGTTGCGAACACACCATAAAGTAACATCCGCCCAAAGATATTCTTTTGTCCACAGATGGATTTAAGAGCGTATGGTTCTATATCAATAAAGTGTTGTGAAAACATATGAGCGTATGAATCCCACTCCACGATAAAGGAAAGAAAGATCATCAAAAACGAGGCTACTAAAACAAGCATTAAGATAATATCCATATAGCGACGATTAAAAATCTTCCGTGGAATAAGATAGAAGCATAAATAAGACATTAAGCCAAAAGCAAAACCAGACATTAAGTAATACACTCTTGTTAACGGAGTAATAATTAATGGCTCCGCTCCATTAGGTAAAATTACTTCACTTGGTAAAGAAGCAACGGCAATGATATTACTAATAGCAATTACAATTGCAAAATATAAGAAAATATTCTTAAGTTTTAAGTGATTATATTTGTAGTCCATTAAAACGTATAAGATAAAACCAATTAATAAACAAATAAAAACAGGTGTAGCAACCGCAAATAAAATTGGACTATCTGTATGAACAACTGGTCCCATTGATCGAACACCAAGAAAACCAATACATAAACCTAATAAAGCAAAAACAAAGAAATCAATAATCAACAACGGATAAGATATCTTATTTGTTTTCATCACGTCCCCCCTACTTTGGGTTAGTGTAAGAGTTCACATCAACTTTTTTCGTATCAATTTGGGCTAGAGCTTTTCTTGTTTTAAGAATATAAGCACTTGAACAAGAAATCTCATCAAGATGAATCGCGGCCAAGAAAGGTAAAATACTTGGATCACGACCTAATTCACCGCACATACTACAAGGAATACCAGCCTTATGAGCGTTTTCCACTGTCATTTGGATTAAACGTAAAATCGCAGGATGCTTATTATCAAATGTCATATTTAAATCCGGATTAAGCCGGTCACAGGCTAAAGTATATTGTGATAAGTCATTTGTGCCAATCGAGAAGAAATCGACTTTCTTCGCTAAAACATCACTAATTAACGCTGCAGCAGGAGTTTCAATCATAATACCAACAGGGATTTTATCCTTAAAGGGTACTCCCTCTTTAGTTAATTCTGCTTTTACTTTCTTAATTAAATCAAAAACAAAGTCAACTTCTTCTACACTAACAATCATTGGAATCATAATAGAGAGTTTACCAAATACGGATGCACGATATAACGCTCTTAATTGGGTGCGGAAGACTTCTGGGCGCTTCCGACATATTCTAATCGAACGGAAACCTAAAGCGGGATTTATTTCTGAACGTAAATCAAAATATTCAACTTTCTTATCCGCGCCAATATCAAAAGTTCGAATTACGACTTGTTTGTCTTTCATTTCTTCAAGAACTTCACGATAGTAGTTAAACTGGAATTCTTCCGTTGGGAAGGTTTTACTTGCTAAGTAAACAAATTCGCTTCTAAATAAACCAACCCCTTCACCATCATTCTTCAACACGTTTTCAATTTCTAAGGCTGATGCAATATTGGCATATAGATTAAGTTTTACTCCATCTTTAGTAACACTTGGTTTACCAACAAACTTTTTAAGCGAAGTGACTTCCTCATCATATTGTTTAGCTAATTTACCATATTCTTTAACTTCTTCTTCAGTTGGATCAATGATTAATCTACCTTTTATACCATCAAGAATGGCTCTCTTGCCATTAACCGCGTTAGATAAAGCAAAAGAATTATCTAAATTAGCGATAGTTGGTAATTCAATTGTTCTTGCGAAAATTGAAACATGGCTATTAATGTTACCTTTTACTAACACAAGACCTTTTAGATATTTACGGTTAATCTGCATTAAGATTGAAGCCGATAAATCGTTACATAATAAGATAGTTGGCTTAGTAAGATTCACTAATTGATTATTACCCGAGAGGATATCAACAATTGTATTACCAACTTCAATTACATCCGCTGCTCTTTGTTTCATGTATTCATCGTTAAGAGCCGAAAAAGTGTCTGCTAACTGTTTACTAGCGTTAGTAACAGCATCTTCGGCGGTTTGTTTATCGTTAATATTAGAGCGAACTAAATCTTCAAAGTCTGAATCTTCCGCCATGATTTTATAAGTCTGGAACAAGTTAGCTTCTTTTTCCGACATTGTTTTTAAAGTAGTAGCGTATAGTTGATCAAAAGTTTTAATCGCTGATATACGCGCAGACAAAAAGCGATCGTACTCGTTCTTATCTTTACTAACTGATAAGCGACGAGGACGTTTTTGTTCGTCGTAAACTAAAACACTTTCCGTTACGTACCCTTCAAAAACAATATCGCCTTTATATTGCATAAAAAATTAATTATAAATTCATCGCAAATGCTTTTTGGACCATTTCAGCGGCTAATTCTTCATCCGAACCGCTGACACTAATGGTAATTTCTTCACCAAATTTAATGCATAAGCCCATCACACCAAAGATTCGTTTTAAATCCGTGGTCCTTCCTTTTGAAGTAATTGTGATGTTTGAAGCATATTTTCTTGCTTCCGCTACAACAATACCTGCTGGACGAGCGTGAACTCCTTCTTTGTCGCGAATCGTGTAAGTAAAAGTCTTCATATATTTCTCCTTATTTTACTAATTTAGCAACTTCTTTAATCGTTTTCTCGTCAGGTAAATCGATTGAGAAAGCCGAAGCACTCCCAACAATGATACCCTTTTTCAAAGCTTTTTCAAAGCTTTCTGATATAAGATATTCATCAATGAATCCAGCTAAGAAAGAATCGCCAGCGCCTGAAGTGTTTTTAACCTCGCCTTTTGGGCACTTTAAATTCATCACCATTGATTTATTGACAAAGATAGCACCATTTTTCCCTCTCGTGATTACAACATTTTGTGCGCCCATCTTGAGTAAGCGCTTCGCACCACGAACAATGTCATCATCATTATTAACGCTAAGATAAAGCGTATCCGCTAATTCACGTTGATTAATTTTTACTAAAAACGGTTTATAGCGGAGCGTTTTTAATAGTGGCGTTCCTGACATATCGATAACCATATTGGTTTTATTATTCTCTAATAGCTTTATGCAATCATCAAACAAGGGTAATGGGAAACTTTTTGGCATCGCACCAGAAATAACCACCACATCATCTTTCTTAATCTTAGCAATCTTTTTTACTAAGCCCATAATGTCTTCTTTAGATAATGCTGGTGATGGTGCGTTAATTTCGGTGGTATCTTCTCCATCAACCACAATCTTTACATTGACACGGGTGAAGTTACTAATTTGGGCAAAATCAGTTTTAATACCTGCACAATGAAGTTCATCTTCAAGTGTTTTACCTGAAAAACCACCAACAAAGCCGAGGGCCACTGATTCTCTTTTTAAAGTCTTTAAAACGCGGGAGACATTAATGCCTTTACCCCCAGATAATGGGTGCTCTTCATAAGCACGATTAACTACCCCAATTCGGCAGTTATCGTGAAGGTGTAGAATTAAATCTAACGCCGGAACAAGTGTTACTGTGTATATCATAGCGACATATTAATTATATCTAATTTTTTAAACTAATAAACAATTTTCCTTCTAACGAAGGAATAGTAGCAACACGAAATCATCTTATTTATGTTAAAATAAAATTGAATATGAGTATATTTAAACGTAAAGCAATTATCGTAAAGGGGCATACCTTTTCCGAGTATCTTTCTCGTTGTGGCCGTGAATATATCATGGGACGAGGAGAAATCATTAAAGATAAGAACAAATTAAAGCCGAATCGTCGTTACTGGGAGATTAATGGTGAATATTACCAAGTTGGTATAAAAAAAGAATTACGAATCGCTTTTACTGCTGTTTCTATTGCCGCAATGGTAATGACTGTCTTTTTACCAATTTACTTCTGCGTCATTGCTCCAATGGAAAGATATCATGATTATAATTTTAAATATTGGAATGACGCTCCGGCTTTAAATACTCTAAAAGAGTATGTTAAAAATGCTGTTACTCCTGGCAACGCTGATTATGTTCCAAAAGAAGATAGAATTGCTACTTTTGATATGGATGGAACTCTTTTTGGTGAGAGATCACCGATTTATGCTGAATGGATGATGTATAACCAATATTATGATTATCTTAAAAGTAAAGATCCTAAAGACACTAAACTAACCGAAGGCGAAGATGTCCCAGGAAAAGAACCACAACAGCATACCGTTGTTACAGCTGATAGAGTATATGATGAAATTAAGAAATTTATGGATACTCAAGTACTAAAAGACTTTGTAGTCGATAATATTACTATAACTTTAGAGCAAGCAGAAGCTTATCTAGGAGCGATATTGTTTTCTAAATTAACACTAGAAGAATATGACACAATAACAAATACATTTTTAGAAGAGAACGCTCCTAAATTCAACAACCTGTTGATGAAAGATATGTTCTATAAACCAATGATTGAGGTTGTTGAATTCCTCCAACAAAATAATTTTAACGTTTATGTTGTAAGTGGCACGGACCGTTTTATGGTTAGAACAATTGTAAACAAACATTTAAATATCCCTTATCATAATGTGATTGGGATGGATGTCCGAGTAACTCCTTCACAAGGTAAAATTATTCGTACCACTGAATTATTAGTCAAAAACGTTGAAGTAGCGAAAGTTGAACTTATCATGAAAGAGATTGGAAAAATTCCAGTTTTATCATTTGGAAATAGTAATGGCGATGTCGATATGCATAACTTAATTTTGTCTAATGCAAAATATAAATCGCAAGCTTATATGGTACTCGCGGATGATAACAGTCGTGAAATCGGCTATACCGATGATATTATCATTCCTCGACGTGAAAAATGGAATCAAAATGGCTATCAAGTTTTCTCAATGAAAGATGATTGGAAAACCATCTATGGCGATAATGTAACTGTTATTCCTAAATAACAATTACTTTTTCTTACTTACTTTTTTCTTAACGGTTTTAGCAGGTTTAGCTTTTTTAGTTGGTTTAACTTCAACTTTCTTTGCTACTTTATCTTTATGTTCAATATGGAAAATACTATCTTTTTTAATATAGTTTTCGTTAATGACACCTTTAACAGGCGCGACTGGTTTATTATTAGGTAATAAATGAGTAATTGCACCATCATAGATGAGAGCACCAAGCACAGCGCCAAGAGTTGGCACAAAGATATACACTAAGAATTGATAACCATTACCAAAGATAGCGGAAGTATCATAACCCTTAATCGTTCCCCAAATGAGTGCGAATAAACGTGGGCCAAAGTCACGTGCCATATTAAGGCATGCGCCACTATATGGTCCGGCTAAAGTAACACCAAAGGTAATATAAAGTGCTAAGACTAATGGGAATAAGGCTTTACCTGGATTATTAACAATTCTTTGATCATTGCAGGCTAGAATAACAATCACCATAAATGCAGTAAGAATAATTTCAAACGGGAATACGCCATATAAACCACCAGCATTATAATTACAAAATAATAAATTAACGGCTGCCACTCCTTGGCTCATTTCCATCGCAATTATATCAATTTGATTATAGAAAGCTGCATGCACTAATGCTGCACCACAGAACCAACCAAGGATTTGAGCAAGAATGAATGGTATCAATGTTTTCTTATCTTGACGTTTGGTGATAACCATCGCTAAAGTAACACCTGGGTTAAATTGCGCACCACTCACTGGATTAAAGACAAGCACCACAAAGGCAATCGCTAAACCAAAAAGCATTGAAAATTGGAATTGATCGATGATTTTTAAATGCAATGGGATTAAACACCCAAGACCAAAAAAACCAACTAGTAAACCACATAAGAATTCACTAAGGCACTGTTTTTTAAGAGAAACCATATTATTACCTCGTTAATAATAGACTACTAGAAAGTGTACTTTTAAGCAAAAAGTTATTTAATACTAAGATATTCTTCAGCAAATCGTTCACCTAATTTTAAATAACTTTCAGGTGAGTAATGATAACCTGGGTCGATTTTAGGTAATGTTTCACTATCCGCAACATAACGATACTTGTCATTACTAGCGACAATTTCTTTTTTGGCTTGATTAATCTTTTCGTAATACTTCCACATTCCATCAGTAGTGATGCCTGCATCAATAAGAGAAATACCATAACTAGGTACATAATCTTTAAAAGTAGAGTTAATTCTATCAATTAATCCAAGCATTCTTTCTTTATAATGATTAGCACGGTCTTCTGGATCAGCATCATGCTCGCCTTGCATCCACATAAATGCAGTAATTTGAAAATTAAGATTTTTCTCCTTAAAAAAATTAATTGAAGCATTTACATCTTCAACAAACGTTTGATAGCAACTACCATCCTCTGCCCATTGAACAGCTAAACTTGAACTACCTTCACAAGATTTAATTAAATAATATTGCTGATTGGAATCATGTTTACCTAAATACGCAGCAACTCCTATTTCAGGACCAAAAAGTTTTTTATTTCTTCCTTGCCCAAAATCTACATCCACAAATTCACCATTAGATGTATTTGCTACCCCGCCTTCATAATTTTTCTCATAAGTGCAATTATAATTAATCTTTACATTATCATGCCCTAGGCGGTATTCGTTAATTGTCTCATCAGTTAAATTTCCCCAAGGCGAATCATGCCCTTCCATATTAGATTGGCCTGCTAAAAGAATAATTTTTATGGTCGGTGATTTATTGCAACCATTTAAAGTCATTAACACGATAGGCAAACTTAATAGACGAATAATTTTCATTAATGAGCATCCCAAGCCATTTGGTAAATCTTAAGCATATCTTCGTACTTAAGTCTTTTTACGCCTTCTAGATAACTAGTCTTATTGTTAGATAACCGTAATGCCATTTTTACTAAATCATTCTTTTTCACTTTTAATTCTTTTAATGAGATTGGCATTCCAATCTTATGATAATAATCTTCTTGTTTCTTAATCGCCTTTAAAACATCAGTTGTATCCCAAACAGTTTTTGCGAATAATTGCCAACGCTTTAAATTATATTTATATACGTATCTTGCCCATGATGCCCATAAAGCTGCTAAACCAGCCCCATGCGCTACTTCAGGGTATAAACCAGATACTTGATGCTCAAATGGATGGACGACAAACACAACATTTCTTCCAAAGCCAGTTAGACCATTATGCGCTAAAGATGAGGCCCACATCATATTCGCTCTTGCTTCATAATCATTAGGATTCTTTATGCACTTTAAGCCTAATTCATTAGTGGCCTTAATAAGCGCTAATGCTAAAGCATCAGTAATTTCGGTATGTTTACCTACACTAAAATATCTTTCCATTGTGTGCATCGCAATATCAACTGCTCCACATGCAGTTTGATATGGAGAAACTGAAAGAGTTAAATCCGGATTCTCAATCGAAAAATTCATACGATTAAACGGACTATTAAATCCGCGTTTTTCTTTTGTTATTTCATTAGTGATAACTGCTGAATCACTCATTTCGCTTCCAGCGGCTGAGATAGTTAAAATTGCTGCTTTTGGTAGACTTGCCTTTGGAGTAGCTTTACCACATGAGAATTTCCAAACATCAACTTTTGGATTAGCTACACCAATGGCGATTGCTTTCGTGGAGTCTAATACTGATCCACCACCAATTGCTAAAACAAAATCTACTTTCTCTTTTTGACATAAAGCAATACCCTTTCTAACAAAAGAGAGCATTGGATTAGCGGTTACTCCACCTAATTCAACATATTTAATCTTTTCTTGTTTTAAGGCTTTTTCTACGCGACCTAATAAACCAGTTTTCTTAATTCGATTAGAACCAAAGTGAATTAAGACTTTATGAGCGTGATACTCTTTAATTAATTTACCAATCTTCAGTTCTTCGTCCTTACCAAAATAGACTTTTGTAGAAATTGAATACACAAAATTATTCATACTATTTTATCCTTTAGCAGTAAACTGCTTTTTCTAAATCAATTTTTATTTTACCATATGTTTCAGCAGTGCTTTTAGTAAAATCAAGAATACAAGAATAATGCAAGAGTAACTTGCTTTGACCATTAATAAATGCTTTTTTTACTAACATATTTTTTCTTGAAAATATATTTCTTAAATAATTTATTAACAAATTATTTCATCATTAATTTATAATATCTTTAATTGGAATATATTTATGGAAAGACAGACAAAAATTATCTGCACGATTGGGCCAAGTGTCGACACCGTATCGAAAATTACCAAACTAGTTAAAAAAGGAATGAACTGCGCTCGTCTTAATTTTTCTCATGGAACGCATGAATCGCATTTAGAAACAATTAATCGAATAAAACAAGTAAGAAAAGCTCACCATATTTCTCTTCCTATTTTATTAGACACGAAAGGACCTGAAATTCGTTTAATCGATTTTGCCGATGGATTTACTGTATTAAAAAACGGACAAAAATTTATTTTAGATAATATTGATAAACCAGGAGATAATTCTCGCGTCTCAATTACATTTAAAGATTTATATAAATATGTAAAACCAGGGAATAAGATTGTAATCGATGATGGCAAAGTATCCTTAAAAGTAACATCAACGGAAAAAGGCAAAATCCACACAATTGTTATTCACGGAAATAAAATCTCTAATCATAAATCTGTGAATGTACCTAATATTCCTATTGGTATGGATTTTATGTCTAAAAAAGATAAAGATGACTTATTATTTGGAATTCAGAACAATGTCGATTTTGTTGCCGCCAGTTTTACTAGAAGTAAACAAGACATATCTGAAATGAGGAAATTCTTAGATGATAATGGCGGATCAAAAATTGAAATTATTGCCAAGATTGAAAATCATGAGGGTGTTAAAAACTTTAGAGATATCTTAACTGTCGCAGATGGACTAATGGTTGCACGCGGTGATTTAGGCGTAGAGATTCCCTTTAAAGATATTCCAGCCGTTCAAAAAAGAATGGTCGGTTATTGCAATAAGCATGGCAAAATAGCTATCATCGCTACTCAAATGCTTGAATCAATGATTAATAGTCCTCGCCCAACTAGAGCTGAAGTAAGTGACGTTGCTAACGCAATCTTTGATGGTGCAAGTGCGGTTATGCTCTCTGGAGAAACCGCATCGGGAAATTATCCTTATGAAGCAGTTAAAACAATGTCAGATATTTCAAAAAGCGCATTTAAATCTTCATACAATAAAAAGACTGATATTGATTTAAGCGAGAAAGCCGATGTTACTCAAGGAATATGTAAAGCCGCTATTATATGTTGCAATATGATTAACGCTATCGGTATTGTGGTGTGTACAAATTCCGGAAGAACCGCTAAGTATATATCAATGTTTAGACCGGATTTGCCTGTTTATTGTTTAGTAGCAGACGAGAAAGGCTTCCATCAATTAGGGTTATATTATGGTACATTAGCAATTAAGGTTGATAGAAAGAATTCTCCCGATGAAATAGTTGAAATGGCCAGAAATATGATTAGTAAATATGGAGAAAAGGCAAAGGGAAAAAAGATTATCCTTATCACTGGTAATCATTTCTCCTATGGAAAAACTGACACTATTCAAATTTACGATATTTAGTGTTTCTTTAAAGTTAAGTTAACTATAGTCTCAATATGATAAGTCATTGGAAACATATCAAATGGTTGAACAACATCAACCATATATTTATCTTTTAGATAATTAATATCTCTCGCAAGTGTATTAGGGTCACACGACACATAAATAATATTAATAGGTTTTAAGCGTTTAATCGCATTTAAAAATTCTCGTGTACTTCCTTTTCTAGGCGGATCCATCACTAAGACATCAATATGATTTAATTCATTAACATAACGTGATGCATCATCACAAATAAACTTCACGTTATTAATCTTGTTTTCTTTTGCGTTTCTAATTGCATCTTTAACAGCACTTTTTTCAATTTCCACGCTAATAACTTCTTTTACTTTACTTGCTAAAGACATCCCGATTGTCCCTACTCCACTATAAGCATCTAATAGCGTATCAGTCTTCTTTAGATTTAAATTATCTTTAATATAGGTATATAGTTTCTCAGTTTGAATCGGATTGATTTGAAAGAATGATTTAGATGAGATATGAAATTTAATCTCGCACAAAGAATCAACAATAAAACCTTTGCCAAATAAGATTCTTTCTTGCTCGCCTAAGATAACATTAGTGTCTCGTTTATTAATATTTTGCACAATCGTAGTAA
>JAKSVA010000010.1 GCA_024408435.1 Bacilli bacterium
CATATTTGTACTCCTTTAACTTAACTGGAAGTACAACTTTTTAGGGACATAGCATATTTTGCTCACTTATTTTTTTATATTTATATATAAATATAGAAAATTTTATAAAAGCACTCACATCGATTAATTGGAGGCAAGATGGGTTTACTTATCTATCTTTAAGATTATTAGCTTTCACAATGTAATCAAGTCGAGTGTCAATACCATCCAAACGAACATTAATATTTTTTATATCTTGCCTAAGTTCATTAAAATTATTATTCATTTGTTCCGCTAACTTAGGCAAGGTTATTTTATCTTTATTATGCTTCTTCACGTGTTTGCTCCGACCTTTATTATTTTCTATATTATCATAGACCAAAAAAGATTTTCCACGTAAAGAAGAAAAATCCCCGTGATGAATAGATGAAGCAGTTTCTACTGCATCTATTAATGACTGCTTTCTCATACAGACCCTCCTTTTGATTAATAGGGAAAATGACCTTACTCCCCTTATTAGTTACTTATCAAAAAAGAGTGATTCTGCTCACTTATTTTTTACATTTACTCGTAAATGTAGAATTATTATTCGCCGAACTAGAATTAAAGAATCTATAATATTTATAATGCTTACTAAAAAAGAGACTCTTTTACAAAACATGGCTTTTATGGGCATCATTGCTGCCATTAATGTTTTGTTATCAGCCTTAGGCGCCTATTTTCCGGTTGCCGGAATTTTCATTATGATTTTGTTGCCATTTTTTAGTGCCGCAGTGGCAATGCTCTGTAAATGGAAATATTATCCAATCTATGCGTTTGCCTCTATTGGTGTCGCTTTATGCGCAACATTGTGGAACACTGAATTTACTATTTTCTATCTTATTCCTAGCATCATCACTGGTTTTCTCTTCGGCATGTGCTTTACTTATAAACTAACTGGCACTTATTCTTTACTATTAACTTCAATTGCACAACTCGGTTTAACTTACTTAGCCCTACCAATCATCAAAGCTATTTATGATGTTGATTTAATTAATGTCTTTTTAACCGTTTTTAAGCTAGATAATAATCCACACGCTCCACTTATGGTTCCCTCGTTTATTTATCTTCTTAGTTTAGTGCAAATGCTCTTCTCCTATATCGTTTTAACTAACGAGATTAAAAAGTTCACAAATGATAGTGAAAATCAAAATGGTTTTTATCTAAAAATAATTGGTTTACTTTTAGCGATTCTTGTCATCCCATTTGCCTTCTTTGCTTTAAACGCTAGTTACCTATTTATGTTTATCGCGCTTTTCTTAACAATTAGTGTCTTCGTTGATATTGTTTATACAAAAAATCGCAAAAATATCATTATTTATTCGATACTTTTAAGTATCGGGTTCATTTTAATTTTCGCCCTTTTTAATGTAATTAAAATGCCCTATGCTCTTTTAGTAATTGATGCATCAAATATCCTTATTTTAAGTTTGAGCCTATTATATAATCAAAAGAGAGCGAGCTAAATTATATGCTAGATTTTTTAAAAAGATTTGGGCTAGGAATTGTATATGTTTTAATCTCACCTTTTGTATTAGTCTTTTTAGCTTGTTGGGCTATCTTTAATTTAGGGATTTTTGCCTATGAATTAATTCAGGCACTAGGTTCATTTTTTAAAGGCAAAAAATTCTTTGCGGAATTCCCCGAGGATATTGAGGCAAAACGGATCTTAAGTCTTGAACCTTATAACAATGATCCTAATCAAACTGCTCCAGTTATTAATCAAACACCAACTAATCCAACAGTTAACAACCAGGAGAATAAGCCGCTATGAATTTCTTAATTCAATTAACCGAAAACGATAAGCGGGTATTAATTTCCTTAGGTATTTTATTAATTCTTATTTTCGTTATTGTTGGTTATATTGGTTTAATTGTAGAAAGAATCATGAAACGCCAAGCCAAAAAAGCTGGCACCATGATGCACGATGTTGTCGCGGCTAAGATTATCACTAACGAAAAAGATTTCCTTAGATATGGTCGTAAAAAGAACAATCGTTTATTTATGAAACAAGCACTTATCCCTTCAGCGATTTTATTCTTTGCTTTAATTATCTATATCATTTATGGCGCAGTTAGTCGTAATTGGCGACTTAATTTATTTGATCATGAAAAAGAAGGCTTTGGAACAATTATGTTCCTTTGGAATTTTTCTGACCCAAGCATTTATATTAAATTCTTCGGAATGACCATTATTGGTAACTGGCCACCCTTAATGAACACCCCGCACTGGGAAGCGACGGCTTGGGCTAGTTACATTATCGTTCCTTGTTTATTTGTTGGTGGTATTTGGTATTTAGTCGCTACACAAGCGCATATTGCCAGAACCTTCAAATTAAAAAAATTGTCCAAGACAATCTTTAATCCAACTCTTGATAATGTTGTGCCGACTTCACCTTTACCGATGAACCCAACAAACAATAATAATCAAAATAATCCTCAGTTATAAACTGATGAATAATAAAATAAACGAATAAACAATATAAACAAGTAAGCCAATATCAATAAGTACAAATGTCCAAAATAAACGCCGATGAGAGCGTTTTTTTGTTAGAGCCTCTTCATCATCAACAGGTAAATTTTCTAATTCTTCATCCATAATTAATACTTAATATTACCAGGTGTCCGTGGGAAAGGTTGAACATCACGAATATTTGCCATACCAGTTACATACATCAATAAACGATCAAAGCCAATCCCAAAACCAGAATGAGGACATCCACCATATTTTCTTAAATCAAGATACCACTCTAAACCTTTATCATTACCAATTTGTTCCATCTTTTTCTTTAATAGATCATAACGTTCTTCACGTTGTGAACCACCAACGAGTTCGCCAATTTGGGGAACTAATAAATCACACGCTGCAACGGTCTTACCATCATCATTTAAACGCATATAGAAAGCTTTTATATCTTTCGGATAATTAATAATAAAGACCGGACCTTTCACAATGTGTTCGGTGATATAACGCTCATGCTCGGTTTGTAAATCCATACCCCACTTAATATTCTTGTTTTCAAACTTATAGCCATCTTGAACAGCCTTTTCAAGCAATCTAATTGCCTCAGTATAATCCAAACGTTTAAATTCACTTTTTAAAACATGATTAAGTCTATCAAGCAAAGTCTTATCAATCATCGTATTAAAGAAATTCATTTCAGCTGGGCAATGTTTAATTACATAATCAATACAGAATTTAAGCGATGCTTCAATAACATTCATATCATCTTCTAAATCCGCGAATGCCATTTCTGGTTCAATCATCCAGAATTCTGATGCATGAGTGGTTGTATGTGACTCTTCTGCTCTAAAAGTTGGGCCAAAAGTATAAACATCTCTAAAGGCCATTGCAAAAGTTTCGACATGCAATTGCCCCGAAACAGTTAAGCAAACTGGTTTGCCAAAGAATTTCGTTGCATCTTTACCAACAGTAACATTAAAGGTCTCGCCTGCGCCTTCAGCGTCGTTGCTTGTGAAGATGGGCGTATGCACCCACATAAATCCTTCATTTTGGAAATAAGTATGAATCGCCATCGCTAGTGCGTTTCGCACCCGGTTAACTGCGTTAAAGGTATTCGCCCGTGGACGAATATGAGCAATATCTCTTAAGAATTCAAAACTATGTCTTTTCTTTTGAAGAGGATAATCTTCTGGACAACTACCAATAGTTTTAATTTCTTGCGCGGCAATTTCAAATGGTTGCTTTGCATTAGGAGTTAAAACGAATTTACCAATAACGGAGATTGCTTCTCCTGTTAAAAGTTTACTTAAGCGATCAAAATCTTTAACTTTGGTTTTATCATAAACAATTTGAATGTTTTTAAAAGTAGAGCCATCGTTAAATTCAATAAAACCAATTGAACCATTGTTGCGATTGGTTTTAATCCAACCCTCAATACATAATTCAACATTATTAAAACCGTTATTCTTTTTGTCATAGACAATTGCGAACAATTCGCGAGCGAGAAATTTATCCATACGAAAAAATTATACTATTTTAAATTATTTATTGGAGATTTCTCTTACTAAAGCAACGATAGAGGCGGCAAAACGGTTATAAGAAAATAGTTCTTTGGCGCGATTAATCCCGTTTTGTGAATATTTCGCTCTTAGGCTTGGATTATTTTTTAATTCAGTAATGGCTTTTCGTAATTCCACGATACTGCGATTATCACATTCAATCCCTGTAACATTATTTGGTGAAACATAGTTTACCCCGCTACCAGGAATATTAAAGGTAATACAGGGTTTACCTAAGGCTACTGCTTCAAGTAGGGTAATGCCGAAAGATTCGTTTTTGGTAATACTGGGGAAAATAAAAATATCCGATGCGTGTAAATAGGTTCGATATTGTGAGCGATCTAATAAACCTAACGACACGGCATTTTTATAATAAGCGATTTGCTTATTCACTATTGCATACATTGGACCAATGCGTCCGACTAAAAATACGACATCATCCATGTTTTTAATAGCTCTTAATGCGTACTTCACGCCTTTAAAGCGAGCGTGACGTCCAGAATAGAAGAGGATGGTTTTACCTTGGTATTTTTCTCTAATTCGTCTTACTTCTTCTGACTCGGTTTCTGTTAATTCAAGGTCTTCTTCTTTATAACAAAGAGGAATAACTCTAATCTTATCTTTATAGTTACGTAACTCTTTACTACCATCAACATATTTATCACTAGAACAAATAATTACATCCGCACGTTTATTTGTCTTGTTGGTGACTGGTTTAACAAAATGTTTAAGAATTTTTTGTCGATAAATATCTAGATGGTGATAAACAATAATTTTTCCCGTGAAATGACATCTATTAAAATAATCTTCAATTAAAGGGTTTGGTGTATGAATAATCACAACATCTGGTTGAAACTCTTTAATCGTTTGTTTTAAAACTTTTCGATAGCGGAACGAAATCGCTTGCGAAGAAATACGGATTGAATAAGGTAAACGAATAACTGGAATATCATCGACAATGTTAGGGCCATCACCAAAACAAATAACTTTTTGTTCATATTCACCAGTCGTTTTTAAAATATCGACAATGTTTTGCGCTGTTGTTTCAATGCCACCCACATGTGGATGATAATAGTTCGAGATATGTAATATCTTCTTCATAATTATTAAAATACTCTATATTTATCAATTTTCCAATTAGGATCAACACCTAAATCTAATTTAGCGAAAAGTTTTTCTTTATATAAATGTTCGCCAATCTTAGCAATCATCGCAGCATTATCAGTCGTACACCATATTGGTGGTAAAACAATATCAATTCCACTATTTTTTAGTTTACGAACAACTTCTGCTCTTAAGTAGGAGTTAGCGGATACGCCACCTGCTAACACAATTTGTTTAACGTGATATTCTTTCGCGGCTTTAATGGTTTTATCTACTAGAATATCCACTGCTGTATCTTCAAATGAGCGACACATATCGTTAACGTTAATTTTATGTTTCTTCATTTTTTCTTGGTTAACTAGATTAATAACTGACGTCTTTAACCCAGAATAAGAAAAATCATAACCTTTCCCGTGTAATGGAGTGGGCAATTTATAAGTATGTTTACCTAATTTAGCCTTTTGATCAATTGGAATGCCGCCTGGATAAGGTAGACCTAAAACACGGGCGACCTTATCAAAACATTCACCGATGGCATCATCTTTGGTTTCACCAATAATTTTAAAATCAAGTGGCTTCTTCATTAAAACTAATTCTGTATTGCCACCCGAAACTACTAAGGATAATAGCGGAAATTTAAATTTACTTACGTACTCACCAGCGTAAATATGTGCGGCTAAATGGTGAACGGGAATTAAAGGAATATCGTAGATAAGTGATATTGTTTTCGCGGCTTGTAAACCAACATGTAGCGCTCCAATTAAACCTGGACCACGTGTAACCGCAACGGCATCTAAATCACTTAATTCAATTTTGGCGTCTTTTAAAGCTTCATGAAGAACAATCACAATATTTTCGTTATGTAAACGCGAAGCAATTTCTGGCATCACACCACCATATTTTCTATGCATCGCAATTTGGGTGGCAACCGCATTACTTAAAAGTTTGCCATTTTTAATTATTGCAACACTTGTTTCATCACAGCTACTTTCAATTGCTAAAATTGTTGCCATTATAGTAATACCCTCATCATATATATCGCATTATCGCCATTTTCGTAATACTTCTTTTTTACTACAACATCCTTAAAACCATTCTTTAAATAGAATTGATGAGCGATTTGGTTATTTTCACGTACTTCAAGCGTGACGCTTTCAATTACTCCATATCCTTTCTTCATTAATCGTTCAATCATCTCATTAATTAATTTTGTCGCCACACCACGATGACGATTAAATGGACGAGTAGCAATTTGCACAACTGTTGCTGAATTAAACGTTTCCATGTAAATTAAAAATCCAACAATTTCTTCATCAATATCCATTACCAAAATTTTGGCAAAAGGATTTTCTTCGTATTCATAAAGTAATTGTTCTTTTGAGTAACAGCCATCTTGAAAAGAAGCTTTTTCAATCATCACTATTTGAGCTAAATCAATCCGTTTCATCTCACGAATCATTAGTACGACTCCTTTAGATAAACTGGTTTAACTAAATTAGGATTTTTAACTGGTTTTACTTTATTCATTAGTAATGACATATTTTTAATTACATCAACTTTCTTTCCTTTTAGTTTTAAGTATTCTAAATCACCCACTAAGAGAAATTTTGGATGTTGCACTAAATATTTTTTAACTTCATCATTATTCATCACTTGATCTTTTAATAGACGCTTGTTTTTACTAAACGCGGCTATATATGAACGATTGCTTCTCGCGTTAAATAAAACAATCGAATCATGATCAATAATTTGATTAATCGCAAGCGTCGATAAAGGATAAAGTGGAATGTTTAAAGCGTAACTCATTACTTTTGCGATGGTTAAAGCAATGCGAATACCTGTATAAGAGCCAGGACCAATTGACACCACTACTCCATTAATTTGTTTCATCTTTAGATGATTACGCTTAAGGAGTTTACTAATTTCCATAACCATATATTCGCTTTGGCGCTGAAAACAGGGATAAGAAATTTTATCCATCACCTGCTTATTCTTGACTAAGCCAACTGATAAATAGGTATTAGAACTATCTAGTAAAAGGTAAATCATAAAATACCTCGAATTTTCTTTGCGTAATATTGATTAGGAGCCTTAAAAGTTAATTCGCGAAGATTACCACCTTTGTTTTTAATTGTAATCGCTAAATGAGGAACGTTTAATAATTCTTTAATATAAATTGGCCATTCAACTATCGCAATACCATTTCCTTCAATATATTCTTCTAGCCCAATATCTTTATTCGCATCTTTTAGACGATACGCATCGATATGATAAAGTGGTAACTTCCCATCAAAATAACATTTCAAAATATTAAAAGTTGGTGAGATAACTTCATCTTTAATTTTTAAACTTTTAGCGACACCAGTTACGAAAGTTGTTTTACCAGCGCCTAAGTCACCAGATAAGGTTAAAATGTCGCCTTTTATGAGGCGAGCGCCAATTTTTTTGGCAAGTTCAACCGTCTCCGCTTTACTATGCGTTATGGTATGGAGTTTCATACTGAAAAAGTATAACTCAAAGAATCTAATAATGCTATAATTAGCATTATGAAAAAGATTGCAATTATTGGAGCAGGACCGATTGGATTATACTTTGCTTCCTTATTAGAAAAAAACAAAATTCCTTATACGATTTTTGAGGCAACTGATAAAATTGGCGGGCAGATTGTTAACCTTTATCCACATAAAAAATTCTTAGATGTTGAAGGCTTTATGAATCAAGAAGCAGAAACATTTATCAATGATTTAAAAACCAAAGTAAATTTAAAACAAATTAACTTTAACGAAAAAGTTATTGATATCGTTGAGAAAGAAAAAGTTACTGTCACTACTAATAAAAATAGTTATGAATTCGATTATGTAGTAATCGCAGTTGGATTAGGAATGTATACACCACGCACAATGGGTTTAGAAGGTGAAGATCAATGTAAGAATATTCTCTATTCGCTTAATAACTTTGATTTCTTATATGGTAAGAGGGTGGCCATCTTTGGTGGTGGCGATTCGGCTTTAGATTGGTCAAAAGAATTATCATTACATTCTGATAACATTCATTTAGTGCATCGCCGAACTGAATTTAGAGGTAATCCTGACACAATTAAAGATTGCAAAAATTTAAAAGTTCATCTTCCTTATGTCCCACATAAATTAACAAGAAATGGCGATTTATGCACCATCATTACAATTAAAAACGTTAATAGTGAGGAAACAATTGATATTCCCGTGGATTATGTTGTTGTTAATTATGGCTGTGTTCCTATTAGCACACCATTTAAATATGAACATAGTGGTATCTTCTTAAAAGTGAATGATAAATACGCAGTTAGTAATCGCGTTTTCGCGATTGGTGATTGCGCCTTCTATGAAAAGAAGCTTAGACGCATTGAACCAGGCAAGAAAGAGGCTAACGCTGTTTTTGCTTATCTCGCTCAACTTGCTGATTAACAAAATTATCAAAGTTTTCAAAATATTGATTAATGGTTGATTCATTAAATGGATCAACTTTATTCTTAATCATCTCTTCAACGCGATGAAAAACTTTCGTTAAAACTTCTTGTAATTCATTCGAATAATTATATTGCTTCGCATGAAAATTAAATTCATTTTTATCTAATTCTTTTATATAACCATCAGGAAAAGCTTTTACATCTAAATCATAATCAATGAATTTAATAATTCCTTGATCAACAATCGTTGGTGAAGCAATATTAACATAAAAACGAATACCATTATCTTGATGAGTAACAATCACGTTAAACCATTCTTTTTTTGAAAAGATAAAGGCGGCCTTTTCTTTGGTGTGCCAAACATGATTATTTGCTTCAATTACTCGAACACGATTTGAAACTTCGACGATATAATCTTCATCATCCCTCACCACTAAGCCATGACTCCATAAACGGTGAAAGGAACCATCATGCTTATAAGCTTGAATTTGTAAGAAACGATGATAATAAGACATATTATTTATTTAAATTAGCAATGATATCGGCGATAATCGCCATATCTTTTTTGTATTTATATACTGGTAATGGATTAAATTTCTCTTGTAATGGTAGAACCATTAAACAATCATCATAGCCTAAGCCAAAATAAGTTTTGCCTTTGGTGATTGAAATAGAAACATCTACTAAAACGTTATTAGTAATTAAATCAGCAACGGCTTTTCTTACTTTCGCATTAACAATTGATTCATATTTCTTATTTTCCGAATAAATAATCATCCTTTTGGTATTAACAACTTTAGTAAGATGATCAACGTTATTTGGTGGTAGAGCCCGTGAATTGCCAGTTAAATAAATAACAATTTGTTGGTCGCCTTGATATGTATTAGGAGCGATAAGATATTTGCCAATAAATAGTGGCTCTAATTTTTTTATGGTTGTCATTTGCGCCGCGCAATCACAAAGCGTGCATTCATATTTACCATCAACCTTAAATTTAACAATATTACGACTACCAACTGTCGAAACATTTTTATATAAGAGACTATTATTAAAATCAGCGTTCTCAATTTTACCAGTTATATCACCATTCACATCTTTAAATCTCTCTTGGGCGAAGACATAAGCGTTCATATCGCCATAATAACGTTTTAAATAAACTTTCATTTTTTTATCGTTATATTTTTTTGCAATAATGTAATAGGCGACGATAAGAAGAATAGAGACACCAAGCATACAATAACCAGTGATCATTAATGGTTGGTTATCTTTTTGTTGAATTAAATAAACAAAAGAAACGATAAGAATCGCAATTGCCACAAAAGCGACAATCCATTTCACAATATTTTCTTTGCGAATCGTCTTATAAAATGCAATACGACCATTCTCAATATCTTCTAAAGATTTATCTTCGTATTTAAATTCGGCTTTTAAATTAACATCATCAGGATTAATTGGGTCCTTACTCGGAGCAGGCTCATTAGTTAAAGCTTTGCCTTTTTCATCAACAAAGCCCGCATTTTTATCCTTTGGTTCTTGTTGCTTAAACATGCTATCAATTCCTCACGCCTTTTAATTTTACAATAATATTGATAATTATTGTATTTCTTTTATATTTGGGTACCTTTGATTAATTATCTTAAACGGCTTAAATAAAAGTAATAACACTCCTAAAGCAATCGCCCCAGTGATTGAAATATAAGTCGCATTATAAGCAAAAGAAGCAAGGAAGGTATACTCATATATCCACATCCCTGATAAGGTTGAAAAAAGAATTCGTAATAAAGTAGAGATAATAACACCAACGATTAAATAGATAATACCAAACTTATCATTTAAAATTCTTTTTCGTAATAAACTAACAACCACAATTGAACCATACGCCAATAAATAATCTAATGGATAAGTTTGAAAACCATATCCATCCATTAGGCAAGCTGATAAACCATAAATAAGGCTTGTTGCAATTAATGTCTTCCACCACTCTTTTCGTAAAGCGATGATAAAAAGCGGAATGATGGAAAAAGAAATTGAACCCGCATTAGGCATAATATGAATAGAAAAAACATGAAGGTTAAGGATAATGGCTAATCCGGTAAAAATGCCAATTTCTGTAATATCTCTAATTGTGTAATTCTTCATGTTCCCTCCGCTAGCATTACCTAGATCAGGTGTGGTCGGCTTTTACGCCCTCTCAGCCCTTACGAGCTCCCAAAATGATTATATCATGAAGACGAAAATTTACTAGGCACTTAAAAAGATATAAGAACTCCTTTAGCATCGTATCATTAAAAAATAATTACATTATTGATTAATATAAATCGCCACCAAAACGAATTTTATCCAATATCGTTTAATGCATTATAACAAGACTTCCGCTTGTTAATTAAATGCAGAAAGCGGGCGCAAAAGCGAACGCATAATTGCAAACGTAGCCGATGTAGAGGCGGCCACCCGTACTGACAATCCACGCGTCATAACTGACGTCAGTACCAGGCGAGCGGAGCCACGAGTAACCACCCTCACCAGTGGTGCTTGAGTTATGCCCAGCATAACTATATCCAAAACCATAGGCATTATCAGTTATAGCTAAGCTATCAATTCTCGCCCCGTCTGTACCTTTTACCTGTTGCTTAATTCTTATAGGATCAGCTTCTTTAGGCTTAGCATTTTTATAATATTCATAAGCGTTTCCTTTTTCGACATCAGGTGTTTGTTCATTCATTTCATTAGCGCTAAGTAAAAACAGTTCATCTCTAAGATCTGTTTCAACCCAACTTCCGGTAGTATTAAGATTAACCTTCTTTTTAGCAATTTTTAATACACTCCTAAGGTCACTAGGTAACATATCTAATACTGATTGACTACGGCTTGATCTAGTAGCACTATCTTTTTCATACCACATAATCTTGCCATTTCCATAACCTACAAGATTTTTACGAATAGTAGAATTAAGATAATCGAAGTTACAATCTTCTCCATCCTCGTCATCTTGCCATAAGCTTGCTAATGAATATCCGTTTTCATCACTAATTAAGTTAGCAAATTCGAAAGTAGTATGAATTTTATTACCATTCCTATCTACATCTTTATCTACATCAATTAAACGAACTTTATGAACCTGACCATTAACAGTTAAAGGAACTATTTTTCCAACATCATCAATAGCGGCCTCACTATCCACATTACCATTAGAACAATAATTCCACCAATCTTCATACGTATACCAGCGATTAAGTTGTGGTTCTGGTGTATCTCCACTTCCACAACTCATTAAAAGAGAAACTGCCATAAGTGGCATTACTAATAAACTTAGTTTTTTCATAAATGAAAACCTCTACCTAAATTATATACTATCTATACAATGATGATAATATAACAATTGTGTTCAGACAAGATGATTTATCTCAATAATGTGTATCAGAACAATGTGGGCAATATGGTTCACCATATTGATTAATTCTTGTGATATTACGATGATGAATTGCTCGTGATAATTCCATATCACTAGGCAAACGATAAAATTGAGATGGTTCAATAAGCAAACCATCAATCGCTGTCGAATAATATGTCTTTTTGTGTTTAGGACAAAGATGCTTTTTAATTTTTGTCCGACAAGTTGGGCATACCCATTCTGTATGAGTTTTGTTGCTAGTTAATGAACCACCACAGAAAGGACAATTTTTGTGTTTACGGTCAACATAAATCATGCCGCGTAAAATCAACTGTTGTAAACGTAAGAACGATTCAAAATCAGTAATCGCAACATATAACGCTGAACGATTAGAAATAAATGGAGATAATGATATAACTTCATTACAACGAAGCTTTTTATCATACGTAAATGGCTCAAAAGTTGTCACACTATCGGGCACTAATAAGATTCGATATGTTGTATCTTTTTTAAACGATAAAAGAATCGCTCGTTGGTGTTTACATTCCACGGCTTTTACTTGTAATTTCCAATTCTTAAAAGTAAATAATGAATTTAATTTTCGTAAATTAAGTTTCTTTGCATCGCCCATAGAAAAGTTAAGATGAGTAAGAGCAAAAATAGTTAAAATTTGACAAAAATTGAAATAACCATTTTCAAAACGCACCAAAGCATTTTTAGAAAATTTAATATTCTTCGGATGGAACGTATTAAGTTTCTTAGCTAATAAATACATTTGATGATAGTTCTTTTGCATCTTCAAAATATTCGTCAATTTAAGTTGAAGACGTTTTTTACGATGCTTATTTAGAACATAAACTTTATATTTACAATAACCTTGAATTGTTGTCGCTAATTTTAGCATCTTATCGTTTAAAGCTTCGGCGGCATAAAATTTATTAAAATTACGCACATAGCCAGAATGTAACTTGCCGCACGCTAAATAGTAATTAGTGTGATCCAAGCGATCAAGTAAATTAAACACTAAGTTTTGATTCGCAAAAATCAAGTTAACAATCGCCCGAATATTTTTTCTTAAAAAATATAAAATGTCATCAATTGTCTGTGCAAATATTTGATTTTCGTAGATACAATAATTGTTATCGCATAAAAGCGTCAATAATTTACGTGGCTTAATCCCTTTTGAAGTAATGTTATCCCATAATTCAGTATGAATAGTCGCATAAAATAATGTGTCGTTATTAATTTTATGAACCATTTCAATTGGAACGATTTCGTTAATTTCTTTTAGATGGATAATTGGCTTTTCAAAAATTAAAAGTAAAAATCGCAACGAACGATATATCATATCAACCGTTGTTTCGATTGCTTTTAAATCTAAATTTTCGTGGACCAAAAATAAGGATATTTTCTTAACAACAAAATTATCGAATTTGTAAAAATCAATCGATTTATAGCGACTCGCAAAATCAATAATACTATCATAATCAGAACAAATGTCCTGAAGTTCTTCTTTGCTCGCGTAATTAAGCATTAGAATTCCTCAATTAAACGACTAACAAATTCAGCACATTTATTTAATTTAAGCCGTTTAAAAGTATGGACTAATTCTTCTTTGTTAGTAACATTCTTATATTCTAATTTATGAACGACCTTACTTAACAAGATGGTTTCAAGCGCTTCATCAATCACTGATTCTGGTTTCGGGAAACAAGCGCAATATGTATCCACAAAGACTTCAATTTGTTTAGCAATACGGTTACCAAAGGAGATGTTATAAGGTAAGAGGAGTTTTTCGATTTCACTAATCACATCTGATTTATCAATTGAAAATCCTACTGAAGGCACATTAGCGAAGAGTTTCTTGAGATCCTTATAACTCACAAAAAGAGGTTGTAAAGGTTTCTTAATCGTGCCTGATGGCTCGGCCCGGTGATCAAAATTCATCGTATAGGCGCGGTCATAAACTTTATCCGATATTTCAAAAGTCGATTCATCACGGTTAGCGGTTCCAACAAACCAAACGTTACTTGGGATAACAATCGTGTGATTATCTTTTAAATTAAGGTATGGGTGACGTGCATTTCCGTAAGTATTAAATAAAGGATTGTTTGTTAAACGAATTTCCCGTTTGCCTTCTTCGTTTTCCATTAAAGAAAGGAAATCTGAGAAATAATACTCAATTCGGCTTAAGTTCATTTCGTCTAAGACGATGAAGGTAACAATATCAGGATTAAGCGAGGCCTTATATAAAGCACGGGTAAATTTCTTCGGCGCAAATGATTTGGAGAAATCATTATAGTAACCAATTAATTCGTTTTTATCACGCCAAGAAGATTCCACTTCGACAATTTCGCAATTGCCATTAATCGCTTCAAGGAAAATCTTCGGTAATGAGGTTTTACCAGTACCAGACATACCTTGTAAAATTGATAATTTAGTGGAATTTAATCCAGCAATAAAGGTCGCAACGTCCTCACGAGAGTAGAACAAGTGTAAGCGAGAATTGCGTGCATACTCTACTATGAAATTAACTAATTTCTCTAATGTAATATCTTCAAACGACTGCTCAGCGCGTTTCTTATAATCACTCTCGTACATTGGCTTAAGATTATCTAATTCAGTAAACGATGGGCAACTATCAAAATCAACACTAGTGTCTTCGACAAGCGTCACTTTATCAGTTTTATCTTTTTCTTCCTCTTCCTTTTCTTCCGCTCCCTTACCGCCACCTAATAATTCATCGGAATTAATTTTTAAATCAGCAGTTCCAGTTGTTACACCTAATTTTGCAAGTTCATTTTCAATCTTGGTTAATGGTTTAAGGATAATAGTAAGTAATAAAATAGCAACTGCCGCAACGGTAGGCCCTAACATTTGATCAGTAATTTTGATTCGACTTAATGTGTCATCAATATATTCAATGATTGATGGGACATCAGGAAAATATGAAGCTAGAATAGCTGGTGAAGAACGAATTGACGCTAAAAAGTAAGTTGAAGAAATGCCAACTAACAACACAGAGCAAAAAATAGTGATAATTGACACTTTGGCGAGAATAGAACTAGATTTACTATTAACTAATACCGCACAAGTAGAAGTAATAAATAACAAGGCATCGGTAAGGCCGATGATAAAGAAAACATAACCAATAATCGCGAAACTATTTGCGTTCTTAGCGTTGACAATAATATCAATCGTTTTGTAGCTAGCATCAATTACTCCATCATCAGTTTTCACAATCAAGAACTTTAGGAATAAAGTTGTAATCATAACACCTGCCATTAAAGTTTGAAGCACCATCATTGTAATTTGGTGCTTTAAGATAGAATTAGCCGCCACGACCTCAGGGCTTTTCTCACTTCCGGTTTTTTCGATTAAATGTTTAATTTGGATTTCTCTTGTTTTCTTGCCAACTAAATAAGATTGGAACATAACAATAAACGTATTAGCGACAAATGGAATGTAAGCAATAGTAACATAAGGAGAACCACTAGCTGTGTAATTCTTCACAATTTGCATAACAACAGAAAAAATGAGGAACGCGGTTGCAACAAACAAGTTATAAAAACCACTGACTTTTGATTTGTCCTTGAAAGAATCATCATCTTTAAAATATGACTCAAGAACTTTATCAGCAAAGATAAGTGCAACAATAAAAATAGCGCCAAAGAATAATGCCACAATTGGCATTGCGTTAGTCGCGCTAGAAGAATCCAATAAAATACCTAAAAGATAGTTGTCATTGCCATAAATAGAATCATTTTTAATATTTAATGGTATAAAGAAGATTGAAAAGGCAACTAATAAACTAGCAAAAGATGTGATTAAAAACATCTTGGCCTTAGTGTCAGTAGAATGATTATTGTTAATTCGAGTATATAATAAGGCGCCAATGACACCCGCTGAAGCAACCATAGATAAGATAATGACAATTAGTAATCCCGTGGATAAAAAGTTGTTACCAACATTAAGTAAAATAATGACTAAACCAGCCAAAATATTTATAAATGAGGATGCCGGACTAATTTCGTGATACCGAAGCATCCGGATTAAAGATATAACGGAAAAAACAATGGAAACACCAATTATGGCGACACTAAGAAATACAGCAAAATTCCAACCGGTAGTTAATAAAGCAATTAAGAGCCCTTTACTATTAAAAGTTTCACCGGCTAGTGGGATAAATAAAGAAACTATATCAAGCGACACTACTAAGCAAAGTAGCGCATGAAACATCAATACAAATACACGATTAAAAGCAAATGGCTTTTTATTCTTTTTTGGTTTAACACTTTTTACTTCTTCATTCAACTGAGATTGATCCAACTTTTCAATTGAAGGAGATGCATTTTTCGTATCATCAGCTTTTGCTTTAACTTCAGGAGTTGATTTTTCAACAACCGGAGCTTTAGTAGGAGCGTTGGTTTTTGGTTTATCAACCGGCTTAGATTCAGTTACTTGTTTTTCTTTTTTGATAGAAGCAGTAGTTTTTTTAGAACTAGATGCCACCGCTTTTTTCTTAACCGCTTTTTTCTTGGCGGTTTGCGAACTCTTCGCCACTTTGGCTACTTTCTTTGCTTTTGCACTCATAGTATTTAAAATAATATATTACAAAATATTATTTGTCTACCGAATAGATAAATTGTTGTCCCAATTAATGATAGTAGAATTATGGTTTTTTAAAAAATCGTTACATTTTTTAAAATGGCCATTATTAAACCAGCCTCCACGATTCGCACTTAAAGGCGATGGATGAACGCTTGTTAAGACTAATCGATTAGGATTATGGATAAATTGCTGATATTGTTTAGCGTTGTTCCCCCACAACATAAAAACAATAGGCTGATTCAATGTATCAATATAATTTAAAACATCAGCAATAAATGATTTATATTCGGCAACATTATGTGATAAAGGTTGATGCGCTCTAACACTTAAAATGGTATTTAATAGTAAACATCCTTGTTTTGCTAAATAAGTTAAATCGCCATCACGTTTCATCTTAATTTGATATTCATTTTCAATTTCTTGATAAATATTTACTAGACTAGGAGGTAAATCTACGCCGTGAGGTACAGAAAAACACATTCCCATTGCTTGATTAGGTTCGTGGTAAGGATCTTGGCCAATAATAACCACTTTTAAATTATTAGGGGTTGTTTGATGAAAAGCATTATAGATTAAATTTCTTGGTGGATAAATAGTATATTTGGCATATTCACCATCTAAAAAATTTTTTAGTCTTTTTGCGTAATCTTTACCTTTAATTATATTAAATAGGCTTGACCAATCACTTAACATACAACTTATTTTACAATAAAAAGTTTGCTTATAAGCAAAAAGTAATATATCTTATTGTATGTACCGTTTGGAGTCAAAATTATGAAAAAACACCTTACGTTTAGTAACATCATTGCCGCTCTTGGCATCATGAATATTCTTTTTTATTTTATCCCCGCTGCGAAAATTACTGTCAACGGCGATATTTACGACACAACAATTAATTTATTTACTGCCTCTTTCGGTGGTGGCATTAATTTTGATTACGGCGGTAGAATTGATTCCTATCATTTAATTCCCTGCGCTGGTTTAATAATTGCTTTTATTTTTGCTATCATTGCAATTATCCTTTCCGGCTTAAAGGTTAAGAATAGATTAGCGACTTTATTAGCTAGCCCATTTTATATCACTGCCGGCACATTGATTGGTTGCATTATGCCATTACTTTCTAATACCAATTTAAATACTTCACTTCCACCTCAATTTAACTTCTACATTCTTGGTGGAGCGCTTACTGTTGCTTCAATCTTCTGTATTTTAGGTTTATTTGCCTTAATTGATTTTGTTGGCACTGTTGCTAAGCCAAAAGAAGTTCAACCACAATTATAATTTCATTAATATAAATAGTATATAATTACCCTATAGAGGTTTTATATATGAAAAAAATCGGTTTTATTGCATTACCACTATTAGCGGTTTCTTTTTTGACTAATTGCAACAAAAGTTTTGCTGCACCAGGTCGCGAGATTGATGTAGTGGAAGCATCTAAGTGGGCAAGTGATCATTTCGTGAAAAGAACTAACTTAGCCAAAAGTGCTACTACTCATGTTGGGTTAGATAACTTTTCTTGTGATGGCATGTTATACCCCGCTATCTTTATTGATCCAGTTCCCATTGATGCACCAACCTATATTAATTTAAAAGTTAATAATAATGATTTTACCGAAACGACTTACACTAATTTAAATGGTGTTGTTGGAGCGTTTATTACCAAAAATGGCTACCGCGAAGATCCTGAAATTGGTAAAGGTAATTTTGATTACATAATGAATTACCTTTTAAATCCGTTCATTGAAGGTGAAGAAATTAATTACATTGAATTATTAAAGCTTGCTACTAAAGAAAACGCTTTTGTAACTCGTTATACTCTAGACGGTGAGAATTTATATGCCACATATCATTTCAATGACCTTGCTAATGTATCAGAAGTAATTAAAGCATTATCAATTCAAGAACCCAAAAGAACTTTTGCACTACCTTTTACTGGAACAGGAAGTGTCTCTCTTATGCTTGGTTTTGATTCACAAGGTTACCCAATTGAAATGCAAGCGATGATTGATAGTGATAATCTTGATTTCCATTTTGGTTTAACTGGTGGACAAATTAACACTACTTTCTTTACGGGAGCAATGCATGGGAAAGTTGAAATTAAAAATAAAGTAACTCTTTATGAAGAAAATGAATACGCTCATATAAACTTTAGAGAATTAAATAAAGATGGTAGCGTAAAAGATTCAATTACTTATAAACCACGTTGCGTAAAAGACCAAAACGAAGCTCATGATGTCGGCACTGATTATAACGAAACTATTGGTGTTGATTTAAAAGATTATTATGAAACTTTACTTCCTGGCTATGGCACTAATGTAGTAATACTTGGCCACACTTTAGCAAATGATACAAAAGTTTATGTTAACTATAATGGTGCTTCATATCCAATTGATGATTCTACTGCTGCTTGTGTTCAGGCTAAAGATAATGGCACAGACATTTTAATTCACTTTTATCCTGAGTCCTTTAATTTATTTAAAGGCAATGTTAGTATCGACATTTATTTAGGAGGGAACTAATTATGCGAAAATTATCTTTATTAACTTTAATAATTCCAGCCTTTGCGTTAGTAACTACTGGCTGCAACAACAATAAAACTGTTAATTTTATTTCAGTTGGTGATGCAATTAAGTTCGCTCAAGAAAATTACGACCCACACATCCATGATGGATATAATGTTGAATATGTGTTTAACACTAACGATTCCAAAGTAACTGATGCGATTGTCTATAAAAAACACTATTATGACCCCACTAAACAAACTGGTGAATATTTTATTGAAAAGTCATACGATTTATATTTAAATCTACAAAACATTATCACAATTTTACACGAAGCAACCATTGGTTTAGGATCAGCTGATTTATTAGAATTCCATAACACTATTAATGAAATTGGTAGTGTTACTGGTTACGTTAATTATGGATTTACTAAAACTAATGACCATCTAGGTTATTACATTAGTTCAAATCATTTAACCGCTATTACTGGTACTTTAGGAGCGATTTTAGAAATTGCTGAATACGTTTTTGATCTTAGATCATTAGTATTAATAACCGAAATTCTTAATTCAGTTACTGCAAGAGACGCTAAGTTTACTGCTGATATTGAATTTACTCGATTCGGTTTCCTTGATTCAATTGATTTAAAACTTAATGTTAGTGGTGCCTGGTGCGATTTTATAGGAAAACAACTTTTGATTGATAGTTTCTATGGTGATTATTTAGCCATTGATAACACTAATATCAATTTATCATTAGATTGCAATTATAGTTTATAGGAGAAAGTTATGAAGAAGACAAATATTATTACAATTAGTTGTTGCTTACTACTTGCCCCACTATGTTCTTGTGGTAAAAGCGGACAACCTGAATCAAACTTTTACAAAATTTCGTTTGTAAATTTAGCAGATGATACAGATGTACCACCTATCACCTTTGAAAATAGTAACCTTATTAAAAAAGGCAAGGATTGCGATTTATTAATTCGTCTTGATCCGCTTGCGAAATTAAATCCATTATATGGTGAAGAAGGTAGCGAATATGAGATTCGTGAGGCAAATTTTAAAGGTAATGGAGCAGTTTTAAATCCAAGTTGTTATTCAGTTACCGCCACTGATACACCTCATGTTTATAATCTTAAAATTCCGAAAGAATATATGACTACATCTTATGAGGTTAATGTTAATTGCACATATCTGACTAGCAATTATACGATTGTTCCTGATACAGGCATTGAAGATGAAATTACTATTGAAACCACTAACTTATCATCTAAATATGATTTAACTTTTATCATCATGCCAAATAACGCTGAAGCGGGGGCAACTTTTGATGGTGAAACGAAAGACGCCATTCAAATCTATGGCGTAAAAGATAACGAGGAAAAACCATTAGAATTATCACGAAAAGAATTAGTGCATATTGATAGAACTATTCAAGGTGTTAGCCACTACCGCACCCACGCTATGTCTTTACGTGTCGCGATACCAATGGAAGAATTATATGACACTAGCACTACTACCGAATCTGGCTACGCCCCTAAGTTTGATAAAATTGAAGTAAGTTCTACATTGGTGGATGGTCATGCTGTAACATATGATGTTGACCACTATAAAACTATTTTTAACCCACAAACTGATGGAACATGCAAATTTGAAAAGGCTGATATAACTTTTGAAGAAGATGATGAAAAATATTACGCACATTACAAAGCGACTTTTAGCGCTATTTCAGGTTATAAATTCCATGAAGCTACAAATGATGAAGAGGATTTTCCTATTACAGATTTAACAGCTATTTCTGATATTTACACGCCAACGGGTCATCCGTATTTTCGTAACTTCATCCTTCATAAAGATTCCACTGAACGTGAAAATATTCAATTAAGTCCGTTTGAAGCCTATAAAGGCATTGATGATGGATACTTATATTATTATCTTCTAGGAGGATATGTCCCCGATACACTTGGAAATATATATGTTCCGATGAAAGATTGGCTCGCATATGAATCTCTTAATAATGGCAATGGTGCAACTATAGATATTAATATTACGAAGATGGTTAAATATGTTCAATTACCAACATCTACCATCATTGCCTTAACAGATATTGGACTCTTGGGTGAGTATTATTATACATTTTATAGTGGCGGATCAATTGACTTCATTAAGTCATTTAATTTCACCGTCAGTGCTGCTAACGAATAATAAGTTATAACATCTTTTAAAAAAAGAACCCAGCAAGGGTTCTTTTTATTTATTAATTTCTTTGATTAGAAGAAATCGCCACGGGCTTGTTGACGAGTTGCAGCATCAATGGAGAATGGAATACGAGTTGTATAGCCTTTCTTCGCTGCCACGATTTTCTTGGATGGCCAAGCAAAGATTGCACCGTTCCATTCAAGAACAGTGTCGTTATACGCTTCACGCGCAGCGGTAATCTCTTTTTGTAAGTATGCATTTTGTTGCATTGCATCTTCGATTTCTTGATGCGCTTTGATATTTGGATAATTTTCGACTGCGATGTTAATCTTCCGGTTAACCTCTTCAATCGCCCGCGCTTCATTAATACGCGCTTCATCTGGATTAACATTGCCGCTTCTTAACTTAGCAATATCCGTGAAGGTATCCTTATCAAGCTTAATTGACTTATCAAGTAACTTAGCAGCATTCTTTAAGATTTGCACTCTTTGTTCAAGATAGTTATCAATTTGTGAAGCATCATGATTAACCTTTTGTTGCAA
The DNA here is from genome assembly GCA_024408435.1 of Bacilli bacterium. Lineage (GTDB taxonomy): Bacteria > Bacillota_I > Bacilli_A > RFN20 > CAG-826 > UB1719. The sequence goes on from JAKSVA010000010.1 coordinate 21,839, forward strand.
TTTACTTAAATAGTTCGTTGCACCCATCTTAACAAATAAAAAGATAACACCAGGGATAATTCCTAATACCCAAAGTATTACTTCAAAGATAACACTTCCCGCACCAGTCTTTGGTGATAGTTGTTTTTCGATGACGTGGGTATCGCGACCGGCTTCATTAACCGGTGCAGTCATCTCGTCTAATTCATTAGCCATTATTTATTCTCCTTTTTAATTTCTTTAGTGGGTTCGTTCATTAATGCTGACACTAACCCCTTTTGATAGTATACATTCTTTATACTCCTATTAGCAAAAACATTTTTTGCACCCATATATTCTTGACGAGTATTTTTTAAGTCTTGAACGATAAACGGTGTTGCTTTTGAAAGTTTAGTATAGTCATACCAATGAACGGGAACTGGATGCATTCTTCCATCGCCACCTAAGGTTGGAACAA
>JAKSVA010000100.1 GCA_024408435.1 Bacilli bacterium
TTTGTTACTTTAGCTTTTGCGGAATTATTCCATATGTTAGGTATGAGTTGTGAAGGCGAATCTTTCCTTTGTGTCTTTAAGAAGAAAAACTTTATGATGGGGGTGGCGTTCTTTGTTGGGGTTGTTCTTCAAATCTTTGTGGTAGTGACCCCAGGAGTTAATTTAATCTTCAAAACCCACTCACTAGATTACAAACAATGGTTAATTGCTGTTGGATTATCAATTTTACCATTACTTTTGCATGAAATTTTTGTTATAGTTAATAAGTTAAAGAAATAGAGATGTTTAAACGTTTTATTAGTTACTACCGCCCACATAAAGCGCTGTTTATCCTTGATATGACAGCTTCTTTACTGATTGCTGTTATTGGTTTAGGTTATCCAATTATTACGCGCCATATGTTATCAACTTGGGTTCCTGAACATGACGTCAAAATGATTATTATTGCTTCTTTTTCTTTACTTGGTATTTATATGGCAAGAGCCTTACTTCGTTATTTCACTCAATATTACGGCCACGTTATGGGCGTAAGAATCCAATTCACGATGCGTGAGGAACTTTTTACTAAACTCCAACGTTTACCTTTCTCTTATTACGATGAACACGAAACGGGCACTATTTTATCAACAATGACCAATGATTTATTTGAAATTAGTGAACTCGCTCATCATGGCCCAGAAAATATCCTAATTGCCTCTTTTACTATTCTTGGGAGCCTTATTTATTTGATATTAATCAATTGGATTTTAGGCCTTACGCTAATTTTGATGATTCCGATTCTCATTTTTGTGACTTATTATTTTAAGAAAAAATTTCACGTGAACGGGCGAAAGAGTCGAGAAGCTACCGCTGTCCTTAACGCTCGCACCGCTAATTCAATCGAAGGTATTCGGGTCACGAAGGCCTTTACTAATCAAAAATTAGAAGAAGAAAAATTTGCCGAAACCAACCGTGACTTTCTTCGTGTTAGAACTGATCTATTCATTTCAATGGGTACTTATTTCTCAATTTCACAATTTATTGCTGATTTCTTTAATGTCTTAGTAATCTTATTTGGTGGTCTTTTACTTTATTATTATGGTGTTAGTCAATCGCAATTGGCGGATTATTCAGCTTTTGTTGTTTCTATCTCCTTATTTATTACACCGGTTAACCAATTAACTAACTTCATGGAACAATATGAAAGTGCGGCCAGTGGTTTTGAAAGGTTCATTAATGTTATTGATGAGGTTGAAGAGACAATTAATGATGGACATGAAATTTTAAAAACTATTTCGGGCGAAATCGAATTTTCTCATGTGACTTTTTGTTATCAGAAAAACCGCAAGATTCTTGATGATGTCTCATTTAAAATCAAAAAAGGTCAAACGTTAGCGTTAGTTGGCCCAAGTGGCGGTGGTAAAACCACAATTTGTCATTTAATCCCTCGTTTTTATTTTTTAAATGAAATGTGTAGTGGCGCAATCTATATTGATGGGCGCAATATTAATGATTTCACGCTTGAATCATTAAGAAAGAATATTGGTATTGTTCAGCAAGATGTCTATCTTTTCGCAGGGACTATTAAAGAAAATATTCGTTATGGTAAGCCGGATGCAACCGATGAAGAAATATATGAGGCAGCGAAAAAAGCAGATATTTATTATTATGTTGAAGCCTTACCAGAAAAGTGGGACACTAACATTGGCGAACGAGGTTCTAAATTATCGGGTGGGCAAAAACAACGAATTGCCATTGCGCGCATCTTCTTAAAGAATCCACCCTTACTAATTTTAGATGAAGCAACTAGTGCGCTTGATAATGCAACCGAGATGATTATCCAACGTGCTTTAAATAAATTATCAGAAGGGCGAACTTGTCTTATTGTTGCACATCGTTTGTCGACAATTAAAAACGCGGATGTCATCGCGGTAATTGATAAAGGTCAAATTAGTGAAATGGGTCCACATGAAGAATTAATTAAAAATCCAAAAGGTGTTTATCATTTCTTACACGAACTACAATTCCGCCTTGATCAAAATAAGAAAGATGTTCATTCAAAAGTTGATAAATAATTAACTCTTAATTAATATTAATAAAGTGCCGACTTAGCTCAATTGGTAGAGCAACTGAATCGTAATCAGTAGGTTGGCGGTTCGATTCCGTTAGTCGGCACCACA
>JAKSVA010000101.1 GCA_024408435.1 Bacilli bacterium
TATTGAGTTACACTTGCCATAATAAATTGTTGAATATAAGAGGCAAATGCACCAACGGCATAAATAATAACAAGCGTAATGGCAATACGATTAAATTCATTCATGTCAATTTCGCCCATAATGCCTTTGGTAATAATATTGACTAAATCACTAATCTTCTCGGGTCCGATAATCGAGGCGGTCGCTCCAACAACCGCTAAGAGAATCGCTAAAATCGCAAGCCAAAGATAACGTTTTGAATAAATAACAATCTTCTTGATTGCCTTAAAATCAGCTTTCTCTTTCTTTAAAGGAATACGGCGTCTCATCATGGGTGGCATTAGAGTTCACTCTCCTTTAATTGCGATAAGGCAATTTCTTTATAAATTGCACAACGTTTTAATAAATCTTTATGTTTACCTAAACCAACCATTTTGCCTTTATCAATAACAAGAATTTGGTCAGCGTTTTTTACGGTCCCGATTCGTTGCGCAACAATAATAATTGTTGTATCCTTCATTTCACTATTAATTGCTTTTCTTACTCGCATATCAGTGCGATAATCAAGTGCCGAAAAAGTATCATCAAAGATTACCACCTTACTATCTTTATATACGGCTCTTGCGATGCTTAAACGTTGTTTTTGCCCGCCAGAATAATTTGTTCCACCTTGCGCGACTTCAGCATGAATTCCTTCTTTAAGTGTTTTGACAAAATCGGCTTGAGCGATATTAAGTGCTCTGGTTAAACGTTTATCATTATCCTTAATTTCGCCTTTCGCCCCATATGTGACGTTACTTTTAATATCGCCTTTAAAAAGTACTGCGCGTTGGGTAGCAATCGAGATATTGTCACTAATTTCGTTTTTCTGGTATTTTTTGATATTAACGCCATCAAGTAAAATTTCTCCTTGATTAGCATCAAAAAAACGAGGGATTAAATTAACAATTGAAGTTTTACCTGATCCTGTCGCGCCGATAATAGCGAATGTCTCACCCGGTTTAATTTTAAAATTCAAATTGGTTAAACAAGGTGATTGACCATTAGGGTAAGTAAAACTGACGTTTCTAAATTCGATTTCTCCTTTTACCTTTTTATTAACACCTTCGCTTGGATAAACAATGGCCGGTTTAGTTTCTAGCACTTCATTAATTCTTCGCGCCGAAACAATTGATCGTGGTAATAAAATAAAGATAAGAATAAGCATCATAAATGCCATTACCACTTGTAAAGCATATTGCGTAAAGGCAGTCATGTTGGCAATAATGTTCATCCGTTCAGGGATTTTGGCTTCATTTACTAAAATAGCGCCAATCCAATAGATTGCTAACGTTAAACCACTCATACACATCGTAATCACCGGCATTAATAAGCCCATTAAACGTGTAACAAATAAATTATTCCGTGTAATAGTTTCGTTCGTGACATTAAATTTATTCGCCTGATATTTTTCCGCATTGAAAGCGCGAATTACGCGTACACCGCTAACACTCTCCCTCATTGCGTTATTTAAATCATCCGTCAATTTTTGAATTTTCTTAAAACGAGGATAACAAAGGCCAACAATGATACCAATAACCGCTATCATAATAGCCACGCAAATTAAAATGGCAGATGTCCATTCAATACTAGTTAAAGAAATTTTACAAACCGCCCAAATCGCAAGTATTGGTGCTTTTACTAATACTTGCATCCCTAAAGCAATTAACATTTGAATATTAACCACATCGTTAGTGGTTCTAGTAATCAAACTTGGAGTTGAAAAACGATTAATTTCTTCGTTAGAAAAAGAAGTAATGCGGTCATAGAGTTGGTTACGTAGAGTGCGAGAAAAATTCGCGGCAATGTGACTAGAAAAATAGCCAGTCGCAATTGCGGAACACATACTTGCAAATGATAACCCTAACATGATGGCGCCATTTTGCCATACTGCTTCTTTATCAGTTGATTCAATGGATCTAGTTAAGTTTGCAGTATAATCAGGAATCGTTAAATCAAGCCAAACTTGTAAAATAATTAAACCAACACAAATAAAAAAATAAATAATATCTCTTTTAGTAAGATTCTTAAAAATCTTAATCATTATTTTTTACTCCATATCATTTATTAATTAATTTGCAATTGGTGGACCAGACGGGGATCGAACCCGCTACCTCCTCCATGCCATGGAGGCGCT
>JAKSVA010000102.1 GCA_024408435.1 Bacilli bacterium
TAATTTATGAATAATAAATATTCATTTTTACCAATAGGAAGTATGCATTATGATGGCATTATTTCTTTTTTAATGAATTATATTAATCATGAACAATTATTAAATAAATCACTATGGAATAAATTCACTAGTGTTTTCACTAATAGAGATGATGACAAGAATTTAGGTTGGCGAGCAGAATACTGGGGCAAAATGATGCGAGGAGCTTGCTTATGCTATCAATATCAACATAATAAACAACTTTACCAAGTATTAGAGAAAACTGTAAAGGATTTATTAAAAAAGCAAGACCATCTAGGCCGTATTTCCTCCTACAGCACAAAAAACGAATTTCGTGGCTGGGACATATGGGGGAGAAAATATGTTCTAACTGGATTATTACATTTTGCTAACATTTGCGAAAACATAAAGCTAAAAAAGAAAATTATCAGTGCATTAGAAAAACACACTGATTATATTATTGACCATGTGGGAAAAGAAAAAGGTAAGATACCCATTACTCATACTTCACATATCTGGCTTGGCGTTAATTCTTGCTCAATCCTAGAATCGATTGTTGCATTATATCAAATTAGTCACAAAGCAAAATATTTAAAATTCGCTAAATATATAGTTGAAACTGGTGGAATTAAAGGTGGCAATTTAATCACTAGCGCAAATAATGATAAATTACTACCTTATCAATATTTGGAAAATAAAGCCTACGAAACAATGTCATTTTTCGAAGGTGTTTTGGAATATGCACTAGTAAGTAAAGACAATCAATTAGTTAAAACTGCAATTAATTTCTTTGAAAAAGTCCAACAATCAGAAATATCAATTATCGGTAACGCTGGATCAGAAGATGAAAATTTCTCCCATGGCGCTTTAAGGCAAACTTATCAACCAAAGAAGTTTATGCAAGAAACTTGTGTTGTAACAACTTATATGCGAATAATGGCTAAACTACATTTACTCACTGGTGATATCAAATATTATGAGAGATTCTCGACAGCGGCGCTTAATTGTTTCTTAGGGAGTGTTAATAATTACCATAACTGCGCAAAAGATTATTTTAATAAAAAAGTGTTAAAGGACTATTTGCCTTTTGATAGTTACTCTCCTTTAGTTAACAGTTCACGTGGAGTATCAACAGGCGGATTACAATTCTTTAAAGACCATAGTTTCTATGGTTGCTGTGCTTCTATCGGCTCCGCTAGTATTGGCTTAATGGCGCTTTGCTATGTTATTAATAATCGTCAAACAATCGTCTTTAATGATTACTACGATAATGGCACAATTACAACTAAAGGTTTTAAAGCAATCATTAAATCAAATTATATTGAAAGTGGAAGAGTTCATTTAATTATTAAAAAGAATTCCAAAGAGATATTACTGAGAATTCCTTCCTGGTCCAATAAACCATCTATCACGATTAATGGGAAAGTAAAATTCATTAAAGCAGGCACATATTATAAGGTTAATTTAACAAAAGGCGATATTTTGTTGAATTTTAATCCAGAAATTAAAACTCATCATCTTAATCAAATGATTGCTTTTAGTTATGGACAGTTTGTGTTAGGAATTGATGAAGAAAGTAATCCTCATCTTAAATTAGAAAGTTTAAAGGCTGACAATATAAAATTAACGAAAACAAAAACCAACAAAAACTCACTTCTTACTTTCACTAATGAAAATAAATTAATATTTAAAGACTACGCATCTTTAGGAAAACACTACAATATTAAACGAAATCGTTTATCCGTTTGGATAAATCAATAATTTATATCTCTTTGGTGGAGCCGAGGAGAATTGAACTCCTGTCCAAGACGACCTCAATAAGAACATTTCCAGTTTATCTCACACTTATTTTACTTATATCTATATATGAGAGTAATCAATATAAGCTAGGTTATTTAGTTTCGGAATAGATTTATAACCATCACCCATCCTACAGAACCTTGTTATGATGCTGATCCTAAGCGTGAGATTCCATAAACCTTAGGGAGCATGCTCTCCGAACAAAGTGTTCGGCCTAATAATTAAGGGCTAAATTAAGCAAGAGCAAGTTGTGCATTGCTCGTACGAGCATTCACAAATGAATAAT
>JAKSVA010000103.1 GCA_024408435.1 Bacilli bacterium
GGTAAATATCTTGGCATTAATTCTTTTTCGAGTAAATCAGCTTTAATTAATTTCTCGTGATTATTTGGATCAACGGATTTATTGGCAATCTTATTACCAGCTTTCTGGAAGAAGTCACTTATAATATCACCAATATCTTGGGCGAAAAGAATCTTATCGCGTTTGGTATAAATGATTTCTCTTTGCTTGGCTAAAACATCATCATAATCGAGTAAGTTTTTCCGAATATCAAAGTTCTTGCCTTCAATTTGTTTTTGGGCACTAGTAATGACATTCATCACCATATTCGATTCAAGTGCTTCAGTCCCAAGTGATTCAAAATAGCGCACCATTCTTTCATTAGCGAAACGTTTCATTAATTCATCATCAAGTGAAACATAGAAACGGGAGAAACCAGGGTCACCTTGTCGACCACTCCGACCACGCAATTGGTTATCAATTCGTCTTGATTCATGACGTTCAGTACCAAAGACACATAAGCCACCAAGTTCAACAACACCAGGCCCTAATTTAATATCAGTTCCACGGCCCGCCATATTAGTCGCAACCGTGATTTGACCTCTTTCACCAGCGTGCGAAATAATTTCTGCTTCACGGGCGTGATTCTTTGCGTTAAGGACTTCGTATTTTAAAGCTTTGGTGTCTAAGAGCTTAGCAATTTCTTCACTCGCTTCAACAGAAACGGTGCCAATTAAGATTGGTTGACCTTTCTCATGTCGTTCACATATTTCTTTTAATAATGCATTTAATTTTGGTTGTTTATGCGCGTAGACAAAATCAATCGCATCTTCCCGAATTACTGGTTTATTAGTGGGAATACAAGTAACCCGCATGTTATAAATCTTTTGGAACTCTTCTTCTTCGGTTTTTGCGGTACCTGTCATACCCGACATCTTTTTATAAAGACGGAAGAAGTTTTGGTAAGTAATCGTCGCTAAAGTAATCGTTTCGGTTTTAATATCAACATTTTCTTTCGCTTGAATGGCTTGATGGAGACCATCACTATATTCTCTTCCTTTTAAAATACGACCTGTGAATTGATCAATTAATTGAATTTGTCTTTCTTTATCAACCATATATTCCACATCGCGCATCATAATGAAGTTCGCTTTTAAAGCTTGGTGAATCCGGTGCACTAAATCAGCGTAATCTGGATTATATAGATTTGGGATTGCAAACATGCGTTCAGCTTTTTTACTCCCTTCATCAGTTAAGTGACAAGTCTTATCTTTAATATCAATTTCAAAGTCTTTACCTTTCTTAAGGGTTTTCACAAAGCGGTCCGCGACAGTATATTGACTTGGTGTCGCTTTTTGTCCACCAGAAATAATTAACGGCGTTCTACTTTCATCAATTAAAATTGAGTCCGCTTCATCAACAATCGCATAGTTTAAACCACGTAAAACACGTTGTTTCACGCTTTGCACCATGTTATCTCTTAGATAATCAAAACCAAGTTCCGAGTTAGTGGTATAGGTGATATCACATAAATAAGCTTCCCGTTTTTCGCTATTCGATTTTTCTCTTAAGTTACAACCAACAGTTAAACCAAGGAAACGATAAATTTGTCCCATCCAATCCGCGTCACGACTAGCGAGGTATTCGTTAACGGTAACAACGTGAACACCTTTACCCGCTAAAGCGTTAAGATAAACTGCCATCGTGGCGGTTAAGGTTTTACCTTCACCAGTACGCATTTCGGCAACATCACCATCATGAAGCACAAATGCACCCATGATTTGGACTTTAAAGGGGAATTGACCTAAGGTTCTTTTGGCGGCTTCACGCGCAACAGCGAAAGCTTCGTATTTAATATCTTCAAGAGTTTTACCTTCTTTTAGTTGTTTCTTAAATTCTTCGGTTTTTGCTCTTAATTGTTCATCACTTAAGGCTTTCATAGCGTTTTCAAAAGACAAGACTTTTTCGGCTTGTTTCTCATAATGTTTGACCGCTCTTTGGTCAAAACGGAATATTTTTTCAATAAAATTCGCCATAGGAGCGCTTAACAATTTTAGCGTATTTGTAATTTTATTACAATACACATATATTCTTTTTCAAAAATAGTATAAT
>JAKSVA010000104.1 GCA_024408435.1 Bacilli bacterium
GCGCTTCATCAACACCATTATCAACGATTTCCCAAACTAAATGATGAAGTCCGCTGAGGTTAGTTGAGCCAATATACATGGCCGGTCTTTTTCGGACCGCCTCTAAACCTTCTAAGACTTCAATATCGTCTGCACCGTAGCTTTTTACGCTCGCCATAACATTAAATATTTTAAGAAAAAGCAGATAAAAAGTCAAAAAAGTTTCACTAGAGCGCGTTAGGTGGTGCACGTTACTCATAAGCGCACATATGCGCAAGGATAAATTTTCATTAAAACGCAAAATAAAAAGGTAAGTTTTTCACCTACCTTTTTACCTTTTAATTTAGTTATTATTGGCTGTTTCTCATGTTATTCATTACAGCCCGAATTTGTGCTTCGCTTGGTTTACGTCCCATTGACATAAACATCGCGCGAATCATGTTTTCGTTAATTGGGGGATTCTTTTTTAATTCGTATTTCATTAATTTACGAGCAGCAAGAAATCCTAAAACTAAACCGAGGATAAATAATCCTATTACTAATCCAATCCATGCACCTGTTGGCATAACTTACCTCCTATCCGTTAGCGCGACCATCGTAGTCGCCCGTATCAGTTCTTACTAAAATTGTTTCACCATTATCAATAAATAATGGGACTTTTGTTTGAAAACCAGTTTCTAATGTTGCAGTTTTCATCGCGCTTTTTACAGTATCTCCTCTTACCGCCGGTTCACACTCAGTAATTTTTAAAGGTACTTTAACTGGTAAAGAAATGCCAAGAATTTCATCATTATATCTCACAATATCAATTTCAATATTAGCGACAAGGAAATTCATTTCCCATTTAAGTCTTTCTTTACTAATTTCAATTTGTTCATATGTCGTTTGATTCATAAAGCAAAGCGATGACCCGCTATCATATAGATAAATCATCTTTTCTTTATCTAATCTAACAACGTCAACCATGTACCCTGAGTTTCTTGAAACTTCGACAATCGCGCCGGTTTTTACGTTTTTAACTTTTAATTTCGCGACCATTTTTCTCATCGCAGTTTTATTTAAAAGAATATCCATTACTAAGAATAATTGGTTTTCATCTTTAAAATAATTGCCTGGTCTTAATTCTGTAACATTTACCATAACATTCTCCTTATTACTCGTGCTTATTTATTATACACAATTTAATCCAGGTATTCTTTTTTAAAAAAACGATACTCACGAGAAAGTGTGGTTTTGCTTCCATGACCTGGATAAACAATTGTGTCGTTATTCTCTTCATGTGGTAATTTAAATAACTTAGTTAACGATTGGCGAATCAACCTCGGTGTTGAGGTTGGTAAATCATAACGGCCGATGGCGTGCAAAAATAAAGTGTCACCAGTAAATACCACCCCTAGTTCTTTAAGGTAATAGCAGACGCTACCGCTAGTGTGAAAGGGCGTATGAATTACTTGTAATTTAATGCCGATAATATCAAGTTCGCCTTCTAGGAATGTCTTAACGTTTAAGCCTTCAACAATAAAAGGATTAGCCGACATTACTGAACAATTAAAACGTTCATTATTTAGAGATTTTTCTTCGTTTTCGTATAGATAGACGGGCACGTTTTTAATCGTTTTAAGCGCTTCAATATGATCATAGTGAGCATGTGTCAATAAAATTGCCCTTAAAGTAAGTTTACGGTCATTAATTGCTTTAATTAAACAATTATTGTGATTAAAGCCAGGGTCAATTAAAAAGCAATCATTACCTTGGCTAATTAAGTAACAATTGCAATTATGATTAAAATATAGAAGCTCTACTTTCATACCTTATACATAATATAAGTATTACTTCTTTTCCTTATGAATAGTTTCTTTGTTACAACGAGGACAAAATTTCTTTTTTTCAATCCGATCTGGATGTTTACGTTTATTCTTGGTTGTAATATAATTTTCTTCACC
>JAKSVA010000105.1 GCA_024408435.1 Bacilli bacterium
TTAAAGTTGCCATTATCGTTAATGGAACGTGCAGTTGTGTCACCATAAGGTGAGGGGAGCCAATATAAACCACCATAAGAATCGGTGGCATTGTTATAACCAGCATAACTTTTTGCAGAATAACCTAAATCAACAATATCTGTTTCAGTAGTATTTGCACCTTCATGCCATTTTACTTGATGTTTAATACGAGATGCATTGTCATCATGACTTCTATAGTAATCATAGATGTGGCCTTCTGCTCTTGAACGAATATCAATAGTATTAGTCATTTCAGTATATGTAAGTACAAATACTTTTGCATCATAATGTTCAATTATATAGTCTGTCCAATGCATACGGGTGGTCGCAACATATTTTTTAGCAACTTGTAAATTATTTACTAAATCATTAGGTAACATATCGATGACAGAATCAACAATCAATGATTGTTCTGCAGAATCTTTTGTGTACCAATGTAATCCACTTTTGCGATACTCGGGTTTTTTTTCTAAAGCATATCGTAAATCACTATTTAAAAAATTATTACTATTAGAATCTGCACCTCTTTTAGTGTCCCATAGAGTTGCTAATGAATAGCCATTTTTATCAGATAATAAATTAACAAACTCAAAAGTAATGCCGGCTTTGCATTCACCATTCATTAAGTCGTCGTGATCAAAACCAATAATTCTAACTTTTTGATCTATTTCATTGACTTTAATAGTCTTTTCTTCTCCTACCTCAAACAATGTACTTGCATATCCAGCTTTAGAGATATCACTAATTTCGTCCCAATTAAACAATTCAAGTAAATTACATGTTGGAGAATACACAATAATTGATAAACCACTAGTTACTTTATTTGCAAGAATGGTTAATTTGTGATTACTTGCATCATAAGAGCAACTATCAGAATCTTCTGCACATACCCAATCATTTCCATCGATTTCTAGATAAATATCTTGAATTGTTGGTAATGCATATGAACCATCTTGAACAAAAGTAATGGCCTTATCCTTGTTAGATTCTGCATATGGATTTTCAGGATCAAAATCATCAGAATTAATGTTTACACAATAATTAAATATAGAAATCGCATAATAATTAACTTGAACAGCACTGCCATTTATCTCAACATCACCAGTTATTCTATTACCAGCAATAGTAACCTCTGCTTCTTTAGATGGAATTGTTTCAGTAATAGTTACATCTTTTGCAATTAATGGCATTTTATTACCGCCAACAAATATTGATAATTGAGATGGTAATTTATAGGTAATGTCATTTGATGTATTATCTAGTGCCATTTTAAATTTAAAATCTTGACCTAAAATTGCTTTAACAGTACTTAATTCACTGCCATCTAAAGTAGTAAAAGCAAGATGTTTATGAGTCCCAACGCTAACACTATATTTACGAGCTGTATTCCATTCGGCTTTTAAAGTTGTATCTTTGACGATTGGCTCATCAAATTCAAAATGTGACCCATCAAGTCTCCATTCATCAAATGAATAGATACCATGTTCATCTTCTTCACGAGTTGGATCAGCTGGTTTAACTGCACATTTATTTTCTTCAACCGTTTGTGAAGGCACAGGAGTTCCTCCATTTGAATCAAAAGTAACGGTATATTGTTTTGTTTTATTGCAGTTCGCTAAAAACGATATAGCCATTAATGGCATTAATAATAAACCTAGTTTTTTCATGCTTTTATCCTCCTAGGATAATTTCATAATTCACTATATATCAAAAGTAGTTAATTATCAACATTAGGCATCTTGATGTTGTTAAACGCCGTTATGTTTGAGCTAATAATCGCAAAGAGACAAAAAACAAAATTTAATTATATTTTATCTATACTAGCGTATAACTTAATTGGGAAATTATCGTA
>JAKSVA010000106.1 GCA_024408435.1 Bacilli bacterium
TTAATTACTAATAAACGAGAATTATCACGCTTATCCGCTGGTGATTGCGCAATTAATTCAATCGGTAAATGATAATTAAATAATTCAATATCCATCAGAAGCCTCGCTTATCGCTATACTTCTTTAAAATCTTTGCTTTATATTCTGTAAATTTATCTTTTTTAATTGCTTCACGCGCGCCTTCAACAATCTTAATTAAGAAACGCACATTATGAATACTCATGAGTCTTTTGCCAAACTCTTCATTCGCGACAAATAAATGTCTTAAATAAGCTTTTGTGTAATTCTTACAAGTATAGCAATCACACTCTTTATCTAGCGTTGTAAAATCTTGTTTATATTTTTCTTGTTTAATATTTACTCTTCCAGTTGAAGTCATCAATGCGCCATGACGAGCAAGACGTGTTGGTAAGACACAATCAAACATATCCACCCCACGTTCAATCGCGCCTAAAATATAATCAAGTGAACCAACTCCCATTAAATATCTCGGTTTATCTTTTGGTAAATATTTCACCGCATAATCAATCATCTTAAAACACACATCTTTAGGTTCACCAATAGAAGTGCCACCAATCGCGTATCCAGGTAAATTTAATTTTTTCATTTCTTTCGCACAATGTTCACGTAAATCCTTATATTCGCCACCTTGAACAATTCCAAATAATGCTTGTTCACTCTTATGGGCTTTCTTCGCTCTTTTTAACCATCTAATTGTTCTTTCTGTTGAATCTTTAACGTAGTTATAATCGCTAGGATAATCAATACATTCATCAAGTGGCATCATAATATCTGCGCCTAATTTTTCTTCGATTTTTACTACAGTTTCAGGCGTAAATAAAACTTTATCGCCATTAAGATGATTTCTAAATTCAACACCTTTTTCACTGATCTTTCTTTTATCGGCTAAAGAGAAAACTTGATAACCACCAGAATCAGTTAACATTGGACCTTGATAGTTCATAAACTTATGGAGTCCACCTGCCTTCTTAACAATATCTTCACCTGGTCGAAGATGGAGATGATATGTATTTGCTAAGATGACACCAGCACCTAAACTTTTTACTTCTTCTGGTGACAAAGTTTTTACTGTTGCTAAAGTACCAACTGGCATAAACATTGGCACTTCAACATCACCATGCGGCGTATGTAAAATCCCATACCGCGCACCGGTTTTCTTATCTATATGTTTTATTTCTAGATAAAACTTTTTCTTCATTGCTTAATATTTTACCACTTAAACGAACGATTTCTCTTTGCATCAATTAAATTAAGTATTGCTTCTTTTTTCATAATAAATAAGTAAAAGATATAACTAATGACAATAACTGTTGCTTCACCAGCCATAATCATTCCCACTATCCACCAATATGATCCGCTTACTTCACCAACAATTTTAAATTCAGCGCCAACTAATAATGGATTAATGATGATTGGGAATAACATCGCAATTCCTAAATGTTTAGAAAAAGAAACTAATAAACAAGAAAGTAAACTACCCAGTGTGCCAAATAATAAATCCCACAACATCATTGAACCAGGTGAAGCGATATTAGACAATAAGCATCCTAATGTGATACCAATTACATAATCGCGATTAAAGAAACAAAGTAACACTAATAATTCCGAAACACGAAATTGTAATAAGCCAAATGATACTGGATAACTAACGAAAGTTAAAATTACGTATAAGGCTAAAACAATTGCATTACGAACAATCCGCCGAATTAATAATTGGTTATCGTTCATATTACCAATAGCTAACGCACACTAAGGCAATTTTCTTTTTAATTTCACCACTACTAGTGAGCATCATCCGATCTAAATATTGATAACCTTTAGATAAAATATAACGTTTCTGATTTTC
>JAKSVA010000107.1 GCA_024408435.1 Bacilli bacterium
ATTTTTTATCTAACAAAAAGATGCTTAAAGCACCGAAGCCCGAACCAATTTCAAACACATTGTCAGTCTCGTTAGTTTTTAAGATGTTAACAATCTTTTCAGCAATGGCTGAGTCAATTAAATAATTCTGCCCAACTTCTTTATTGGCGAACTGGCTCATTTCTTTAATATGAAGGAAGATTTCATCTTTATCCATACAAAAAATATTTTAATACAAAATGTTATTTGTTATTAATAACAAAATCATACGCCATTTGAAATGCTTCTTCTGCTTCTGGCAAATCATAAAGAGGGTAAATGTGATAAAGTCCATCACCAATAACTAATTTGGTTCTCGCTCCGTTGTTATGCAATTTTTGACATGTTATCTCTACATCCGGTAAGAAAATTTCATCCGTACCATTAAAAACGATTGTGCTAATCTTATCATCGAGATCTCCATAAATAGGACTGATTCTATAATCATATGGTGACGCGTACATTGAAGACCAATACTCACCGAGTTTTCTTAATCCGAAGACAGCTAAGGTAATATCAAGGTCTTCCTTTTCCTTAATATCGGGGTTAGTTAAAGTAGCATCGCACCAAGGTGAGAAACAAATTCGTGCAGTTGGTAACTTTAAATTTGGTTTTTCTTTATATAAATATTGCGAGTAAGAAAGCACTAAACCTCCGCCCGCAGAATCACCACAAAAAATAACCTCTTTATCCTTATTTAATGCGTTAATATTCGCATAAACTTTATCAAGAAACTCATAACAATCATAAAAATTGTTTTGTGGCGCTAACGGATAAATCGGTAAGTACACCTTAGCGTTAAACAACTTTGCTAATTTATAACAAGCATAAATATATGTTGATGTAGCATTAAGAAAATAAGCGCCACCATGTATGTAGAAAATTACACGTTCATAATTGTCACTTAGTTGGACATCCCAAGTTTCAAAAGTATTATCCTTTACAGATATGTCATCAATGGTTTTTTTAAATTTGTTACCAATTTCAGGATCATCAGTTTTTACTTTTGTTAACCAATTCCCAAAATCATTTTTCAAGAAATCTTTATCGCGTTTTAAACCATCATTCCAAAACGCTTCCCATCCTTTGTCTTCTTGAAATGCTTCCTTCAAACCTATTTCTTTGATAAAAGGAATGGTAGCTACACCAGCATCAGAAATATGTTGGTGAACAATTGACAGTTTAGAACCACAACTTGCTAGCAATAATGTCGTTATCAACGGCATTACTAATAACCCTAATTTTTTCATATAAAACCCTTTAAATTATATACGAAGCAACACGTCTATACAAATAACTAATCAATAAGTATGACATCCAACAAATGCTAACTACACTTAATGTTTCACAAAAAGAAAAATGCGATGGAATACATCATCTATCGGTGTATCATTTTTAAAACACAATTAGATTGCATATTCCATTCGATTTCTATTAAAAAAGCGTTTATTTATCATACTTTTATATAATAAGGTTACCGGTTTTATAGTTCCACGTGAAACATAGATAATAAATAGCCTACCTAATATATGCTTATTTTACTATGGTGTTTTGCGTACTTTCTTTAAAAACTAAGAAAAAGTTATTTTACGAATGTTTCACGCTGAATAATTTCTCAAAGTTTTCCGTGGTTTTTTCTTCAATAATCTTTTGCTCAGTCCCTTTAAGATTTGCAATTTCGTTAATGATTAATGGAATATATTTTGAATGATTCTTTTTCCCGCGATGAGGAGTAGGCGCCAAATAAGGAGCATCAGTTTCTAGTAATAGTCGCTCTAACGGAATGGCTGTAACCGCTTCTTTCACGCTCACTGCGTTTTTAAATGTTACTGTGC
>JAKSVA010000108.1 GCA_024408435.1 Bacilli bacterium
AATAAATTAATTAACAAACGATTATCTTTAAATGGAAAAGCGTCAATTTCATCAACAATTAATAAATCAAAATATTGTTGATAGCGGTAAAGTTGATGCGTAGTAAGAATGATAATATCACCCGCTAATTCATCAGTGTGGCCACCATACACACAGACACTTCTTCTTTTTGGAAACGCACTAATAAAACGAGGAAATAAATCAATGGCGACTTCTCTTCTTGGCACAGCAAAGCCAACACGAAGTCCTTGACTTAAAGCATAACTAATGACCGCATAGACTAGCTCCGTCTTTCCACTACCACACACAGCATGTACTAGAGTTGGTAACCTATTTTTAAAATTCTCTAGTAATCTAGTCGAGATATCTGCTTGTTCAGGTGATAAAGGATAATCTAACGAAGCTTGAGTCTGCTCGTCATCTACATAGTAACTATTAACTTCCCTCCCTTGAAAAGAGACACATAAACGACAATAAATTTGCTTATTTTTGAAACCAAAATAATGGGGATCGGTGTTCCCACATTTGGGGCAAATGTACGTTGATGTTCCCATGTTAGTTAATAGCAAAACAAAATAAAAACTACTTAACAACAAAAACTATATTTATAATATAAATATCTTTTTCGATACCAAATAAGTGAATTAACCAAATCACCCATTTGGTTAACTTTTTAATTAACTATTACATGTGTGGACAATATACACACAATGATATATAATTCCTTTAGGAGCGTATTATGGCAATTTTAGTTAAACAAGAACGGATTGATCTAAGAGTTGCAAAAGAAGATAAGGCCTTACTTGATAGGGCTGCGACTTCACAAAACTTATCACTTTCATCTTACATTATGTCGATTTGTTTAAAACAAGCCCAAATCGATTTAGTGAAACAGGAAAGTATTAAATTATCAAACCATGATTGGCGAATTTTAATGCAAGAGTTAGATAATCCAAGTAAACCAAACTCGGCCTTAAAAAAATTATTTAAATGAAATTAGTTTCTATTAAGGATGCACGAAATAAATTTTCCCTAAAAGCTTTTGATTGCGGAAATAGAGATTTAAATATTTTTCTTTATAATTTTGCTTATGCGAATGATCGAAATGGAATTGGTAAAACTTACGTTTTAGTCAATAAAAATACCATTTGCGGTTTTTTTACTCTTGCTTCAAGTCAAATTAAAAGAGCAACCTTAATTGGAGAAAGTGATACAAAATTACCGCGTTATCCGATTCCTGCAATTCGTTTAGCCCGATTAGCAGTTGATAAGAGATGGCAAAAGCGTGGACTAGGTGCATATTTACTAAAAGAAGCTTTAATTAAAATTATTAATGCTTCTAATGTTGTTGGAATATATCTAATTGTTGTTGAGCCAAAAAGTGATGCGATTGGTTTCTACGAAAAATATGGTTTTAAACATCTTGATGATAAAACTTATTATTTAACGCTTAAAACAGTTAAAGCCGCAATAAATATTTAATTATTAACGAAGAGAAATATTAATCTTAGCGCCTAAGCCTTTCGCAATGCGGGAAATGGTTGATAAAGATGGATTAGCGCTTCCTTTTTCAATCCGTGATAAATCGCCTTGATCAATTTTAACTTTCTTCGCTAATTCTTCTTGCGTAATATCATTTTTAATACGGAAATCTTTAATATGAAAACCCAGTACGTAGGCAAGATCATCAATACTGGTATTACCAGTTTCACCAAATTCATAAACTGA
>JAKSVA010000109.1 GCA_024408435.1 Bacilli bacterium
ATGATGCGGATCGCTTTCATACTTTTATTATTATAGTATAAAATAATAAACATGAGACACGGGATCATTTTTGTAAGAAAAGAAAAAGATATGACATCGTACGATGTAATTCGTTCTTTAAAACATAAATTAGGAATAAGAAAAATTGGTCATGCGGGAACGCTTGATCCATTTGCGACTGGACTATTAATTATTGGTGTTAATGAAGGGACGAAGGTTTTACCTTATTTAGAAAATGAAAGTAAAGAATATATCGCTCAACTGACTTTAGGAGAAATGAGAGACACTTACGATGTTACTGGCAAAGTTATTAAGAAGAAAAAAGTTAAGAAACATACATTTGAAGAAATTAATCAGGCGCTTCATTCATTTGTTGGTGTTATTAAACAAACACCACCTATTTATAGCGCGATTAAAGTAAAAGGAAAGCCGTTATATCAATACGCTCGCGAAAATAAGGAAGTTCAGTTAAAAACACGTGAACAAACTATTTATGATGTACGTTTAATGGCATACGAGAAGCATAAAATTTATTTCTATGTGAAATGTAACAAGGGCACCTATATTCGTAGTCTTGGTGTTGATTTAGCAAAAAAACTTGGCGAAGTTGGCTATCTTTCTAACCTAGAAAGAATTGCGATTGGCCCTTATAAAATCGCGAATGTAAAAAAGATAAAAGATATTTCGCTTAATAGCATCATTGATTTAAAAGACGCGTTAAAAATTACTAAAATAACTTATCAAAAAGAGAAGGAGATTAAAAACGGAGCACCAATTAAACTTAATTGCACAGACGATTTAGTTTTAATTATCAATAAAAATAAAGCTCTTGCGTTATATGAATTAAATAAAGCGGATATGTTATATTATTGTAAGCGTGGATTTCACTATGAAAATATATCGGATTAATGCGAGTCTAACGAATGCCCCAAAAATTAAACATAAACTTTGTTTATGCCTAGGTAATTTTGATGGTGTTCATTTAGCGCATCAACGTTTAATTAATGAAGCCAAAATCACTAGTGATGATCAAATTGCTATTATTACCTTTGATGGCAATATTAAAGGAAAAGAAAATCTCACTAGTCTTGATGACCGTCTTCGTTTATTTAAAGCGATTGGTATTGAATATGTTTTTATTTTTCCGTTTAACCATAAATTCAAGAATTTATCATGTGAAACCTTTAAGAAAAAATTTTTAGATGTTATTAAACCAACGACTTTAATTGCGGGTAATGATTTTAAATTTGGTAAGAACCGTAAAGGCGATATTGCTTATTTAAGAAAATATTATCATGTCCATGTTGTTGATTTTTTAAAGAAAAATAATCGCAAGATTTCTAGTAAAGATATAATTGCCTTTATTAAAGATGGCAATATCAAGAAAGCGAATGAATATTTAGGTCGTGCTTACCAAATTAAAGGTAAAGTAGTGTCGGGCTATCATAAAGGTGCGCAATTAAATTTCCCAACCGCGAATATTAAAATTGATAAAGATTATGTCATTCCTCGTTATGGTGTTTATAAAGTCATAACTTATATTTTAGGAATTCCTCGTTTAGGAATCGCTAATGTTGGCGTCCATCCAACTGTGAATCAATTAAAAGAAGCCATTCTTGAAGTACATATCTTAAATTTTAAAGGTGATTTATATCGTAAAGATATCTATGTTGAATTTGTTGATTTTGTGCGCCCGGAGAAAAAATTTAAAAGTGAGAAAGAATTAAT
>JAKSVA010000011.1 GCA_024408435.1 Bacilli bacterium
GCACAACGGGAATTCCGAAAGGCTCTTTAATTACAAGAAAAGCTGTTCTTAATTTTTCGGAATGGTATGTGGCTGCAACTGAATTATCTAATAGGGATATATATGGTTTATACACTGTTTATACCTTTGATATGCATGTTATCGCATTTTATTCTCCTTTAATTGTGGGCACTGCACTTGATATAGTTCCTGCCGATATAAGATTTGATTTATCTAAATTAAATAATTACTTTGTAGAAAGAAAAATAACCCATACATTCTTATCGAGCCAAGTCGGCAAAATATATACATCTCTTAATTTAGTTAGTCCATTAAAAGTTATGTTATTAGCTGGTGAAAAATTAGGAGAATACAAATCTCCTAACTCACTTAATGTTTTTGATGTTTATGGTCCAACTGAATCAATGGTTGTTACAAGCGCTATGCCCAAAAATAAGATTGATTATTCTTCGGTGGGCAAATTTATCAATAACGTTAGAGGATATATCTTGGATAAAGAACATCGTCTCGTCCCATATGGTGCGATGGGTGAACTATACTTATCTGGTTATCAACTCGCGAAAGGTTATCTAAATCGAGATAAAGAAAATAAAGAAGCCTTCTTTATTAATCCATTCTCTCAAGAGAAAGGCTATGAAAGAATGTATAAGACAGGAGATATAGTTAGATACTTACCTGATGGCACTTTAGGCTTTATTGGTCGAGTTGACTCCCAAGTGAAGATTCGGGGTAACCGTGTTGAATTAGGTGAAGTTGAAGCAACAATCCGTGAGATTAAAGAAGTTAAAGATGTCACGGTTCAAACCATTACTAATAATAACAATAAGGAATTAGTGGCTTACCTTGTCTCAAATAATCAAGATATTAAAAATAAAGTCATCAACTATGTTAGAGCGAATAAACCATCTTACATGGTCCCTACTCATATAATTGTTCTTGATAAGATTCCGCTTAACATAAACGGCAAGGTTGATAAACGTGCGTTACCAAAAGTTGATAATAACAAGAAAAGTGAGTACATAGAGCCTAAAACAAAACTTGAAAAATTAATGGTTAGTTGCATTAGTGAGGCTTTAAACATAGATGATAAGAACGTTGGAGTAAGCACCAATTTATTAGATTTAGGTGTTGATTCATTATCATCAATGCGCCTATCTCTAACTTATCTACATAAAGTAGGTATCAAGATTAGCCCGGTCGATATTTTGAATAATCCTAGTATACGCCAACAGTTAGTATTGATTGAAAACAAACAAACCGCTAGCAATATTCATGTATTTAATTATGCTAAAGGTAAACCAAGTTTGATTTTCGTTCATCCAGGTCAAGGTGGCAGTGAATCTTATGGGTCTTTAGCTAAGGCTTTTGGGAAAGATTTCTCTTTTGCATGTATTGAAAACTATAATCTTTTCCATCAAGATAAACCAATTGAAGGAATTAAGGCTCGCGCATTACAATATGTGGAATTTATTAAAGAATATCAGCCACATGGTCCATATTATTTGGGTGGATGGTCTTATGGAGGGACGATTGCTTTTGAGATTGCCAAAATATTAGTGAATGCTAATGAAGAAGTGAAAGGTTTATTTTTATTAGACTCATCCGCCCGTGAATATCATTTAAGCGACGCTGAACTTCAACAAATACTTAATCACTGTCTATCATTTGTTAAAAAAGATAATTATAAATTTATTAAAGAGAAGGCAAAAGAAAGTGGTTTTACAAATGTTAATCAAGCAATGATTGATGCGTTTATAAATATAAGTCAATCGTGGCGGTCGGAATTATATTCAAATAAAATCAGTTATTATCCAGGCAAAGTAGTCTTATTTAAAGCTACGCAATTTATGCCAGATGATTTATTAGAAGGATTAGAGGCATCTTTAAAAAATAAAGTTGATGTTAAAGATGCCCCTGATAATTACTATCGCAATAAATGCCAAGAATTAAAGGTTATTAATATTAATGCTCGACACGATAATATGATGCAATCAACTTCTGTGAAAAGCATTAGTAACATCATTAAAAAATATTTATTAAAATGAGATTGTTTACTATGTAAAAGGTCTAAAATATGATATATTAACTATAAATATTCATGTTGAAATTTTTAAAATATTTAGGTCAAAAAAAATGGTTTATCATAGTTATTGTTTTTTTAATTTTGGTCCAGGCTTGTTGTGATTTATTACTTCCTATTTTTATGGGGGAAGTTATTTCTTTGATTACCGAACATTCTAGTAGTTTTACTACTATGGATATTGTTTTTGGATCATTGAAAATGTTTGGTGCAGCTCTTGGTAGTTCACTTTGTGCAGTTATTACTGGAATTATTTCATCGCGTTTAACCGCTTTTATGACCGCCCGAGTTAGATATAACTTATATAGTAAAATTATGCTTTTCTCTGCATATGAAAAAAAGGAATTTGGCACATCAACTCTCGTTACGCGTGTGACTAATGATATTAATAATGTATCAACGGCTTATATTATGATTTGCCGCTTTGCGTTTTATGGCCCCTTAATTACTATTGCAGCTTTTGTGCTCCTACTTATCAACAATTTCAAATACCAAATTGCTCTTTTAATAGCTGCGGCCTTCTTGTTACTTATCCTTATTATTTATGCGGTTGTTCGTTTAGCGCTTCCTCATTACCGGGTTCTCCAGTCACGTATTGATAAAGTGAACTTACTTACAAAAGAAAACCTTGAAGGATTAAGAGTAATTCGTGCTTATAATGCCGAGGCGTATCATCAAGAAAAAATCGATTCATCGACTCAAAAACTTATGAAAGATAATCGTTTCGCTAATCGATGTCTTGCTTTTTTAAATCCAGTGGTTCAGCTAACTGCTGGCATTTTATTAGTTGGAATTACGCTTTTAAGTTCTTATTTAATTAAAGATAATCAGTTTAATTTTGCTGGGATGACAGTGGCTATTCAATTTTCTGTGTTATTATTAACGGGCTTTGTTTCTTTAATGTTTGTTATTGTTTTATTGCCTAGACTATTAGTTTCAAGTAATCGTATAAACGAAATATTAGAACTTAAATTAAGAATTCAAGATAATCAAGTTTCTCCAACAATTAATCAGAAAGGAATCGTTGAGTTTCGAAATGTTTCTTTTTCTTATCCTGGATCACCTACACCTAGTTTACAAAACATAAGTTTTAAAGTTAATCAAGGTGAGACAATTGCCTTTATTGGGGCGACCGGTTCTGGTAAAACTACTATTATTAATTTAATCTTAAGATCTTTTGACACTTCAAGCGGTTCGGTTTTAGTTGATGATATAGATGTTAAAAAATATCATTTAAAAGATTTATTTCATCGATTTGGTTATGTCCCACAAAAACCATATTTATTTCGTGATACATTACGTCACAATATTTTCTTAGGAAATGTTAATGCTTCAAACCAAGATTACCAAGATGCAATTAATATATCGCAAACAAACGAGTTTATTAATAAATTAGAAAAGGGTGAGAATTATGAAATTTCTCAAGGTGGAAAAAATGTTAGTGGTGGTCAAAGACAAAGAATAAGTATTGCCCGTGCCCTTATTAAAAAACCAGAAATATTTATATTTGATGATAGTTTTTCAGCCTTAGATTATCGAACTGATAAAACTATTAGAAGCGCAATACGCAATCACTATAAGCAAACAACTAATATTATTGTTGCTCAACGGGTTGGAACGATTATGGACGCTGATCAAATTATTGTATTAGATAACGGAATAATAGTTGGTAAAGGAACCCACAAAGGCTTATTAAAATCGTGCAAAATATATCGTGATATTGCTTTGTCACAACTTGGCGATAAGGAGTTGCTCAATGCGCAGCCGTAAAGAAAGAAGAGAACGAGTAATGCTCTATTATCAACGCCTAAAAGATCGTTTTATTAAAAGGAGAATGAAACGAAAAGAGTTATTTAAAAACCACTACGAAAATTTAAAGGTTTTTGTTGCTAATCGTCGCCAAATCCGTTTAGAAAGACTCCGTCGTCGTTACGAGGCAATTGTTAAACTACGGCAACAGCAAAAAGAGTCGACCTTAGGAAAACTAATTAAATGTTTGTCCCCACATAGAAGAGTAATAGTTTTTGCTTTATTATTAGGAATCTTAGGAGCTTTAGCGCGTTTAGCTTCTCCAGTTTTAATTCAAAAAATATCAGCTATTATTGTTGATGCTGCTAGACCTGGTGGTAAATGGGATTTTTATACTATCAATTTATATTCAGGCATAGCATTTGCGTTATTTTTTATAGGTTTTGCTTTCGATTATCTTCAGGCTTTTGTTATCACGGGTGTAACTACTAAAATAGGTCATGAGTTACGGCAAAAATTAAGTGTAAAAATTAATACTCTCCCCATTTCTTATTTCGATAGTAGAAACATCGGAGACATTCTAAGTTATGTCACTAACGATGTTGATGTTGTTACTAATTCTACTAATCTTACTTTATCCAATTTAACCATTTCGTTATTTACAATTGCTGGAACAGTAATTATCTTATTTGTTTATCATTGGTTGCTAGGCTTAATTTCGTTATTGTGTATTCCAATTGGTTGGTTAGTAATGTATTTGTGTAGCTTTAAGTGTCAAAAAGCCTTTACGGAAGAAAAAGCATTAGTGGGTGAAATGTCTTCTATTTCTGAACAAAGTTTTGCTGGTATTGATATTGTTCAATCTTTCGATGCAGTTGAATTATTTAAAACCCAGTTTGCTGACACAAATTACGATTTAGAAAAATGTTCTAGTGGCGCTAATTCATTAGCCGGACTATTAGCGCCAGCTGTTTCTTTGTTTGGTAATATATTATTTATTTTAATTTGTTTTGTATGTGCTTATTTTGCAGGTAAAGCAGGAGCAGATTCTAAATTCATTGCTGTGTTAGTGGCTGCCTTGACTTATGCTAAACAATTGATTATGCCATTAACCAATATTGCTCAATTAGTAGCGGATTTCCAACAAGCTATTGCATCTGCTTCACGTATTTTTACGTTGCTTAATGAAAAGAGCGAACCCGATGAAAAAAATAAAACTCATCAACTAGCGGTTGTTAAGGGGAATGTGAAATTTGATCATGTCCGTTTTGGCTACAATCCTAATCGTATAATTATTCATGATTTTAATGCAAACATTAAAGTTGGACAAAAAATTGCTATTGTTGGCCCTACTGGTGCTGGCAAGACTACTATGGTTAATCTTTTAATGAGATTCTACGAAATTAATGGTGGCAAAATTACAATTGAAGGCGTCGATACTACAACGATGAACCGGAGTTATGTCCGTAGTCTATTTGGTATGGTGTTACAAGATACTTGGTTATTTGAGGGAACGTTTATGGAAAATCTTAAATTTTCTCGTAGAACCGCTAAAGATGAAGAAGTATATGAAGCATGCAAAGCTACGCACTGTGATGAATTTATTAAACAGGCGGGTGGCTATGATAAATTAATTAAAGAAGATAGCGGCTTATCTAGTGGGCAAAAGCAATTACTTACGATTGCTAGGGCGATGATACAAAACGCACCGATGTTAATCTTAGATGAAGCGACTTCATCAGTTGATACTCGTACTGAATTACTTATTCAAGATGCAATGGATAAATTAATGAAAGGCAGGACGTCTTTCGTTATAGCCCATAGATTATCAACTATTAAGAACGCTGATATGATTATTGTTATGAAGGATGGTGACATTGTTGAAACCGGAAAACACGCCGAACTTTTAATAAAGAATGGTTTATATGCAGAAATATATAACGCACAATTTAGTCGAAATGAAAATTAATGATTTTTTTGATTTAGCAAAACTTTTTAAATCGTATGGTTATTGCCTTTATTTAACTGGTGGTTCGGCACGTGATTATCTTTTAAAACGTGATTTCGTAGACTTTGATTTAGCAACTGATGCTACACCTAATGAAATAAAAGCGTTTCTCCCAAAGTTAGATTATACGTACGCTCGCTTTGGAAACGTACACGGTAAACATCTTGATATCACTACTTTGAGAATAGAAGGCGACTACAAAGATTATCGTCATCCTAGCGTAGTGAAATTTACTACCAAATTAGAAGAAGACTATCTTAGACGTGATTTTACTATTAATGCACTTTATATCGATATGAATCTAAAGATCTATGATTTTTGTCATGGATTAGATGATTTAAAAAAGAAGATTATTCGTTTTATTGGCAATCCAGTTAAACGAGTAAAGGAAGATCCTCTTCGTATTTTAAGAGCAGAAAGATTTAGTAAAAAACTTGGTTTTGTTATTGAACCTAATTCCTTAAAAGCGATGAATGATAATAAGCGTTTACTCGAAAAATTAAATAGTAACAAAATTAAAGAAGAAATAAAAAAACACAATTTCTAGAAGAAATGTGTTAATCTATTTATCCCTATGAGTAATAACATTGTCTTAGCGATTAATTTTGAATACACGTTGATGGAATTTTATAAGTCGCTTTCTTTAAATGAGAATGATGTGGCAGTTATTTTTATGGTTAAACATTTGCTTGAACAAAAGAATACATTAATCACTGCGGACTTATTAGCGATTAAAATGAGTTTATCCGTGAATGATATTGATATCATCTTAGTTAATCTAATGAAGAAAGGCTATTTAGCATATAAACAAACAAGTAAAGGTTTAGTTACTTCCTTAGAACCATTAGAAGAGAAATTAAGCAAGATGTATCAAATGGAAATCGCTAAAGATGCTTCTAAACGTTTTAACGAAGAAAGTTTAAAAGCAATGAAAAATATCTATGAAGTTTTTGAACGTGAATTAGGAAGAACCTTATCACCAGTGGAATTATCATTAATTGATGAATGGGTAAATAATGGCATTAGTGAAACAGATGTAATTAACGCTCTTCACGAAGCAATTCATAAAAAGAAGACATCTTTAAAAGCCGTTGATAAAATATTAATGAAATGGCAAGCAAGAAAAGATATTGAAGAAGAAGGCCATTCCGCTATTACGGAAACTTGGAAAAAAGGCATTAATCAAACGATTGATATTGCACAAAAGAAATGGAGTGATAAATAGTATGTTTTGTAACATGTATCTCGTCCCGTATTATTTCGTGGACAAAAAAGAAATTAAATTTCCTAAAGATTACAATAAGAAATTTAAACCTTTCACTAAAGCTGATGATGTTTTAATTGCTTATGGTGAAACGATGATCATTATGCAACGTTGGGATAAGCTTTACGCAAAGAAGAAAGCTAAAACCGCTCTTACTAAAAAAGTATTAGCGATTCGTGATCAATTAATTAATAAATGTTTCACGACTCCTCGCCAAAGTATCTTATTTTATTCACCAGCGATGAATGATCAATTCAATTATATTTATTATCTAATTCTTACTTCCTATAAAGAGTTAGAAAAGTAAAATAATTAAATTATTTTAAGATATAATTAACCTGGATTAAAAAGGAGAGTTTTATTATGGATTGGAGTAAAGAAAAAGTACATAGTATTGTCGAAAAACAAAGAGCGTTTTTTCGCACTGGTCAAACGCTTCCTCTTCAATTTAGAAAAGAACAATTAAAGAAACTAAAGCAAGCAATTATTAATAATCAAAAAGTGATGGAAGAAGCCCTTTATCAAGATTTAGGTCGCGCAGCCGCGGAAGCTTATATGTGTGATATTGGTGCGGTTCTTTCTGAACTTAATGAAACGTTACATTGTTTAAGGAGATGGGCTAAGCCCGAACATCATTTTTCGGGCATTGCTTGTTTCCCATCCTTATTCACGCATGTTTACAAAATGCCATATGGTGTTTCATTAATTATTTCCCCGTTTAACTTCCCATTCTTATTATCGCTCGGTGTATTAGTTGCGGCGATTAGCGCGGGTAATACCGCAGTTGTTAAAACTTCATCTAAATCAAAGAATTGCACGGCAATGATGCAAAAGATGATTGCGGAAACTTTCCCTGAAGATTATGTCACGGTGATTGATGGTGGACACGATGTCGCTGATTGGTGCCTAGAAGAAAGATTCGATAAAATTTTCTATACTGGTTCACCGCGTGTTGGTGTCCATGTCATGGAATGCGCGGCCAAGAACTTAACCCCAGTTGCACTTGAACTTGGTGGCGAAAATGGTAACTGGTGCATTATTCGAAAAGATGCTGATATAAAAGATGCAGCTAGAAAGATTGCTTTCTTTAAGATTTGTAATAGTGGTCAAATTTGTATCAATATTAACCAAGTCGCGGTCGCTAGTGAAATTGCTGATAAGTTTGTGGATGAATTAAAGAAAGCCATGATTGCCCAAATTGGTGAAGATCCAATTAATAATCCTGAATACGCGAAATTAATCGCTAAAGGGGCATATGATTATTGTGCAAATGAAGCCGAAGAATATCGTAGTCGGATTGTTTTTGGCGGTAAAGGTAATCCAGAAACACTTAAGTATAGTCCAACGATTATTTATCCAGTTGAGATTAACGAAAAGATTGTCCAACATGAATTGTTCTCGCCTTTATTACCAATCGTAAAGTTTGATGATAATAAAGTAGATGATTTATTAAACACCATTGCCTCTCGTGAACATGGTTTAGCTTTATACTTATTTACCAAAAATAAGAAATGGGCAAAGAAAGTTATGTCCACGCAACAATATGGTGGTGGTTGTGTAAATGAAGTGTGCATTCACTTACTAGTGAAAGGTGTCCCATTTAATGGCACGGGTCATTCTGGTATGGGCGCTTACCATGGTGAATGGGGCTTTAGAGAATTCTCCCATCCTTCAACCGTCTTATTTGGTAGTAATAAATTTAATCTCAGCGCTAGAGAACATCCATACAACGAAAAGAAAGAAAAATTCTTAAAGAAATTTATTAAATAGTTATTTAAGATATTGGTCAACAATTTCTAAATAATGATAAATTGGACAGAATCGACGCTTAATTAAGTGCCCATATTTTTTAATATCCGCTAACGGAATTGATTTTCTTTTTTCGTGGCGATAATAATCAATAACGTATTGTGCATCGAGATAATATACTTCATGTAAACTTGCAAATTCAATTAAAAAGAAAGCAATGCCATGATGCCTAATCACTCGTTCTAAATGTTTAATTTGGTGGGAAGTAATGTTATTAAGTGGGAAAGAAGTTTTAATCTTTGTGCTCTTTGCTTCAAAGTCAAGATAATGTCCTTTATAAACGCCATTATAATCAGTTGTTGATTGCTTTTCAAAATACGCATTAATAATTTTCGCGCCTTTCGTGTAATCAACTTTCACAACATTAATTGGTGTTGGTCGTTTAGTAATAACCGCCACATCACGTTCGATATAAAATTCATTACTTTTGTTAATCGCATCTTCAAAGAGCATGCCACGATTAGAAGCGCTTACTAAATGACGATGCGTTTTTTTCTTACTTTTTTCTTTACTGGTATAGTTACTACCATTTGGATATTTAATCATCGTTATTATTATAACAAGATAACTTTTTGCAATTAACAAATAGATAAGGTAAGATATCCATACTCCAATCTAGGTGACTACTAGTTAACTAGAGGAAAGTCCATGCTCGCACTAACTGAGATGTTAGTAGTGATTGTGCTAGCGGAAAAAATAACGCTAGGTATAGTGGTGTATAACGGCGGAACCGAATCCCTAAAGGATAATAAGTTCCTGAAAGTGCCACAGAGACGAGCTGCTAAGTAATTAGCAGAGTGAAACGTTGGTAAACCCCACAAGCGAGAAACCTAAATTTTGGTAAGGGAAGTTCGAATAGCAAATTGAAGCTAAACGAGCAAGCGCAAGCTTAGATAAATTGTCACCCACGACAGAACATGGCTTATCGGATTGGAGACCTATTAATCTATCCATAATGGGTAGATTTTTTAATAATTTAAAAATCTATATTTATATATAAATATAAAAAAATAAGCGAGTATTTTGGACATTTTTTACTAAGTAGTAAGGTAAGGGGAATATTGTCTATTCTTCTTTAAAAAAGGAGGCAATAATTAATGTCAAAATTTAAAATGGACGCTGAAAAAGTTGCTGCTTCAATTTATGATGGTGATTTTTCTAAATTGCATGGAAAATTCTTTGAAATGTGTGATAATACAAATATGGGAAAGAAGTACACGTTAAATCAATTAGGATTGAAAATTGATCAGATTAGTGAAGATTTAGCAAAGTTAACTAAGTACGTCACTGATGGTTTTAAACGTATTGATACTCGTCTTGATTACATTGTTCAAGCAAATAGTCTTAAAGATTTGCCCAAAAATAAATAAGTTTAAGTATGTGATAATTTGAAAATATTATTGTATAATATTTTTAATTATGAATACGCCGACAAAAATCACAGTTTCACGTATCATCTTAGTTGCTGTGATGTTAATAACTTTAGCCACATTAGATATTATTGGTGCGGTTGATGGTACACTTATTGCCCCCCTCCGCACGATGCTTGGGAATAGCCACATTAATGTAACTGCTTTCGTGATTTGTATTGTCTTTATTATTGCCGCTTCAACCGACGCGCTTGATGGTTATTTAGCAAGAAAAAATAATCAAGTAACTGATTTGGGTAAATTTCTTGATCCGATCGCTGATAAGCTCTTAGTAAATTCTTTATTAATCTTTTTATGTTTTGAACATTCATATATTAAGAATGGTTACACAATTAACTATTGGTTTGTTTTACTTATGGTTGCTCGTGATATTATAGTTGACGCATTGCGCTTTATCGCTGCTAGTAAAAATGTGGTTATTTCCGCTAACATCTTTGGTAAGGCAAAGACAGTCGCGCAAATGATAACTATTCCGTTAGTGTTACTTAATGGATGGCCATTTAGTTATTTTGACTACACTAATCAATGGCCAAAAGAATTAAGAATTGTTTCATTCTTTGTTTATATCACTACTATTTTATCGGTTGTCTCAGGAATTATTTACGTCGTCCAAAATCGCAAGGTATTAACTAATGGAAGCAAAAAAGTTAGTAAATCTTCTAAATAAAAAGAAGTTAACAATTGGTAGTGTTGAATCATTAACCGCTGGTTTATTTATTGCCACTTTAGCGGATGTTCCTGGCGCTAGTAAAGTAGTAAGAGGTGGATTAGTTACCTATCAATCAAGTTTTAAGACTAGTTTATTAGGAATTAAAAAAGAAACGATTAATAAATATGGTGTGGTAAGTAAAGAAATTGCAACCTTGATGGCGAAAGAAGGTAAGAAGATATTAAAAAGCGATATTGTGGTCTCTTTTACAGGCAATGCTGGTCCAACTAAAGAGAAAGGTGGAGCGGAAGTGGGAAGAGTTCATGTTGCTATATTATGTAAACCAAACGTGACAAAGATAAATAATTTTACAAAAGTCTATAAAGGCCAGCGAAATGCGATTAGAAAGGCTGTTGTGAGTGATGTAATTAAGCAGTTATATCAAAAACTTAAATAAAAGAATCCGTATAACATAGTTAGGAGGACATTTATGTCAAAAGATGAAAAAAATGTAAATTTACTAAATGCCATTAAAAACATTGAAAAGATTTATGGCAAAGGAAGCGTCATGCGTTTAGGTGAAAGACCTAACATTGATGTTGATACCATCCCAACTGGTTCATTATTACTTGATGATGCATTAGGTGTTGGTGGCTATCCCAAAGGAAGAATTATTGAAATCTATGGTCCAGAAAGTAGTGGTAAAACTACTTTAGCTCTGCACGCAATTGCGGAAGCGCAAAAGAAAGGTGGTAAGGCCGCTTTTGTTGATGCTGAACATTCAATTGATCCAGTTTATGCAAAAAATTTAGGTGTCGATATTGATGAATTAATTTTATCGCAGCCAGATAGTGGTGAAGAAGCGTTAGAAATTACTGAGATGCTTGCCCAATCAGGTGAAATCTCAATAATTGTTGTCGACTCAGTTGCCGCTCTTGTCCCTCAAGCTGAACTTGATGGTGTAATGGCGGATAATCAAGTTGGCTTACAAGCGCGTTTAATGAGTAAAGCGATGCGTAAACTAGCGGGCGTATTAAATAAAACGGAAACCACGGTTATCTTTATTAATCAATTAAGAGAAAAGGTTGGCGTGATGTATGGTAATCCAGAAACTACAACAGGTGGTCGTGCTTTAAAATTCTATGCGAGTGTGCGAATTGATATTCGTCGTAGTGAAGCAATTAAGAACGGCAATGATATCATTGGCAATACAGTTAAAGTGAAGGTTGTTAAAAATAAAGTTGCCCCTCCATTTAAGACTTGTTTGATTGATATTATTTATGGAACTGGTATCTCTTCAAAAGGTGAGATTCTTGATATCGCAATTGAAAATGGCTTTATTAAAAAAGCCGGTTCATGGTATGAACTTGATGGTGAAAAAATTGGTCAAGGGCGTGATACCGCAGTGAATTACCTAAAAGATCACCAAGCTTTAGTGGATGACCTTTTAGCGAGAATTAAAAATAGTAAAAAAGAAAAAGATAAAGAATAATTAAAGTACTACTTCTTTAATATTTTCCACTGGTTTACCTTCATTACAGATGGCAAACTGGTGTTTTTTAAGAAAGAATAATTTGAAGTGATAACCTTTTTCTTTAAGCGAAGGAATGTCGATTGTTGTCATTCCAACTTGTAGACCTTTACCTATGCATTTAACATAGCTTTCCTTTGTGGTCCATACTTGATAAAAGAATATTTTTTTACGAACCAAATGACGAAATTTTTCTCTTTCGTTTTGATTAAAAACTAGATTAACAATTTCTTTATATTTCTTCTCGCGATTAATATTTTCTACATCTACCCCGATTGGCGAGTCACTTATTCCAGCGATAACATAATTACCGCCATGGGCGATATTAAGATAAATATCGGAACTAGCTAAATAGAGTTTTCCATTTTTATCAATTTTGAAACTATTGTTTTGATAAGGGATATGATTATCATCTAATAATTTCATTAATAAAGAGAATGCCGCGACGCTTCTAATTTTATCAATTTTGTGGAGATGATTACTTGCGCGTTCTTGTCGACTTTTTGGTATACGCTGAAAATAAAAATTGTATCTTTCTTCTTTAAGTAATGGTTTTATTTTTGCGTAGTAAATTTGGTGCATATTTTTGTCTTTATTACTATATCATATCTAGCAAAATAAAAAAATAAGCACCTAAAGGTGCTTTTTAGAAAAAATTTGAAATTGCTAGATTGATTTTGCTAAAATACATTCCTAAGGAGAAAATTATGGAACAAATACCTGATATCTTTCGCCGGGGTAAAGTGGCGTATGATGAATTATGTTTAAAACTATTCAATCTTTATAAAATTTTGCCTTTAAAAGCAAGAAAAGAGCTTTTCTTAGATAAAAGCAAAAAAATTAATGATGATATTGAATCGATGGGCTTTAAAAATATGCGTAAAGACTTTAATGAATTAATTCAATATGCATTACTTGACGCAGGTACATCAACGGATAAGGTTTCTTATCTAGAAATGCTTTATGTCGCTGACATTGGTGATTTAGAGGTTCGTCTTGATCACTATTTAGCGGATACGCTTAAGAAAAGCGATAAACGTTTTAAATGTACCTATTTGATGCTTCCTGATCAATTACCAGATGATATTCTCTATTTTAAAAAATGTATCTTTGAATATATTGAACCAATTAGAGTGAGAATCCTTAAATCATTCCAAATCGTTTCAACGTTAAATAAAAAGATGAAGGTTCAAGAATATCTTTTAACTGATTTTGCTGAACTATATGAAGCCTTCCTAAGCGTTGATAAACGAATGGAAAAAGAAGACCCTATGATTGCGGTTAACAAGATGAAGGAGTTCTTCTTTGAACATATTAAAGATTACAAGAGCAAAGTTAAGAGCTTACTAAAATAAATTGCTAAGTTTTTAGTGTATAATAAACTTAAGCGAGGTTTTCATTGTATGAAAAAACTTAGTTTTATTATAATGCCGTTAATAGCTATTTTTCTTTTGGCGAGTTGTGGCTGCTCCAAACCACAAGATGCTGAACATTTTGTGACTTTTGAATCTAATGGTGGTAGCCACATTGAAACTCAAAGAGTGAAGGATGGTGAGAAGGCAACCCCCCCCGAAACGCCAATTAAGGATAATGATAAATTCTTAGGTTGGTTTACTGATTTCAATGAAGAATATACTTTTACTGAAGTAGTTACCGCTGATATTACCTTGTATGCTGGTTGGGAGAAAGCGCCGGATCCAAAAACTTTTCATCATTTTAAATTTACTGGTACAGGTTGCAAGATAAACGGAAGCAATACATATGAATGTAATGTTGTGGTTGGAGATCAAACTCAATTTGCGATTGCCACTGATGAAAAATATTCATTGCCAACAGATGATCCAGAGCATTTTAAGATACTTAAAGGCGAAAATGTTGTTTATGAAGCGAACACTGGTCTTATTAAGATTTCAAATATGATAAGCGACATTGAAATTGTGGCTATTGGGGTAACAAGCAGTTATTTTAAATTTGATTTCACTGGCACTAATTGCACTATTAATGGTGAACCAAAATTTGTTCAAGAAAACATTCAAGCAGGTACTAACCTTAAATATACAATTCAGGCTAAAGAAGGTTATGTTCTCCCAGACAGTATTGAAATCCCTACTGACGTCCAATCTTTTACTACTTATAAAAATGGATTGATTACCATTACTGGAATGGCCGCCAATGTTGTATTAAATGTATCTATTACAAAAACCACCACTCACAATTTTATTTTTATAGGTCATCACTGCAAAATGAATAATTCAAACAAAGTTGAGGAAGAAATTTTTGCTGATGCCACTACGCAAAGAAGCGTTCATGCGATTGAAGGCTATGATTTAGTAGGAGCAACTATAACTATCGAAGGAGATGGTAAATCTAAAGTTACTTACAGCGAAGGCGTTTTCACAATTGATCACCTAGATGGTGATGTTAAAATTGAAGTTACTGCCAAACCAAAAGTATGTCGTGTTACTTTTAATCCTGGTGAGGGGAAATTAATAAAAGGGGCAAGAGAATACATTGATATTGAATATGGTAAAAAATTTAGTGAATTAGAGAATATTGATTCGCAAAAAGCCATATATCCTTCATATAATTTTTATGGTTGGGCATTAACCGCAACTGATAGAATGCCCTTAGGCGTTGATAACGATTATACTATTAAGGAAGACTTAGAGGTTTATGCCATTTTTGTGGCAGAAAATACAGTAAAATTAACATTTGAAGGTGTACATTGTGGTCTATATAAAAATAATGTAAAACAAGAAAGAACGATTGATATTGTTTCAGGTGAATATGCTACTTTTACTATTAAACCTACCGAGCCTTATTTACCTATATTTTTGGAACCTGTGACTTGCCCTAATGCTCTTCTCTATGATTTTAATCCTATCAATAAACAATTAAAAATTATCGCTACTGAAGACTGTGTGGTTACCGCATCAACGACAAAGCAAAGTTTGGAAGAATGTACCTGGAAAGAGATTAGTTCTATCTCATCTGCTGGTATGGCATCATATATGTTTGAAATTGGTGATACAAAAAAAGTAACATTAAATGGTCTAGAACATTTAGTTAGAATCATTGATTTTGATAAAGATAAGGATTCGCGTGGTAATCCTGTTGGTATCACATTTGAATTCGCAACTTTAATTTCTAAAGATGAAGGTGAAGCTATTACTACATTATGGAACTGTGACCAAGGAGACAAGTCCACAAATTATAACTATCCAGAATCAACTCTTAATATTTTTTTAAATGATACTGGAGATCCTAATAGTGTAATTAATATGCTCCCCAGTGATCCAACTAATAAAGATTTGAAAGAAGTTATTAAGGAAGTTAATAAAAATGTTGGAATTAATGAAGTAGGCGGTGAATACGATCCTAGCAATTATATTGCTAAACCTTACAAGACTAAACTTTTTCCATTAGCGTACGTAGAATTTACTAGTAATATTGTTTGGGAGGAAGAAAATATTCCAGGTGAAGGCAATGACGACGAGATTGAACCTAGATATCAATTTTATAAACATGAAATAGCTAAAAATCGAATAAAGAAAGCGGTTAATGGAGTGGCAGAATATTATTTTACTCGTTCGCCATCTTTGGATGGATCTGACTTGTTTTTCAGAGTAGATAACGTTGGCGATATTCGTTTCGATTATAATGTTTATGATTTATACTTTGCTATCGCTCCTGCGTTTTGCGTTTAAGCAATGGATGAATTTGCCGTGAAGATTAAAATAGCTAGAATAATTAACTAGAGACCCTTTAGGGTCTCTTTTTATTTTTGCTTGCTAGGCACTTATTTGTTCTATAATAATGCTGTACGTATATTGCGTATAAATTATTCTATTAATTAAAAATTAATATATTCACATAATTTATTTGAGTTATATAACAGTACATATATTTTTAGGAGACCCATTATGGACATTTTAACAGGTGTTTTCTTAGCCCTAGCGATTGTCGCTATTTTAGCGTGTGGTGGTTTAATTTACTACATCATTCGCCAAAATAAGAAAGGACAAAACGCTGAGAAGAAAGCGCAACAATTAATGGCTGACGCTGAAGAGAAAGGGAGAAAGATTATTCATACCGCTCAAGTGGAAGCCAAACAGGCAACTTACGAAGCAAAGCAAGAAGCCGAAAAAGAGATTAAGGAAAGAAAGCAAGAGATTGCTTCTCTAGAAAACAAACTTAATCAACGGGAGAATAGCATCGAGCGTCGCGATGTTAATCTTAACGAAAAAGAAAAGATTTTAGACGCAAAACAAGAAAAGCTTGATAGTGGAATTAAGGCGAATGAGGAAAAAGAGAAAGAATTACAAAAGAAAATTGATTCAATTATCGTTGAACTCGAAAAAGTCGCTAAAATGTCACAAAGCGAAGCAAAGCAAGAAGTATTAGAGCGTGTCAAAGAGAAGATGGATCACGAAATCACTGCTTATATGAAAAAGCGGGAAGAGGAAGCGGAAGAAAGTGCTGCGGATAAGGCACGTAATTTAATTGCCCTTGCGACAAATAAGTATGCGCAAGATGAGATTACGATGCATAGTGTCACTAGCGTTCAACTTCCAAGTGATGAGATGAAGGGAAGGATTATTGGTCGAGAAGGTCGTAATATTCGCACTCTTGAACAATTACTTGGTGTTGATTTAATTATTGATGATACTCCTGAAGTGATTACGGTTTCTAGTTTTAATCCACTTCGTCGCGAAATCGCTAAGCGTACGCTTGAATTCTTAATTAAGGATGGTCGAATTCAACCATCACGTATTGAAGAATTCGCTAAGAAAGCTGCTGAAGAGATGAACGAACAAATTCATAAGGCTGGTCAAGATGCGGCCTTTAAACTTGGTTTACCGCACATCGCAAATGAATTACTTGACTACGTTGGTCGTTTAAAATTTAGAACTAGTTATGGGCAAAATGCTTATGACCACTCAATGGATGTTGCTTACCTTGCTGGTATTATGGCGGCGGAACTTGGTTTAGACCAAACTGTCGCAAAACGTGCTGGTTTACTCCATGATATTGGTAAAGCGATTGACTATGAAGTCGATGGTACACACGTTGAATTAGGTGCTCGTTTAGCCAAGAAATTTGGTGAACCTGATGTTGTTGTTAATTCAATTGCTTCACACCATGGTGATGAAGAAAGCAAATTTGTTATTGCCACTTTAGTAGCAGCCGCTGATACTCTTAGTGCGGCTCGCCCAGGAGCGAGAAGCGAAACCCTCGAAACTTATGTTCAAAGAATTGAACAATTAGAAAAGATTTGTACTTCTTATCCAGGTGTTGCAAAAGCTTTCGCGATGCAATCTGGCCGTGAAGTAAGAGTTATGGTTGTTCCTGAGAAAGTGAGTGATGATGAAGCCTATAAATTAGCGAGAACTTTAAAAGAAAAGATTCAATCTGATGTCACCTATCCTGGTGAAATTAAGATTAATGTTATTCGCGAATATCGGGCGACTGAAACTGCTAAATAAGGAGTAGTTATGCTAAAGAACTTACCAAAGCTATTAAGTCCTGATTTACTGAAAGCGTTAAGTGAAATGGGGCATGGTGATGAAGTGGTCATCGCTGATGCTAATTTCCCAGCGCATAAAATGAATAAACACGTTATTCGTGCTGATGGAATTAGTGGAACTGATATGCTTAAAGCCGTGTTAACCGTTATTCCTCTAGACACCTATGCGAAAGAAAACTTTATGTTAATGAAGACCACTAATGGTGATTCAACACCCGCTATTTGGAAGGAATATGATAAAATTGCTAAATCTCTTGATAAGAACGTAAAAAAGAAGATGATTGAGCGGTTTGCTTTCTACGAAAGAAGTAAAGATGCTTATTTAGTAATTGAGACCGGTGAAGAAAGAATTTACGGCAATATTATTATTAAAAAAGGCGTAATTAAATAAATTAGATTTAAAGCAAAGTTGCCTATTATTTCGACATAACGGTTAACTATGTTTATTTTAGTGGTATATAATTAAACTAGATCGAGGTTTCGTTTATGAAAAAACTAAGTTTATTAGTAATGCCGTTAATGGCAATTACATTTTTAGCAAGTTGTAATCAGAAAACTTATTACACGGTTAGCTTTAACACTACTGGCGGGAGTAGCATCGCTTCACAAAAAGTTGAAAAAGGCAAAACCGCTACTAAGCCAACCGATCCAACTAAAGAAAATTACTATTTTAAGAGATGGTTGCTTGATGATGCACGATTTGATTTTAATATGCCAGTCAATCAGGACATCACTTTAACTGCTACTTGGGATATATATGATGATAATTGTCCTTATTTAACATTTAATGCAGAGGAAGAAAGTACAGTTAAGTATGTTTCAAACGGCTACGTTGATACCGATTTTTATTATTCATATGATATGAAAACTTGGAAACCATGGAGTATGGGTTCTGCGATTACGATTGAAAAAAGTAAAAAAATCTATGTGAAAAATGAAAAAGAAAATTTAAGTGTGAATTATGATAGATATGTTTACTTTATAATAGATGGTAAAGTTGCGGCAAGTGGCGATATTAGTTCGTTAGTAAATACGAAAACAGAAAAAGATAAATTAGGCGATTCTGAATACATATATTTGTTTAAAGATTGTAAAGCTCTAGTAAGGGCACCGAAACTGCCAGCTACGCGAATAGGAAAACGTAGTTATGATTCTATGTTTTATGGTTGCACTAATTTAATTGAGGCCCCTGATATATTCGCTACCGAATTAGATGAATGGTCCTGTCTTTATATGTTTTATGGTTGCACTAATCTAGTTGATTCTCCAAATTTACCGGCTAAGAGTTTAGCAGTCGGTTGTTATTATAGTATGTTTGAAGGGTGTAACAATTTAAAAAAAACTCCCATCATATTTGCTACTCAATTAAAGGATCATTGTTGCGAAATGATGTTTAAAAATTGCTTTAAGTTAGAAAAAGCTCCTGAACTACTCGCACCGATTACAGCACCTAGTTGCTATCATGATATGTTCTATCATTGCGACGCTCTAACAGAAGGGCCAGCGTTACCGGCTACTGAATTATCAGAGTGGTGCTATGCTGGGATGTTCCTTAAATGTCGAAATTTAGTTACGGCTCCATACTTGCCGGCTTCTTCATCCGAGCTGAAGGATTGGTGTTATCGCGATATGTTTAATGAATGTCCTAAACTTCAAAAAGTTGAAGTAGGATTTGGAACAAAAGATTCTTCTGAATGGCCGACAACTATAAATTCATATACTCACGAATGGTTTAATAACGATACTGGAAAAGACGCAACTAATCCAACGTTTTATTGGCGCGGGGCATCTAGCATTAGTGAAAGAGGAATTAGCACAGTTCCTAAAAACTGGTCGATTCAAACTACTAACTAGTGATACAATTCAAACTTTTAAATCAGCAAATTCTGGAGCAAATTTGCTGATAAAATAATTGATGACCCAGTTCCATCAACATATTATTAAATCATAGTCACTTAAGAGCAAAATAAAGAATATAAGCAGTGTTTCGTTTTCTTCTAAATAGATATATCTATTTAAATGTGATATATTTTTTATATAGATAATAAGGAGATTTATTATGGCTAAATCAAGATTAATTGGTAGTTATCCAGTGATTGGAATTCGTCCAACGATTGATGGTCGTCGGGGCAAGATTAAAGTGAGAGAAACACTTGAAGATCAAACCATGAACATGGCAAAAGCTGCCAAAAAATTAATTGAGAACAATGTCCGATATTCAAACGGCGAAAGAGTGAAGGTTATTATTGCTGACACGACAATTGGTCGAGTCGCAGAAGCCGCTGCCTGTGCTGATAAATTTAAGAAAGCTGGTGTTGATATCACTTTAACCGTGACACCATGTTGGTGTTATGGTGCGGAAGTTATGGATATGGATCCAATGACAATTAAAGCGGTTTGGGGCTTTAATGGCACAGAAAGACCAGGTGCAGTGTTCCTCGCTAGTGTTTTAGCGACACATGCTCAAAAAGGATTACCAGCTTTTGGTATTTATGGTCATGAAGTACAAGATAAAGATGACGCATCAATTCCAAGCGATGTTGCCGAAAAGATTTTAAGATTCGCTCGTTGTGCAGTTGCCGCAGCAACAATGCGTGGGAAATCCTATTTACAAATTGGTAGTGTCACGATGGGCATTGGTGGTTCTATTGTTGACCATAACTTCTTTGAAGAATATCTTGGTATGCGTGTTGAATCAATTGATGAAGTTGAAATTATTCGTCGTATTGAACAAGGTATTTATAATAAAGATGAATATAAGAAAGCCTTAGCGTGGGTCAAAAAATATTGTCGCCCTGACTTTGATAAAAATCCAAAACAATATCAAAAGAGCGCTAAACAAAAAGAAAAAGATTGGGAATTTACTGTTAAGATGGCTTGTATCATTGAAGACTTGTATAATGGTAATAAGAATCTTCCAAGAGGATGGGAAGAAGAGATGGTTGGCCATAACGCTATTGCGGGTGGCTTCCAAGGTCAAAGACAATGGACTGACTTCTATCCTAACTGTGACTTCCCCGAATCTATTCTTAATTCAACATTTGATTGGAATGGCGCAAGAGAACCATATATTCTAGCAACGGAAAACGATACTTTAAATGGTATGACTATGTTATTTATGAAATTATTAACTGGTCGTGCACAAATGTTTGCTGATGTTAGAACTTGTTGGTCAACTAAATCAGTTAAACGTGTTACAGGTTATACCTTAGAAGGCCATGCGCGTGAAGCGGATGGCATTATCCATTTAATTAACTCTGGTGCGTGTTGTGTTGATGCGTGTGGTGAAGTTAAAGATAAAAATGGTAAACCAGTGATGAAGAGATGGTGGGAGACAACCCAAAAAGATATTAACACTATCATG
Organism: Bacilli bacterium; assembly: GCA_024408435.1. Taxonomy (GTDB): domain Bacteria; phylum Bacillota_I; class Bacilli_A; order RFN20; family CAG-826; genus UB1719. The sequence continues at coordinate 21,412 of JAKSVA010000011.1, forward strand.
TCGCATGTCACTTGGCCAGAAGCAGATATGGGTTCATTTAGAGGCGGCGGTTTCTCCTCTCGCTTTATTACAAGAGCAGAAATGCCTGCCACGATGGCAAGAATTAATATTATTAAAGGTTTAGGGCCAGTTATGCAAATTGTTGAAGGTTGGACCGTTAAACTTCCTGATAAAGTTTGCGATATCCTTTATAAGCGCACTGACTATACTTGGCCATGCACTTGGTTTACTCCAAGAGTAACTAAGAGTGGACCTGCTAAGTCAGCTTATGATGTAATGAATAACTGGGGAGCGAATCATGGTGCCATCTCTTATGGTCACATTGGTCAAGATTTAATTACGATGTGTTCGATCCTTCGTATTCCCGTTGCTTATCATAACGTTGATGAAGATAAGATTTATCGTCCAGCGGCATGGAACGCCTTCGGTATGTGTAAAGAAGGTCAAGATTATCGCGCATGCGAAACCTATGGCCCGATGTATAAAAATATTCGTAAATAGGAGGTAAATTATGAATAGATTTATTTTAAACGAAACTAGTTATCATGGAAGAGGTGCTATTAAAAGCATCACGAAAGAAATTAAAATGAGAGGCTTAAAGAAAGCACTCATTTGTACCACTCCTGAAT
>JAKSVA010000110.1 GCA_024408435.1 Bacilli bacterium
TTGGTGCATTTGCCTCTTATATTCAACAATTTATTATGGCAAGTGTAACTCAATACGTGAGCCGAAAATTAAGAAGCGATTTAAGTGATAAGATTAATAAGATTCCCCTTAATTATTTTGATACCACCACTCGTGGTGACATTCTTTCAATTGTTAGTAATGACGTTGATGCGATTAGTCAAGCGTTAGCGACTTCAACGGCGAATTTAATTTCTTCATTCGCCTTGTTTATTGGTGTCATTGTTATGATGTTTAGAAATAATTATATTCTTGCCTTCATCACGATTGGTTCATCAATTGTTGGTTTTGTGGCAATGAGTATTGTCCTTATTAAATCGCAAAAATACTTTAACCGCAAACAAGCAGATCTTGGCGAAATGAACGGACATGTTGAAGAAGTGTATACCAATTACCAAATTGTGAATATTTTTGCGGGTAATTTATTTGAGAAAAATAAATTCAATAAAATTAATAATCATCTTTATGAAGACAACTGGAAGTCACAAATTCTTTCTGGCATGAACATGCACTTCATGGTGTTTACTGGCAATTTATCTTATGTTTTGATTTTTGTGGTTGGCATTATCTTTATTATGAATGGTAGTACCTTAGTCACTTTAGGGACGATTCTTTCCTTTGTTATTTATTCTCGTTTATTCGGTCAGCCACTTTCCACTTTCGCCCAAGCGATGACTTCAATTCAACAAGCGAGCGCTGCTAGCATTCGTGTCTTCCGCCTCTTAGAAGAAAAAGAATTAGAAGATGAAAGCAAAAAAATATCAACTATAAAACAAATCAAAGGGGATGTGGTCTTTGACCAAATTCGTTTTGGTTATTTGCCCGATAAGGAAATTATTCATGGCTTCACCGCTAATTTAAAGGCCGGACAAAAAGTAGCGATTGTTGGGCCAACTGGAGCAGGTAAAACTACAATTGTTAACTTATTAATGCGTTTCTATGAATTAAATAAAGGCGATATTAAAGTTGATGGCGTTTCATTAAAAGACATGAAGCGAGAAAACGTTCATGATTTGTTTAATATGATTCTTCAGGACACATGGCTATTTGAAGGAACAATTCGCGAAAATTTAGTTTATAACAAAGAAGGCGTTACTGAAGCAAAACTTGATGAAGTAACTGCCGCAGTAGGTTTATCACATTTTATTAAGACTCTTCCTCATGGTTATGATACAAAACTTGATGAAAAACTTAATCTAAGTGAAGGGCAAAAACAACAACTCACCATTGCTCGCGCTATCATCAAAGATGCTCCATTATTAATTCTTGATGAAGCCACTAGTAGTGTTGATACTCGTACAGAACTAGCTATTCAAAAAGCGGTTGATAAATTAATGGAAGGCCGTACTTCATTTATTATTGCCCATCGTTTATCAACGATTAAAAATGCGGATGTTATTTTAGTTCTCGATAAAGGCGACATTGTTGAACAAGGGACTCATAATAAACTACTGAAGAAGAAAGGTTTTTACGCTGAACTTTATAATTCGCAATTTGTAAATACTTAACTCTTAGTAAAATAAGCTATAATAGTAGGCACGGGCCTGTGGCGAAACTGGTAGACGCGTTGGACTTAGAATCCAATGGGAGACCATGCAGGTTCAAGTCCTGTCGGGCCCACCAATTTAAA
>JAKSVA010000012.1 GCA_024408435.1 Bacilli bacterium
CCGTTATTTCTGGTATTACATTAGCTATTTTCAAAATTTTAGTTGGATTAAATGGCGAAGCATTTAAACTGCCGGTATATTTATTTTGCCTTCTATCAATTGGCGTGGCAGTTTCTAGTGTGCCTTTATTTATTTCTACTTTTAAAAAAAGTAAATCAACTTATTTACTTTCTTTTGCCCCCGTGCTTGCCACTGGTGGTGAATTAATCTTTAACCGCCTCGCTATTGTTTTTACAGTTATCGGTATGGGTTTAGGCTTAGCTACTTTTGTGCGGATTGCTTTAAAGAATAAGGTAAAATTACCTTATGTTTTTATTGCTCTTGATATCGTTACGATTTGTCTAATGGGTACAACTGGGATGATGGAAAGAATCTTTTCATCGGCAACTGCTCACTGGATTGCTGAGGCGATTAACATTTTAAATCAAACATTCTTTTTGATTTCGGGGATTCTAGCTTTCGAAAGTTGCAAAAAGAAACCCCAAAAATTAAATGATAAGGTATAATTAAACTAAATAAGGAGATTTTCTTTATGGCTACATATGACTTCAATACAAGTACCTCTGGTGTTTCAAGCCGGGTTACGCAAAAGAGTTTATTAAGTAAATGTTTTACTTATATGCTCTTATTTCTACTTTTAACCGCAGCGGTATCAGTAGGTGTTTCCCTTATCTTTGAAAAAGCGATAAGCGATGTTACGGTTCGTGAAAATGCGTATTTTATTACACTTATCTCGGCAAGTATTACACAAATTTTCTTAACGGTTGTCATTGCATTTACCTCACTCAAGCGTGGTAAAGCAAGCGTTATCCCACTTGTTCTATACGCTGTATGTATGGGTGTTTTGCTCTCCAGTTTCTCTTTATGGCTTAACTGGTGGACACTTGCTGCAACATTCGGAATTGCCGCTCTTTGTTTTGGTGCAATGGCGTTAATTGGTATTTTCTCTAAAAACGCCTCTCCATTAGGAATGGTTGGTTTTGGTCTCCTCTTTGGTGTAATGATGATATCTCTCTTTAACATCATCTTTGCCCTTTTAATGCCACAAGTTTGGGTAATTCAAAATATCATTTCTAGTGTTATTATCGTAATCGCGATTATGTTAATTACGGCTTACGATGTTTATAACATCAAACAAATTAGTATGCGTTGTGAAGCGGATGGCAATATCGCACTTTTCCTTGCTTTCAATTTATATCTTGATTTCATTATTATCTTAATTCACTTATTAAGATTAGTAGCAATTTTTAGCAATAATAATCGCTAAGGAGATTTTTATGAATAAAATGAAATTAGTTTTTCCATTGGCTACATTACTTGTATTAACAAGTTGTGGCGTTAAAACTAAAGAAGTGAAAACCATTTGGGGTAATACTTGGGGTTATACTGATACAGTATATGTTGGCTTCCGTATTGAAGAACGTCAAAAGATTCAAACCGATGCAAGTAAAATTGATTGGGAACAAACAAGGATTGTTTTTGGTAATGATATTAGTGATGTATATTACGAGAAAAATGATCAATCCGCTGATAACATTCTTAGTGCTGATTTTATTCATTATTGTAATTATCCTGTTGTTGCAAAACAACGCGATTTTTTCAAAGACAATAAAATAGTAGTGTCGAGCAAAGAAGAAAAAACTGTTACCATCGGTAAAAATAATTATTCGGACGCTAAAGAGGCAAATGGAACCGAACAAATTGGTTTTAATAACGGAGCTAGTCTTTTAGCATCTGCTACTGATAACGAAGGAATAATTCAACACTTGTCTGTTAAGCACGTAATGGACGGCGGTGCTTTTACCAGTAATTTTGATATCTTAGTTTACTTTACGGGAGAAGAATTCCCAGTAGAAGGCCAAGGTTTCTTTGAAATTGCTGCATTAGCTTAATTAATAAATTAAAACCCCTATCGTTACTACTTTAGGGGTTTTTCTTTTGTCTTCTTTCTCTCTTTTTCCGCTTCTTTAATTTTTACCAATTCTTCAATTTCGTTTTCACTAATCACTTTAATGCCGTGTTTAGTTAATAGTTCAGTTGTCCATCCTTGTCCAGGAATCTTTCGATTCTGGAAATAGCCATTATAAATTTCGTGAACACCACAAGAAGGGGATTCTTCTTTCATAATCGCCATCTTGATATTTAAGTATTGGCAGATATTTAATGCTTTTTCTGCTCCAAGATCAAATTTATCAGTGATGATGGCTAATTCTTCATTTCTTACTTCATTACGTCTCCGCTCGCTTCTTTTTCGTGGTGTTTTTAATCCGCCTTCAACTTCGGGACAAAACGGAACAAGTTCATAGTATTCTAAAAGTTTTTTAATTAAAGGATTATAACATCCTTTTCCATCATAACGGACCTTATCACCGACAAGACACGCACTGATTAAAATCTTTTTCATACCGGTATAAATGTTATCAAATTCTCCTTAAAATGTTTATAATTTTATTGATGAAAGAAGAAATCGGCGCTGATTATTACTACAACTTTAACCAATACCAAGTTTTAATCACCTACAAGCGAATTCGGAACATTATTTATCGTTACGACAAAAACAAATTATTATTTAGAATTAGTGCGCCTTATTTAACGAGCAAAAAAACCATTTATAAACATCTTGATCATTTCGCACCAAAATTGATTGCAAAGGCTAATAAGCGAAATGAACCAGTGATTGAAAATACTGTTTATGTTTTTGCGCATTTAGTGCCCATTGAAATTGGTAAGAAGAATTTATATAGCGAAGAGAAAATTACTTTAAAAAAGAAAGAAGATTTACCAAAAGTTTTAAAACAAGTTTTAATTAATTATTTAAACGATACTTTACCAAGATATGAATCTTTAATGGGAGTCCATCATCATAAAATCACTGTAAGAGCGATGTCGACTCGCCATGGGAGTAATAGTTATTATAAGAATCATCTTTCCTTTGCTCTTACATTAGTGCATTATTCAAAAGCCATTATTGATAGTGTGATCGTTCATGAGCTCGCTCATGATTTACATCATAATCATAGTAAGCACTTTTATGATTGTGTGTTAAAATATTGTCCAAATTATCGCGCATTAAAAAAAGCGTTAGACAATACACAATATGAATATGGAAAAAATTAGTAAGACTAAATTAAAAGAAGTGAATAAACTTTTTCAAGCCAAGGAACAATTAAAGCAACAAGCTTTTCTTGTTTTTGATTTAGCATCAATTAATCAAGCTAAAAAACTTGGTTTACTAAAAGGCGCTTATCAAGTGAATCATGGGGTGGTGGGAATTGTTCATTTTCCAAAAAGTAAACCACTTAGTAACCATGTTGTTTATTTAGATGAAATTACTGATCCAGGTAATTTAGGAAAAATTATCTATTTGATGAAGAAGAACAAAATTAGGGACTTAATTTTATCAAAGAATTCTGTGTCACCTTTTAATAAGAAGTGTTTAATGATTGCGAAAGACGCTATCTTCGATATCAATATCATTCATGGTGATATTTCTTTATTAAAAACTTTAAAGAAGGATTATCAAATTGTTGCGACTGGTCTAAAGGGCGCTTGTTCACTTATTGATTTAAAATTAAAAGATAAGTACATTATCGTTTTTGGTAATGAAGCTCGCGGAGTCAAAAAAGAAATATTAAATTTCGCTAACGAAGTCGTGAAGATTGAAATAAAAAATATTGATTCTTTAAATGTGGCGGTAGCAGCTTCAATTATTTTTAACAACCTAAAATAAATGCTATATAATAAATTTGGACATTGATAAGAAGTAGTAATCGCATCTACTTATTAGTGGTAGTGAAGATTAGAGAGTGAAAATAATCTAACTAATAAGGCGATGAATTCACCTTGGAGTCCCTTAAGGCGGAGTTAACGCTAGCTTAATTAAGTGCGCAGATAGCGAACAAGGATGGTACCGCGATAATTCGTTCCTTACGGTATTTACATCCTTTTTATTTTTTGAGGGGGAAAATTATGGATCTTGAAGAATTAAAGAAAAAAGCGCTTGATGCCATTAAAGAAGCTAAAGATGAGCTTGATTTAACTAACATCAGGAATCGCTTTTTAAGTAAGAAAAGCGAAATTAACCAAAAGCTTGGTGGTTTAAAAGATTTAAATGAAGCGGAACGAAAAACATATGGTCAAGCGATTAACGAAGCGCGTGGAGCAATCACAAACGCTTTTAATAAAAAGTTCCAAGATTTAAAAGCGTATAACCTTAATTTAAAATTAAAACGCGAAAAAATTGATATTACTTTGCCTGGGGCTTCGCATCATCTATTAGGCACTAATCCAATCTATCTTGTGGAAAATGAAATTATTCATATTTTCTTAGGGATGGGTTATAGCGTCTATGAAGGTAGCGATGTGGAAACTGATCACTTTAATTTTGAATTAATGAATATTCCTCAAGATCACCCAGCACGAGAGATGCAAGATACTTTCTATATTAATAATTCCTTATTATTAAGAACACATACTTCTCCAGCTCAAGCTCACGCCATGGCGGAAGCTCATGGTGGGCCAGTCAGAATTATTTGTCCTGGTAAATGTTTTAGACGCGATGATGATGATTTAATTCATTCCCATCAATTTAAGCAAATTGAAGGTTTATTAATCGATAAAAAAATTAATTTAGGTAATTTAGAGAAGACATTAGAAACTTTTGTGAAAAAGTTATTCGGTGAAAAACGTGAAATTCGGATGAGAAGTTCTTATTTTCCATTTACTGAACCAAGTGTTGAAGTTGATGTTAGTTGCGATAAATGTGGTGGGAAAGGCTGCCCTGTCTGTAAAGGTAGTGGTTATCTAGAAATTCTTGGTGCGGGTATTGTTAATCCCCGTGTTCTTGAATTGAATGGTTATGATCCGAATGAATATTCGGGTTTTGCTTTTGGGATTGGCTTAGAAAGAGTAGCTATTCTTAAATATGGGGTTGATGATATTCGTCGTTTCTACACAAATGATATCCGTTTCTTAAACGAGTTTAAAAGGAGATAAGTATGTTAGTTTCATATAATTGGTTAAATGAATATATTGATCTAAGTGACTTAACTCCAACGGAAGTCGCGAAAAGATTAACCGCTGGTGGTGTAGAAGTTGAAACTGTAACGAAGTTAAGTAAGGCTACTAACTTAGTTGTTGGTTATGTTAAAGAATGTGATTTAGTGAAGGACACTCACTTATCTTTATGCCAAATTGATTTAGGGCCAAAGCATGGTGTTAAACAAATTATTTGTGGCGCCCCAAATGTTAGAAAAGGTTTGAAGGTGATTGTCGCACTTCCAGGTGCTAGTCTTCCAGGCGGTGAAATTAAAGTAGCAAAAATTCATGGCTATGATTCTAATGGGATGTGTTGTTCGCTCCTTGAATTAGGTGTTGATGTTAAATACGTTGATCAAATTGATTTAACGGGTATTCATGAATTAAGCGATGAGTTTAAAGTGGGAGATGAAGATGTTCTTAAACATCTAGGTTTAGATGATACGATTTTAAATTTAAAGTTATTAGCGAATCGCCCTGATTTATTATCGCTTTATAATGTTGCTAAAGAATTAGCTACCTTATTAAATAAAAAAGTTAAGCCATTAAAGGTTAATACTATTAAAGGCGATAAAACGGATTTTGTGGTAAAAAGTGAAAGTGATAAATGCCCCCAATTTTCTGCGCGGGTGATTAAAGGTATTACCGTTAAAGATTCACCGATTGAAATAAGAAAACATTTAATCGCTATGGGGGTAAGACCGATTAACAATATCGTTGATATTGGTAACTACGTGATGCTTTTGACGGGGCAGCCACTTCATATGTATGATTTGGATAAATTACCAAAAAATGAATTGATTGTTAAAGATGATATCGAAACTTCTTTTAAAGCGCTTGATGATAATACTTATCCAATTCGTAAAGGCGATTTAGTGGTAACAAGTGATAACCATCCAATGTGCTTAGCAGGAATTATGGGTGGAAGTGAAAGTAGTGATTCAACCACGACAAAAAATATTGTGATTGAAGTTGCTAATTTTAATGGTGCAACAATTCGTCGCACTTCAACTTATTTAAATCTTATTAGTGAGTCATCAATTCGCTATACACATGGAATTAATGATCAACAATACGTTGATGTAATAAATTTAGCCACTAATTTAGTGAAACAATATTGTGGCGCATCTTCAATTAGCGAAATTGTTACTTACGATAAATTAAAACATCAACCAAACAAAATTAAAGCCGATGCTAAAAAGATCAATGAAATCTTAGGCACTAATTATCCAATTAGTAAAATTACTAATACTTTAAAAAGAGCATATTTTAAGATTAGTGATATTAAAGGTAGTAAGTTTACGGCGACCGCTCCAGTTCATCGGATTGATATTGATGGGGTAAATGATTTAGCGGAAGAGGTTGTGCGCATTTTAGGTTATCAAGATGTAAAAAGTGAATTGCCAACAATTGCTAATATTGTTGGTGCGCTTAACGATAAACAACATAAAGAGAGAACGATTAAACATCTTTTGGACGCTACCTTATATCAAGTATTAACTTATGTGCTAGTAAACGAAAAGAGAAGTAAAGAATTTACTTATCTTAATCAGGCTACACCTTATAAATTAATTAATCCAATGACTGATGATCACGCTTATGTTCGTCCTTCGTTAGTCCCGTCTTTATTAGATGTTGTTAGTTATAATCTTGCCCACCAAAATAAAGATTTTGGTATTTACGAAATTAGCGATATCAATGTGAATGAGAAAAAAGAAAGTTATCTTGCAATCGCGTTAACAGGCGATGAGAAACTTCAAGGTGAATTACATAAGGCTAGTTATTCTTTCTATTCTCTAAAAGGGTATTTAGAGTCAATTATGGCGCTTCTTGGAATTAGCAAGAACCGCTATCAATTAAGAGAATGGAATCTTGGTGGGGAAGAACTCCACCCTGGTCGAAGTGCAACTATTAACTTAGGTCGTGAATTAATCGGTTATTTAGGCGAACTTCATCCTAGCGTATATCAAACTTATGGAATTAAAAATAATAAAGTTTATGTTTTAGAACTCAATTTAAGTGCTTTATATAATTTAGCGACTGGCGCTGAAAAGTTTAAAACAATATCTCGCTTCCCGGTTGTGACGCGTGATTTAGCGTTAATGATGAATGAAGATGTTAAATCTGATCAAGTTATTAATCTAATTAAGCGAAGCGGAGGGTCATTAATTAAAAGTGTTGAAGTCTTTGATGTTTATAAAGATGAAACAATGGCTAATCAAAAATCAGTTGCCGTGAAAATCGTTTTAGCGAAAGACGATGCAACTTTAAAAGATGAAGAAACTAATGCGACAATTGAAAAAATTAAAGCTGCACTATTAAAGGAAAACATCACCATTCGTTAATATGAAATTTAACAAAAGCGCTTTAGCACCTCGTGAAATTAAGGAACTTGAAGAAGTCGTTTCTTTTACTGAGGTTAAAAAGCCTTTGTTAGCGTTAGATAACATCTATGTTAAAGCTACAATCTTTAAAGACAATAATTTAATTAATGTTTCCTTAAAAATTAAGGGTGTGGCGAAAGTTGAATGTGCTTATACTTTAGAGTCGGTTGATTATCCACTCGACTTTACTGATTCGATTGATATTAGTGAAGATGAAAATAATCTTGATGCTTATTTTATTAAAGATAATCTAGTGGATTTAAATTCAATTATTCTTGAATCAATCAAAGGCGAGATTCCAACGCGTGTGATTAAGAAAGGCGCGAAGCTTCATGTTGAAGGTGATGGTTATCGTGTCCTTAGTGAAGATGATTTGAAGAAAGATAAAAAAGAGGAATATAATCCGGCTTTTGATAAATTAAAAGATCTTGATTTATGAAGCATATTTCAGTTTTAAAAGAAGAAGCAATTAAGCTACTTAACGTTAAGCCTAGTGGCGTTTATTTAGATTTAACACTTGGTCGCGCTGGTCACGCAAGTGAAATCTTAAAACGATTAACGACTGGTAAATTAATTGCGTTTGATTTAGATGAAACCGCTCTTAAAGAAAGTAAAGTAATTCTCGATAAAATATCAAATCGTTATCAATTAATTCATTCGAATTATCGTTATTTTGATCATTATGTAAAAGAGAAGGTTGATGGCATTATTTTAGATTTAGGAGTGTCATCACCACAATTTGATGACGCAAGTCGTGGTTTTTCTTATCAAGTTAATGCACCTTTAGATATGCGGATGGATTTAACTAATCCAATCACAGCAAAAAAATTAGTGAATACTTTATCACTTCAAGAATTAACAAAAATCTTTCGTGAGTATGGTGAAGAAAAAGATGCTTACCAAATTGCAAAGAACATTGTTAAAGCGCGAGAAGAAAAAGAAATTATTACAACATTTGATTTAGTTAATATCATTAAACAAAGTAAATCAAACAAAACCTTAGCGAAAAAAGGTCATCCCGCAAAACAAGTATTTCAAGCTTTAAGAATTAAAGTTAATGATGAACTTAATTCGTTAACGGAAGCATTATTTAAATGCTTAAAAGCATTAAAGAAAGATGGCCGTTTAGTGGTTATCTCATTTCATTCTTTAGAAGATCGAATTGTAAAACAAGCTTTTAGCCAAGTAACTTCATTTCAAGGTAACCGAAATGATGATTATCAATTACCAAGTCAAAAACAATTTGAATATGTTTTATTAAATAAAAAAGTAATTGTGCCTTCTAATAAAGAATTGACTAACAATCCAAGAAGTAAGAGCGCGAAACTTCGAGGTATCAAAAAAATATGAGTAATAATGCAGCATTAATTAAAAAGATAGCTACCGCTGGCATTATGCTTGCGATTATTATCATTATGCAACTATTAAAGAATGTAGTTCCTGCTGAAGCATCAGGTTCAGTTATTAATGCTGTTCTAGCGATTGTTACAATTAATCTTGGCATTTGGTGGGGATTAGGTTTTTGTTTACTCACGCCTATTACGTCAATCTTAGTTGCCTTTGCTTCACCGATGACTACCTTAACTTATATTACGTTTGGTTTAAATATTCCTATTATTGCTTTAGGTAATTTTATTTTTGTCTTTTTAGCAAAACTAGGTCATGATTTATATCTTAAATATAAAGAACAAAAATTATGGCTTTGGACAATTATCTTTATTACTTTAATTGCATTAGGTGCTGTAGCTAAATTTCTCTTTATGTGGGGTTCAGCAAAATGGATTATTGAACCAATTTTTAAAGATAAGTTAGATGATCCAACCACAAAAGTATTATATGCACTCTTTTCATTAACCCAATTAATTGCTGGCTTAATTAGTGTGCCAATTGTTTATGCTTTAACTTTAGCGATTGATAAATTTACCAATAATAGTGTTAATAAATAGCTTATTTTATTAAAGGTATTTTAATTGCGGGGCGAACACAATAATTGCCTTCAGTTATATTATGTTGAATGATGTGTCCATCAGTCATTACGACATAAGCATCAGTACCATAAATAGACCAATCGTTATCACTCGGCGACCTTGTCCAATACATCCCATAATTTTTATTAATAGCCGCTCCATTTGCCCTAGCAAAATCAGTCGTCAACGCCAAGCGAGATTTATCAGCTAAATCACTATTAGGGAATCCGTAATGCTCTTGTTTATCGCCTCGTAGTTCAAGACGACTTAATGAAAAAATCGAATCATTCGTTGGATCGCAAAAAAATCTATTTTTTTCATCACAAGTGGATGCTTGATTATTAATAACTTCGACGGAGGCAATCGTTATTTGATTTATGCAAAACGCTCGCCAATAAAAATTACCTATTTCAGTTTTAGCGCTTGGAGCCGTGCTACCATTTATCCAACTATGAATGCTACTTTCATCATAATAGTTATAAATTGGTTCTTCGTTACTTGCTTCAATTGAATTATATTGATGTGTCATCAATAGTTTATATGTTGTATAAAATCCTTTTCCATCCGCTTCCGACAAAATTTTCCATTCAATTGGTTTAACTAAATAGTAATTTTCGTCGCCCTTCTTAACTTTTACATTGTTATCAGTCGTGTAATCATTTAAGGCTTTAAATTTAAAATATTTATTACCTTGTGCATCTGAATAATACCCGGTATCAGGATCAATGGCTCCGACTATTGTTGGATTTGCAAGTGTTTGTGGATAACTACCATATAGGAAATTATGATCGTAAGTAGCGGTATATGTTGTATCTTCAGTAGCTTTAACAATTTCTTTATCCCAACCAGCATAAACATAATCGTAATTTTCAGTCGATGGACGAGTTGGAGTAGCACCTTCATAAACAGGTTTATGGTTTTCTTCAACTTCACTGGTAGCTAAAGTAGTGCCATCCCAATTATTCCAAGTAATGGTATATTTTTTAACTACGCTAGGGGTGGATCCACAACTAGTTAAAAAGAAGATAGTTAGAGCTGAAGTAATCCAAAGCCTTTTCATAAATATTAATAATTTTTAAAGATTTTAACTAAATTATAATCCTCTAATTTATCTTTATACTCTAAAGCTAACCGTAAAAGAATAGCGGCTTTATGTGGAGGTAAATCATTTGCGGCAACCGCCTCTTTGCATAAGACAGAGTCTTGTGTAATGACGCCACTATTAATTCTTGAACTAATAACAACAGGAATTTCTAAATTATCAATTGTTTTAATAAATGATTCTGAGAATTCACCAGCACCAGCACCAGCGATAACTAAGCCATCAGAAGAATGGCCTAATGTTTTAATAATTTCGACATCAGCATCGACATTAAAATACGCTACATTTACTTTTGGTAATTTTGTAATCGTTTCATCTTTACTAAATAACTGAGCAAATTCGCTGGTATAGGTATGTTTTTGTGTTGATGCTTCGTAGAAGAAGACTTCTTTATTACGAATAAAACCTAAAGCTCCCATCGGACCAGCACTAATGGCGGTCACGTTAAAGGTACTTACTTTTTGCATTGACCGCGCGGAATAAATTGAATCGGAGAAAACACCAAGGACGCCTTTACCAATAGCCTCCTTGCTAGCAGCAACAACAACTGATTGATATAAATTCATTGGTCCATCTGCGCTAGTAGCAGTGGCTGGGCGCATTGCGCCAGTAATGACGACTGGTTTATCAGTGTTAACCGTTAAATTAAGGAAGTAGGCGGTTTCTTCCATAGTATCAGTACCATGTAAAACAACAAATCCGGCTACTTCATCTTTATATTGATCAGAAATTTGATTGATGGTTCTAGCGAGTTTAATCCAAATTTCGGAGGTCATATCATCCGAGTTGATGTTACAAACTTGAACAGCCGCTAATGGGGCAATCTCTTCAATTCCTGGAACAGATGCGATTAAGGATTCAACCGAAATAGTCCCTGGTTCATAACCAGTTTCTTTTCCTTCTTCGCCACTTCCCGCAATCGTACCGCCAGTTGCTAGAATGACAACTGTCTTTGATTCGGTGATTTCAGGAATGATGATCTCTTCACCTTGGTTACCTTTACAACCAATCAAAGTAAAGGCTAAGGCAATTGGTAAAATTTTTGCTAGTTTTTTCATAAAAAATCCCCTTTTTTAAACTTGTTTAAATTTTATCGTATTTTTTAATAACTTGCATAATTTTAATTTCTGAGTAAGATAAATTACGCTAAAGAGATTTAGCAGCTCTTATATCAAAAGTATTAGAGTGGCGTGAGCCGCTCTTTATTTTTTAGGAGGAAGATGAATACTCTAGAAAGCAAGATTCATAGTTTATTAAATGAGAAACTAAATCATCTTGGCTACCAACTAATCAATGTTCACTACTTAAGAGAAAGTGGCGAGAATTATCTAAGGATAATCGTTGATAAAGATGGTGACATTAGCCTTGATGAAATTGTGAAGTTATCTGATTTAATATCTCCCTTACTTGATGCGAGTGATGTCATTAATGATCGATACATTCTTGATATCTCGTCTCTTGGAGCGGAAAAAGAAATTAATCTTGCTCGTTTAGATAAATATCTAAATAAATATCTAAATGTTCATCTCTCTCATCCTTATCAGGGCTTAAATAACATCGAGGGAACATTATTAAAAGTCGATAGGAATAATGTGACGATGTTATATCAAATCAAAGCGCGTAAGAAGGAAATAACTCTCGAGCGCAAATATATCGACAAAGCTCACTTAGCCATTAAATTTTAAAGGAGATAAATTATGTTTAATGTGAAAAAACTCATCGGGGCTGCGAATGAACTTGGCCAAGCCAAGAACATTGAGCAAGACACCATTAAAAACATTACGATTCAAGCATTAGAAAGAGCGTATATGCGTATTTTAACTGGTGGTAATCAACCGGATGATTTACCTGATCCACGTGTTAAAGTTCTTCTTGATGAAAAGAAAGGCACGGTTGATTTTTACCAAATCAAAACTATTAAAAAGGATGTCCAAGATGACATGCTTGAAATTGATTTAGAAGATGCGCAAGAAGTTGTGAAGGGCAAACAACTTGATTACGATCAAGATATTGAAATTCATGATGATAATATTGATATTGATGAGTTAAGCAAGATTTTCATTAAACAATTTAAGAACGCTTTCCATCAAAGATTGAATGATGCCGAAAAGGCAGTTCTTTATGATACCTATAAAGACCATATTGGTGAAATTGTTATTGGCACAGTTGAAAAAGTTGAAGACCGTGCGGTAACTGTTAATATTGGAAAAAATAATGTTTATCTCACCCGGAGAGAAATGATTGGTGATGAAACTTTTACGGTTGGCCAACAAATTAAATTATATTTAGACGATGTTTCTACTGATAAAAAAGGCAGCATTCAAGTGACAAGAGCCGCGCCTGGTTTCTTAAAAAGATTATTTGAAGAAGAAATTCACGAAGTCTATGATGGTACGATTCAAATTAAAGGAATCGCACGTCGCGCTGGTAAGAGAAGTAAAGTTGCTGTTTATAGTAACGACCATGATGTTGATGCAACTGGTAGTTGTATTGGTAAAGATGGTAGCCGGATTAACAAGATCGTTAATCAATTAGGCGGTAATGGTCGTGACAAAGAAAAGATTGATATTGTCGCATGGAACGAAGATCCATCCTTATATATTATTGATGCGCTCCGTCCAGCGGAAGTTGTTGGTATTAATATTGATCGCGATGATGCAGAGGGCAAAGAAGCTACTTGTATTGTCAAAGATGGTCAATATTCTAAAGCCATTGGTTTACGTGGTGTAAACGTTCGTTTAGCGGTGCAATTAACTGGTTATGATTTAACTATCTTAGAAGAAACCGCTGCGAAGGAAGAAGGGTTAAAGTATACGACCAAAGAAGAACTTGATGCGAAAGACGCAGAAAGAAAAGAAGCACAAAAGAAGAGTGAATTCGCTAAACAATCCTTAGCGTATAAAGCGGAAAAAGAAAAAGAAGCTGAGTTAAAGAAAGTTGAAGCTAACGCTGAAGCTTCTAAAGAAGAAGCTAAAGCCAAAAAAGCTGCGAAGAAAGTTAAGAAAGTCGATGATGAAGTTGTTACGATCAAGACTGGTCCAGTCTCAAGCTTAGAAGAAGAATTAGCGAAAGCGAAAGCTGCCGCTAATCGTGCAGAAAAGCGTGAAGCAGAACACGTGGAAATTAAAACAACCACCAACATTCTTGATCTTGAAAAACAACTCGAACAAGAGAAAGAAGACAAGAAGAAAGCGGAAAAGAAAGCCCATCGTCCACGGAAAATCACTGAGAACGAAGTTCCGAATGAAAATAAGGAAGAAAAACCAGTTGAGAAGAAAGAAGAAATCAAAAAGATGGACATCTATACCGAAGAAGAACTTCGCGAAATTGAAGCGGAAGAAAACGCTAATAACGAAGAAGAATATGAGGAAGATGATGTCGATTACGATGAGTTTGACGAATATTACGACGAGGAAAAGTAATTGTTGTTAAATAAATTTAAAGGAGGGTGAATATGAAAGATAATCGTTCTTATAACAATAAACGAATCTCGAATGTGAATAATGTTAAATCACATAACAAGAATCTTAATAAAGTTAATAACGGTGTCTTTGTCTTCACTCGTTCTTTAAGTGTCGCTGAACTGGCGAAGCAATTAAAAATTTTACCAAGTGACATTATTAAATATTTCTTCTTACACAAAAAGATGGTCACGATTAACCAAATGCTTGATGATGATAGCATTGGTGAAATTTGTCTTAACTTTGGTTATGACGTAAAAAAAGAAAAAGTTGTGAGCGCCGAAAACTTTGAAGAAGTGGAAATTAAAGATAAGAAAGAAGATTTAGTGGAACGTCCACCAGTTGTCACGGTAATGGGTCACGTTGACCATGGTAAAACAACTTTAATTGACGCAATTAGAAATAGTAATGTGGTGGCAACAGAAGCAGGCGGTATTTCCCAAGCCATTGGTGCTTACCAAAAAGAAATTAAAGGTAAAAAGATTACCTTTATTGATACGCCTGGGCACGAAGCATTTACCGCGATGAGAAGTCGTGGTGCCAGTGTCACTGATATTGTTATTTTAGTTGTCGCCGCTGATGATGGTGTTATGCCACAAACTATTGAAGCAATTGATCATGCGAAAGCTGCGGGTGCCCCGATTGTGGTTGCTATCAATAAAATTGATAAAGATGGCGCTAATATTGAACGCGTGAAGAACGATTTAATGAATTACGAAATTATTCCTGAAGAATATGGTGGTAAAAATATTTTCTGTGAAATTAGTGCGAAGAAAAACATTGGCATTGAAAATTTAATGGAAAATATTTTAGTGCTTAGTGAAATGCTTGAACTTAAGGCTAATCCAAATCGCTATGCGATGGGAACAGTGCTTGAGGCTAAACTTGATAAGGGTGAAGGACCAAAAGCGACTTTATTAATCCAAAACGGAACTTTAAATAATAGCGATTATGTTGTCGTTGGTGCTTCCTATGGTCATATTCGCCGCATGGTCAATGAGCACCAAAAAGTGATGAAGACCGCTACACCATCAACGCCTGTAAGCGTGACAGGTTTAAACGAAGTTCCTAATGCTGGTGATCACTTTATGGCTTTCCCAACCGAGAAGGAAGCAAGAGAAATTGCCGCAAAACGTCATTTACAGCGCGAGGAGCAATCAAGAAGTGGTTCCGCGGCTAGAAGTCTTGATGACTTATATAAACAAGCCCAGGAAGGCGAAATTACTTCTTTGAATTTATTAATTAGAGCTGATTCGACTGGTTCAGTTGAAGCGCTTAAGAGCAGCATTATGAAAATCACCGTTAAGGGAGTGAAGGTTAATATTATTCGGGCAACCGCTGGTGCAATCACTGATAGTGATATTGCTTTAGCTGCTGCTTCTGATGCAATTATTTATGGCTTTAATGTAAGACCAAGCGCGAACGTAAAAGTTAAAGCGGAAGAAAATAAAGTTGAAATTAGATTACACCGTGTCATTTATGCATTAATTGAAGAAATTGAAGGAGCTCTTAAAGGTTTGACCAAACCTGAACTTAAAGAAGTAGCCGTTGGTCAAATGGAAGTCAGAAACTTATTTAAAGCGAATAAACTTACCATTGCTGGCTGTTATGTGACCGAAGGCCATATTAAAGCTAGAAGTAAGATTCATCTAATTCGCGATGGCATTATTATCTATGATGGTGAACTCGCGAGTCTTAAGCGCTTTAAAGATGACGCTGCTGATGTAAAGAATGGTTTTGAATGTGGCGCGACTATCTTGGGCTATAACGATATTCATGAAGGTGATATTATTGAAACCTTCGAAATGAAAGAAGAGGCAAAGTAAGATGGACCGTAAGCCAAAAATTAAAGCGATTATTGACCGTAATATTCGCGATATTGTTTTAGCGACCGCTAATTCAAAGATTGGTTTTGTTTCGGTCAACAAAGTTGAAGTCACGAATGATTATAGTATTGCGAAAGTTTTTGTCTCTTTTTTAGGTAATAAGGATGCAAATAAATCATTTGATAAATTAGTGCAGATGGCACCTTATCTTCGCCACCAGTTAGCGCAAAAAATCTCTTTATATAAAACACCAGAGATTCGTTTCGTTCATGATCAACGTTTTATCATTGATGAAAAGATGAATGAATTATTAAAGAAAGATCAAGCGGCGCTTGAGAAGATGAAAAAGGGGAGATAGTTATGTTTAAAGATTTAAATTTAGTAAAACGGTACAAAGATAATCCGATTCTTAGTAAAAAGGATATTCCGTTTAAGGCGGATTTAATTTTTAACGCTGGTGTTACTAAATATCATGGCATCTACTACATGATATTTCGTAATGATTATAAAGGTACACCTTGCGATAGTGTTGGTCTTGCGGGCACTAATTTAGGTTTAGCGAAAAGTAAAGATGGTCTTCATTGGATTGTTGATAAAAAGACTCGTTTTGTTCTCCAAGATAACGAGATTAAGAGAATCTATGATCCTCGCTTACAAGTAATTAATGATGAAATTTATATGTGTTTTGCTTGTGATACTAAACACGGAATTAGAGGTGGAATTGGTAAATTAGATAAATCATTTAAAAAATTAAAAGTTATTTCTTTAACTACTCCGGATAATCGTAATATGGTTCTCTTTCCTGAAAAAATTAACGGAAAATATGTTCGCTTAGAACGCCCATTCCCGGTTTATTCTCGTGGTGGAGAATATTTTGATATCTGGATGTCTGATTCAAGTGATTTAAAATATTGGGGTAATTCTAAACTAGTTTTAGGTGCTGAGAAAGTAAAATTCTCAAATGCAAAAATTGGCCCAGGAACGCCACCAATTAAAACTAAATATGGTTGGCTTTGTTTATTCCATGCTGTTGAATTAGACCCCACTCGAGGGAAGAATGGGTGGGAAAAGAAGTGGCAAAAAATTTATTATGTCGGTGTAATGCTTTTAGATTTAAAAAATCCAAGCAAAGTAATTGGTTATTACAATAAACCATTAATGTCACCGTCTATGCCTTATGAAAGAAAAAACGGTTATCGGAATGATGTGATATTCCCTGGTGGCTTAATCTTAGAAAAGAATGGTAAAGTAAAAATTTATTATGGCGCGGCTGATACAGTTGAATGCGTGGCGTTCTCAACTGTTGATGATTTAGTAAAACTTTGTTTAAAAGCAAACATTAAATAATTATAATTGCGCCTTCATTGGGCTTAATTGTTTTATTTTTACCAGTTGAATATAATATTTTGTTTTTAACTGTAATATCTTTTTTTGAACAATTTAAGATTAATCTTAAATTACCGCGATTAAGATTAATAACATTATTTTTCACATTAAATGTCATAGTTGCATTTAAAATTGAAGGATTATTTTTTCTAATTTTAATTAAAGTCTTAATCGTGTAGTATAAAGAATTTTTATCGTTTAAATTACCGATAAGATTAGTTTTGCTTCCTTTGTTAACTGGTAAATATAATTTATCAGTACTTGCCTTTGAAAACCCAGCGTTTTTACTTTCATCCCATTGCATAGGAGTTCTTGCACCAGTACGAGTGTAGCCGCCATCTTTATTAGCGATAGTGGCATTCTTCATCATAATCTCATCGCCATAATATAAGAAAGGAATCCCTGGCATCATGAACATAAACATATAAAACATTTTTAATTTCTCTAAAGAGAGAAAAGTAGCAACACGAGTAGTGTCATGGTTACCGGAAATAATTCCTAAATAGCCATGGTTTTTGATACTTTCACTATATCGCCATTTTAAATCTTTAATAAAAACGGATGAGTCGCCACCATTTAAAACAGAGACACCGCAAGTAGACTTAGTGCTCCTTGCTAAATGATGATAGAAATTATGCCAGTGATTAAGGACAAAATCGCAATCAAAACCCGCTCTAAATGATTGGTTAGGATTACTCCACTCGCTAACAAAGAATGCGTTAGGGTAATCGTTTTTTACTTTTTTAAAGATATAACGCCAAACTTCAATGGTCGCCGATTTATCTTTATCATTTTTTACAAGTGAATCAGCCATATCAACACGAAAACCAGCCACCCCTTTCTTTAACCAAAATTTCATAAATTTAATAATAAAATTACGAGCTTGATATGTGCGCTGATCACGATATGACATTTGCCATTCAGGGTATTCAATTTTATTGAAACCGTAATTTAAGGCAGGTTGGAACGCAAAAAAATTAACTAAAAAATTACCATTTCTTGGAGTGCAACCAGAAACAAGTTTATAGCCTGATTCCATATGCCACACGTTGTTGTTCCAAATAAACAAATCAGAGTATTTATTTTTCTTTTCTTTACTAGATTCAATAAACTCTTTGCTTATGTTACTTGTGTGGCCAGCAACGCAATCAAGAATAATTTTAATTTTTAATTTTTTGGCCTCTTTGATTAAATCATCAAAGTCTCTCATTGTTCCAAATTTAGAATCAACATTAAAGAAATCGCTAATGTCATAACCGCCATCACGAAATGGTGAAACAAAAAACGGATTAAGCCAAATAGCGTTGCATCCAAGCTCTTTAATGTAGGATAGTTTTTTCTTAATTCCCATTAAATCGCCGATTCCATCACTATTCGAATCGTAAAAACTTGTCGGATATATTTCGTAAAATATTAAATCTTTAAATAATTCATTTCTTTGTTTCATAGTTTTAATTATATTCCAATGTAATGAGATACTACTACCCAAATTGAAAGAGTGATTAGTATAATGCCACCAATGATGCTAGTAATTTCGTATTTTCCCTTTAACAAACTATTAAAGAAATTACCTAGCAAAACACCTAGTAAAGAAATAATAAATGTACATACTAAGATGATTGATGCATGGAGCCAAATGGTAGTGTCATTAGAAATATGTCCAGCGTGCAAAGAAAAGCCAACCGCTAATGCATCAATTGAAGTTATGATGCCGTAGAGCAATACTTCTTTAACCTTAAATAATTTTGGTTTTCGTTGCTCTGGATGCCTTATGCCTTTAATTCCCTCATAACCCATTTTTGAACCAATGAATACTAGAAGTATAAAAGCTATCCAAACAACAACTTCGCATGTAATTTCAATTGCATGTTTACCAGCTAATTCACCAACAGCTAATTCAACGGCAGCAATTATCCAATAACCAATTAGTGGCATAATCGCTTGCATTAAACCAAAAACGCTTGCGATAAATAGCGCTTTCTTTTTGTTGATGTCTTTATAGATGAGGCCATCGGTTATTGCCACCGCAAAAGCATCCATACTTAAAGCAATACCAAATAGTAATACTTGAAAGATGATAGCCACTGTCATATGTGGCTATCTTATAATAAAAAAAGAAGGATGTAAACATCCTCTTTTTTGTTAATCAAGGTTAACTATTTTTTCCAGAGTAAAACTTGTTCTTCATTCTTTAGTGCGGTATAAATATTTTTACTAATTAATTTGTTATTTTTACTGATACTTGCTAACCAATCTTTAATTTCTTTTCTTGTTGTTAATTTATCGGCTGGACAATTAGATTTAGTGACTGGCATTTTTTCCTCTCTTGCGCAGCGAGCGATATCTTTTTCTTTAGAAAAGATTAAGGGGCGAATAAAATCAACATTCTCTCGCGATAAGTGCATCTTTGGTTCAAAGGTCGCAATCTTGCCCGCATAGAAGATATTCATAAATAATGTCTCTGCGGCATCATCAATATGGTGAGCGAAGGCAACTTTATTTGCTTTTACTTCATGAGCAATAGCGTTCATAATGGCTTTCTTCATCCGTGAACATATTGAACAAGGTAAATGTTTCTTTTCTTTTTGGTTAGCTTTTAAAATCGGGTAAACACTCGTGGAATCATTAATGATTAAATCATAGCCAAGCTTTTTTACCCACTTCTTTACCTTATCAGCGCGAAAGTTAGGAAAACCTAAATCAATCATGACGGGATAAAGTTTAAAATCGGTATGTTGAAATCTTTGATAAAGCGTCAAAGCGTAAAATAGAACTAGTGAGTCTTTGCCACCGCTAATGCCAACAACAATTTTGTCTCCTCTATTAATGAGTTTATATGTCTTATCGGCATTACGTAAGCCAGCTAAGATGATGCGGATCGCTTTCATACTTTTATTATTATAGTATAAAATAATAAACATGA
>JAKSVA010000013.1 GCA_024408435.1 Bacilli bacterium
AATGTTGAATAGCGAACATCGACCACGATTGAGTTAGTAATTCGGTCAAATAAAGTTTGTTCAGTATGGATAATTAACATATAGATTGCGTTAGCGATTACAAACGGAAGTAAACCTAAATATAATTCCTTGATCCAAACATTTCTTCCCGAAATTGGTTTGTTATCTTTCGTGACAGTTTTAATACCAAAAATCGCAGCGCCAAGAGTGCGGCCGCGTGATAGAAGCATCGTTGTAACATGAATTAACAAATAAGTTAAATAGCAAATTATCATCAACAAGATGATACTAAAATACCAAGGAATTTCGGTGTAGATAAATAAAGGGATTGATAAAGCAACGCCAATACCAAAGGTAAGCAAAAAATCAATCAAGTAACTAAGAGCACGTTTATTAAATCTGGCGATTTCCATAACTAGAATAGTTCCTCTAATATTATATCAAGCAGCATACTTCCTTCGTAAGTTGTTACAAGATTATTATAATTAGTTTTCACTAACTTGCGAACTTTTAATGATTGAATGCTTGTTTTTTTCTCATCTAAGAGATTAGTTTTAAAACGATGTTGATAATCTTTTAGGTTAATACCATCCGCTAATCTTAGATTTAACATCAGGTAATATTTTTTATCATCCGCTAAAGTGATTTTTTCTTTTTGCGAGATAAAACGACCTTTTAAATATTCAAAGAAATTTAATGTGTTTTTATAGCGATATTGGCCAATAAAACTAGCTGCTCCTAAACCAATTCCGTAGTATTCTTCATCTTTCCAATAAGTGAGGTTATGCTTTGCTTGATAACCTTTTTTCGCAAAATTACTCGTTTCGTAACGAATGTAGCCATGTCTAGTTAAATTATCGTAGATAATGTCAAATTGTTCACGAACTAAGCTTGAATCAAGTTCTTTTCGATGATCGTTATAAAATTTTGTGCCAGGATGAATTTCAAGACTATAAGTAGAAATGTGATTCACATTTAATCTTAAATAGTCGTTTAGTTCGTCAACAAGTAACTTGTTAGTTAATTCTTTAAAACCATAAATCAAGTCAATGTTAATGTTATTGATATATTTTTTAATAAGTTTAATTTTATTAAAGACATCTACTTTTGTATGCTCTCGGCCTAAAACTTTTAATAATTTATCGTGAGTGGATTGAATTCCTAATGACAAACGATTGACACGATAATGTTGATATGTCCTTAGTAATTGCTCATTAATGTCTAAAACATTAGCCTCGATAGTAAACTCGGTTTTAGCATTAATATATTTTTGTAGCGCCTTGAGTAATGGCAATAAATTAACACATGAAGGAGTGCCGCCTCCGATATAGATCGTTTTAAGTTTATGATTAATCTTTTGCGCTTTTAACTCAATAAGAAGCATCTTCATGTATTTTGTTTCAAAATCATGATTGAGCAGCAGTTTAGGAAAATCACAATAAAAACAAAGGTGACGGCAAAATGGAATATGAATATAAAGACTATTGATGGTCTTCGGGTTTCTTGTTTTCATCGGTTGGATGATTTTTGCTAAAATCTTCCATAGCTTTCTTTGTATCTTCGTCTTTTACTTCTTCAAGCATCCGATTTAATTCATCTTTCACAATCTTCTCATCGCTTGGCTTTTCATCTTTATGAAATAGATTGGTGTGACGTTTAAGCATAATAATGGCAAAAATTAAAACACCACCAAAGGCAAGAATAGCAAGCAAGGCTATCACGCCTGGATTTAACGCTAAGATTGTCGGTGCCATATTATTTGTCCCCTTCTATTTTAACCGGAGTGTAAACAAATTTGTTTTTTATTTGTTGTTTCTTATAATAACCGAAACTCGCTAAAGCGTCCATACTAGTTCTCGCTGTTTCATAAACAACCTTCTCTTCTTTCTTGTAATTTTGGATGGTGTAGAAGCTCCCCATCGTGCAATGACGAGCATAAAAATGCGCCTGCGCTTTTTTTAGCGACGGATTCTTTTCAAGAAGATATTTTTCAAACTTGTTCGCATCCTTTTCGTCTAAACCAGATTCAATGGTCGTCATCGCAACTGATCCAACCGTTTCTTTTACAGGGGTTATTGCTTTTTCTTCGTTTTTAGGCTCTTTCGCGCTTTTCTCTGTCTCTGGTGTGTTCTCGTCAGGTCTAGGAGCGTGTTCGTGCCTCAAATCGTCTATTTTCGTGTTAGTGCAATTATCAAGGAATGTCTCAATTACGCCTGTTGCGTATGTTACAACACGCATTAACACATAGGTAAGATCGTTACCACGACTGGTTTCTTTGAAATCAAGCGCAAAAGTATCATAATGCTTAAGCAATTCTTCAAATGAGAGTAAATAACCAATTTGGGCTTTTTCGTCATTACCAATAATCGCTTTGAAAGTTAAAATCGCAATCTCATTGTTGTAGTTAGCGAATGGTTTAACATAGTTTATGTAATAATAAGCGGCACAAGCCTTTTGAATCGTAGAAACCTTAGTGTCTTTCAAAAATTCGTAGAGAATATTCATGTGTTTTTCGATGCTGCGGAAAGGGATTCCGTTATATTCGCGATTAAACACGCTCACGTTAGGTGCACTGAAGTCGAAGTTACGATAGTTGCTAGTAATCTCTTGTTTACTTATCGTGACGTAGAGCTGAACCAAGAAATCTTCATCAATATTTAACTTTTTCTCGCCGAGGAGTTTATAGGCATCATAAAAATCAGCGGCTTTCTTTTTTGCTTGGGAAAGTCCTTGCATACTTTGCGCCTGATTATTGATGAGCGTGTTGATGTATTCGCTTGTGAATGTCTCGCCATACGCTTGACCAACGTAGGCTAAAGTATCGTAGGTGCACTTGTAGCGGACGCGCTCTTTTTCGCCCTCATCAAGCGCTATAAACGTCGAAAGGCATTGAGCCAAGCGAGAAGTAATGTCGCTACACTTTTGGCTAATAGTAGGCGTATTACACACGCAATAACTAAGCATGCTCACGGTGTAGAGACGGATAGGCTTACTGTATTGCGAACGATAGGAGAGGATTGCGTTCCAGAAAGGATCAACAAGCGAAGTATTGAGGCCTCTACGGACTTCGTCCTTATTCGCGTATGTATTGTCTGTGTATCTTTTAGCAATCTCAACTGTAGTTGTTTTTTCCATGGCTATATTATACAACTTAACTAAAAAAATAACTACAAAACTACTAATTTTCATTACTAATATTTATATATAAATATTAAAAAAGTATATTTTCCTATTGACAAGCATAAAAACTCATGCAAAAAATCGACTAAATATATAAATATATGCGTGCTAAATGCACATTAAATCGTGTACCATAAAAATTACTATTAATATGCGTGCGTATATTAATATTAGTGCGCCTATCTAGTATGTGATTAGTATTATCACTGTACACAATTATGTGCGAAATTATATATTCGCGTGCGCGTATCTAAATATATTATAATGCGTGCGCGATACTTAGCTTTTACAAGATTAAGATTATCTACGTTTGAAATTAATAATATTAACTTGCGCTTGGCTATTCATATTTATGTGCGCGGATGTATAAATCTAATCATTATTAAACCTGCGTATGCACTTGTGAAAATTTATATTTATATGCGTGGGAAATTATTATTAATATGCGCGCGAAGCGATATGATCCCTAACAACAAATTACTATTAGTGTGCGTGCATTTATGTGCGAATAGTAATCGCCTACATATGCGATGAATATTAATCGTGCGTGCGAATAACTGTTTCACTTTCGCTCATAACTATTAACATGCGAGTGCATTAAATATTTATGCTCATACGTGCTATGCGAAATGTATTATCGCCTATGCATATATGCACGAAAAATATTCGCCTACGCCTGATTTTTATATTATCGTGCGTATGCAAAAAATCGAGAGAAAATCAACTTCACCATCACTAATTACATATTACCCTGTGTGCGTCAGAAATATTTGCGTTCGCTTAGATTATGTGAATTATCTCATCGCCCATGTGTGTACGCTTGAAAAATATTTTACGCGCGCCCGACATTATATCATCGTGCGCACACGAGGATTCACGCCCAAAAAATTAAAATACCGCTTGCTTAAAATTAATAAATATAAACATGCGCTTATGATCAATATTAACATGCACGATGTTTCAATTAAATTATTATTAATGTGCGCGATTCCGTACCCATAAATTTATATTAATGTGCGAGCGAAATATATTAACGTACACCTGTTTCACTTTTTTTATTTTTACCTGCGCTTACGAATAATTATTTTCCTCCACTCGCAAAAATTTAATTCTATTAAGCCTGCGTGGGTGTGTTTATATTTATTAGCGTATGTAGTGCACGAATAATATTAACATGTGCGGGCGAAAATATATTTCCCGTAAGTGCACAAAAACTCCGATAAAATCTAGCAAAAATAAAAATATGCGTGCGGATAATGCGCGTTAATATTTTATGCTCGCATGAAACATATTATCGAGCGAATGCGACTAATCTTCATCAAGTGAAAGTACACTCATGAACGCCTCTTGCGGAACCTCAACTGATCCCACTTGTTTCATGCGTTTTTTACCTTCTTTTTGCTTTTCAAGCAACTTCTTTTTTCGACTAATGTCACCACCATAACATTTGGCCAGGACATCTTTACGAACTGCCTTTACATCCGCGCGGGCAATAATCTTACCACCGATGGCAGCTTGAATCGGAACTTCAAATTGTTGTCGCGGAATAATTTCTTTTAATTTTCTGACCATTAAAACCCCACGGTTATAAGCACTAGGCTTATAAACAATAGTTGATAATGCGTCAATAATATCGCCATTTAATAAGATATCCATTTTGACTAAATTGCTTTCTTTATAGTCGCTAAGTTCATAGTCTAAACTTGCATAACCTTTTGTGTAACTTTTTAATTTATCAAAGAAATTAAAAATAATTTCACTTAACGGTATCTCATATTTGATGATCATGCGCGTGTCATCAAAGTAAGTTAAATCTTGATAAATTCCTCGCTTATTTTGACAAAGCTCCATAACTGCTCCGACATACTCTTTTGGCGCGGTAATTTCCGCCTTCACAAACGGTTCTTCTATCGAAGATATCTTCGATAAATCCGGGAGATTTGAAGGATTATCAATCTTAATTTGACTCCCATCTGACATATTGACATGATAAATAACACTTGGCGCTGTTAAAATTAAATTTAAATGGTATTCTCTTTCTAATCGTTCTTGGATTACATCCATATGGAGTAATCCCAAGAAACCACACCGAAAACCGAAGCCTAAAGCTTGGCTTGTTTCGGCTTCATAAATTAAAGAAGCGTCATTTAAACTTAGTTTATCAAGCGCCTCTTTAAGATCATCATAATATTTTGAATCAACCGGGTATAATCCACAATAAACCATTGGCTGAAGTTTTTTATATCCAGGTAACGGTTCTTTCGCCATATTACCCTTTAGGGTAACTGTCTCACCGGGGAAGACATCTTTAATATCTTTAATTTGTGCTGCAATATAGCCAACTTCACCAGTATGAAGTTCTTTTACCCGTAACTCCTTTGGAGTTCGAATACCAATTTCGGTAACTAAATAATCTTTATTCGTCGCCATTAAATGAATCGTATCACCTTCTTGAAGGTGACCTTCCTTAATTCTTACGAGGATAACTACTCCACGATAGGAATCATAATAACTATCAAAAATTAAAGCTTTTAAAGGTGCGTTATCATCACCTTCTGGAGGCGGGACTTGATGGACGATTGCTTCAAGAACATCTTCGATGTTTTTTCCAGTTTTCGCCGATACTAACAGAGATTTTTCACCATCAATTCCAATCCGAGTTGTAATATCTTTCTTGACTCGATCAATGTCTGCACTTGGTAAATCAATCTTATTGATTACTGGTAAAACTTCTAGATCATTATCGACTGCTAAATACATGTTCGCTAACGTTTGCGCTTCTACTCCTTGGGTGGCATCAACTACTAATAATGCGCCTTCGCACGCAGCGAGTGATCTACTTACTTCGTAAGTAAAGTCAACATGCCCTGGAGTGTCAATAAGATTAAAAATATATTTCTCACCATTCTTGGCTTGATAGGAAAGAGTAACAGCATTTAATTTAATGGTAATGCCCCGCTCTCTTTCTAAATCCATCGAATCAAGAATTTGTTCCTTCATCTCTCTTTGAGAGATGGTATTAGTAAATTCTAAAATACGATCAGCTAAAGTAGACTTACCATGATCGATATGTGCGATGATGGAAAAATTACGTAGATGCGATTTATCAAACGCCATAACGATAATTATTCTAGCACTTATTAATTATTTATAATAATTACTTTTGATAAAAACGCTTTAAAACATCACTAACTTCTTTTGCTGAAGTGGTGACCTCATAATCTTGCCACTCTTTTTTAAAGAGATGACGATATTCGTTAGTGAGATAACGATCATCAATTAATAAAGCCGCCCCAATATCAGTCTCACTTCTTATTAAGCGACCCACTGCTTGTGATACCTTATTCATCCCTGGATGCTTATAAGCATAAGAGAAACCATTAATCTCCTTATTTTGATAATATTCTTTAATGAGATTTCTTTTAAAGGAAATGGTAGGTAAACCAACCCCAATTACCACCACGCCAATTAAGGAATCATTTACTAAGTCAATTCCTTCAGCGAAAGCACCACCAACAACCGAAAAACCAATAACACTTTTCTCATTCTTAATTAAGAATTGAGAAATAAAAGCCTTTTTTTCTATATCCGCCATCTCTTTATTTTGATAGATAACTAACTTCTTTTCATTACTAGAAAAATATGGCTTTAATTTCTCTAGATATTCAAAGCTTGGCGAATAGATTAAGTAGTTGCCTTTTTTCGCATTAATAAATGCATTAATATAATCAACTACTTGATTAAGTGAAGCATCGCGGTCTTTATATTTTAAAGCCGCTGGAGCAAGCATTAACTTAAAATTTTCCTTCGGAAAAGGTGAAGGAAGGATTAATTCCTTATCACGAACATTCCCGCCTAAGACGTTTTTGTAATAATCCATTGGTGATAAGGTTGCCGAAAATAAAACTCCACCTTTAACCAAGTTAAGTGATTCACGAATTCGTGCACTTGGATCAAGACATAATAAATTTAGCGAAATGTCTTTTTCACTACTTTTTTCTACGTAGATAGCATCAGCTTCATTATGAAGCTCATATAGTTTTAGGAAACGGTTAAGGCGACGAGAGAAGTCAATTGATTCATCATTTGGATGAAAATCATTTTCTTTTAAGAAATTAGAAATATTGTTATTAAGGGCGCTAAACGCTAGATAAGTTTCGTGTTCAATATCTTCGATAACCTTACTTCCAATTTCTATCTTCTCTAAATTATCCAAGAATAATTTATTCACACGAGTGAACGCTCGCTTTAAACTTTTTTCTGCAAAACGATAATCATTACGACATTCTTTAAATAAAGAATAAGATAAAGTTTCGCTATACATCTCGCTAGCTCGGTCAAGTAAGTTATGCGCTTCGTCCACTAACACGACATATTGACTAGCGTCCATATCAAAGTAGCGTTCAAGATGAACAATCGGATCAAAGAAATAGTTATAATCCGCAATCACAATATCCATATAATTAGATAAATCTAATGAGAATTCAAACGGACAAATTTTATACTTATCAGTTATCTTTTTGATCTCGTTTGCGTTATAAAGAGTTTTCTTTTTGATAGCCGTCATAAGCGCGCTTTTAAGCTTCGTATAATAGTCCTTAGCGTATGGACACTCATTGGGGTTACAACTCGCGCCTGGTGAAGCGCAAATCTTCTCTTTTGCGGTAATGTAGATAACACCAACCTCTAACCCATGCTCCACTAATATGGAAGAAGCTTGATATGCCGCATCTTTTCCGGTATTTTTCGCAGTAAGATAAAATATCTTATCGTTACTAGTTTCGCTAAATGACTTCACGCTTGGATAAAGAGCGGAAATTGTTTTACCAATTCCTGTCGGAGCTTCAATAAAGCTCACTCCCCCATTTTTCATTATCTCTTCGGTTAGAGCAATAAATTGTTTTTGTCCACTTCGCATTTTCTTAAATGGGAAAGTTAAATCGCGGCTCGTATTATTCCGCCTAACTTTATGTTCATAAATATTTAAATAAAATTTTAAATATTGTTTAACTAGATTAATAACCTTTTTCTCTAGCGTTTTAAAATCAAACTGATACTTATGTTCTTTTCTTTCATCATTAAGCTGAGAGATATACGTTAAAATAATTTCGCACTTCTCCACCTTCTTTTCTTTAAGAAACATATAGGCGTAAGTCATCGCTTGCCCTAAATTCCATTCTTCGTTTTTCTTATAGTAAACATCAAGATCTTCTACTGTTGATTTAAGTTCTTCAATAATTGGCGTTTCTTTTAGATAAATCCCATCCGCTCGTCCATCAAGGTAGATGATAAAATCATCAACCTTTATACTGGTTTTTAGATAATATTCTGAAATATGATTACCTAAATGGCGACTTTGATAATTCGCGTGAATCTCACTTCCTCGGCTCATTGTATCCTGATTATAAATACGTGAATCAATGTCACCAGTGCGTAAAAGAAAATCAACTAAGTCATGAACACTCAATCTCAATTCCTTTTGCATAATCATATTCTTAGTTATTATACAATAACTATAAGAACGAAAAAATGGACAAATGAGTAAATTATTGCTTTAATAATTCAATTATTAGATTTATAATATTTATCGTTAAAATTTAAAAGAGGCTAAAAAAATGAAAACAAAGTTAGCATTGTTACTAATTGCACCAGCATTGCTTTTTACTGCATGCAATAAAGAACAAGAGGAAGAACAACCTAAAGAAATTACTTCTAGTGAAGCAATGGATTTTATTAAAGAAAATTACAATATTCACACCGATGATCAAGACAATTGTCTTGTCGCTAAAGAAATTAGTGCAACTTGGGATTTTAAATTTACTGGTTTTGAAGCTGAACCGTTAGAAAAATTACCAATAGGAATTGTTCAAAGATTTTTTATGAAATTAACCGGTTTTCCTCTGGAAGGGGAAGAAGAAAAGTGTTTTGCTACTAAGTATATTACTCGAATTTCTTCTAATGATCCAAGTCAAAATCCGGTAGAGAAAAAACAAGGTAAATCACATGTTTTAGATAGTACTGATCCGGAAGCAATGGATTTTGTTACTGGTCTATATAGCGACTTTAACAACGCAAAATTCTCTTTACTAGGTAAAGAACTAACAATTAGTGGTCCTGCTATCGTATCTAGTAAAATAGAGAACGCTCTTAGTCTAAAAGTAGAAGTCGAAGATATGAAAATTGTTTTTGACGAAAACGGAATTGTCAAAGAAGCTTACGCTTTAGCGAAGGAACAAAACATCATAGATGGATTGCCTACAGCAAAAATGGAAGGTAAGATTGATATTACTTTTACGGGCTTTGTTCTCCCTAATTTTAACTAAATTTAATATTTAGCAAAAACATCTATGTTTTTAACTTTTTAGCACGTTATGCTTTATAATATAAACATGGAACTAAAAATATTATCAAAAAACGAAATCAATCTTGCGATTAAAGACGAGATTGCTTCCTTACTAAGAAGAAAACCAAATGCTATCTTAGGTTTAGCCACTGGATCATCCCCAGTTGGTGTTTATGAAGAACTTGTGAAAGCTTATCAGGTGCGCGATATCTCATTTAACGAAGTTACTTCGTTTAACTTAGATGAATACATCGGATTAGAAAAGGGTCATCCACAAAGTTATCGTTATTTTATGGATAATAACTTATTTAATCACGTTAATATCATTAAAAGTAAAACTCACATCCCAAGCATTGATAAAAATAGTGAAGACTATTTTGAAAAATATGATAACCGTATTAAAGATGCGGGCGGAATTGATTTTCAAATTCTTGGCATTGGTAGTAACGGTCACATCGCCTTTAATGAACCAGGCACAGATTTTAATTCATTAACTCACATTGTTGATTTAAAAGAATCAACCATTAAAGATAATTCACGTTTCTTTAATAATATTAATGAAGTCCCCACGAAAGCAGTTAGTATGGGATTAAAAAGTATTATGAACGCAAAGAGGATTGTTATTATTATTACTGGCAAAAATAAAGCGAACGCTTTAAAACGTTTAATGAGTAAAGAAATTACTACCGACTTCCCCGCTAGTATTTTAAATCGCCACAACAAAGTCACAATTTACGCTGATCAAGATGCAGCGAGTTTATTATGATTAGTTTTAAAAGCGCAAATGTATATTTAAACAACAAAAAAATTGTCCGTACTTCTTTAGTGATTAAGGGTAATAAGTTTTCTAGTTTAAGAACTAGTCAAGGTATTACTCTCAGTAATAAATATTTTATTGTGCCTGGTTTTATTGAAGAACATATTCATGGCGCTAACGCCTCAGACACAATGGATGCCACTAAAGATGCACTACATAATATCGCCACAAGCATCACGCAAAGCGGCACCACTTCTTTTTTACCAACTACAATGACGATGAGTAAGGCTTCTATTAAAAAAGCCTTAACTAATATTAAAAAGAAACAATACGCCCCTAATGAAGCCAAGATTCTTGGTGTTCATCTAGAAGGTCCATTTATTAGTGAAGTTTATCGTGGTGCGCAAGATAAAAAATACATTGTGAAACCAAATATTTCTTTAATGAAAGATTTCATTAATGCAAGTGGCAATAAAATTAAAATTGTTACTTTAGCGATTGAAAAATCCGATATGAATTTCATAAAGTTTTTAAAGAAAAATCGCATCGTGATTTCCGTTGGCCATTCTAACGCTACTTTTAGTGAAGTAAAAAAATATCAAAACGATATTAATTGTTTTACTCATACCTATAATGCGATGAGTAAACTTCATCACCGTGATATTGGTGTGACTGGAGCGGCTTTAACTTTAAAAGATATGTATGCTGAACTTATTTTGGATTTAAAACATGTGAGTCAAGAAGCGGCGCAATTATTATTTAATAATAAAGGTAAGAATAAATTAGTGCTAATCACTGATAGCATGGAAGGCCGTTATATGAAAAGTGGGAAATATCATCTTGGTACCTTCCCGGTCTATGTAAAAAATGGTTATGCTTTACTTAAAGATGGACAACTCGCTGGTAGTGTCTTAACCACTAATGAAGCGTTAAGAAATGCCAAGAAGATTTTTAATCTTAAACTAGAAGAAGCAGTTGATCTAGTAAGTAAAAATGTCGCTAATAATTTACATCTAAAAAATGTGGGTGAAATCAAAATCGGCAACGATGCCGACTTTGTGATTATTGATCAAGATTTTAATGTTTACCAAACTTACGTTAATGGTAAATTAGTTTATTCAAAGAAGAATTTTCTTTTAACTAAATAGTTATTTAGTAAGAGTAAGTAAAGCATCTCCAGCCTTAATCTCGCCATCAGGTGCTTTAGCTTTAATTTTAAATTCACCACCAGCGATTAAAATAACTGGTGTAGCGATGTTATAGCCTTTATTAGTAATAAAATCGATATCAAAGGTGCCAAGTAATTCACCTTTTTTAATTTTATCGCCTTCTTTAAATTTACTAGCGAAACCTTCGCCTTTTAAATTAACGGTATCTTGGCCAACATGAACTAAAAGTTCATAACCAGCTTCAGCAGTAATGCCATACGCGTGTTTAGTATCAAGAAGAGCCGAAATAGTTCCGTTCACTGGAGCGTAAATTTTTCCTTCACTTGGAATAATGGCAATGCCATCACCCATCATTTTGCTCGAAAAAGTTTTGTCTTTTAAACTTTCAATTGGCATGACCTTACCACCAAATGGTGAATAAATGATATTTGGATCAGCAGCGACTTTTTTCTTAAAAAATAATCCCATAAATCTCCTTATTTCCGCTTTATTATATCACTCTTTTTTAATTTGTTTTATCAATTGATAAAGCGCTACTTTAAAATTTGACCAACAATATCTTGGTGACCATTTAAATAATCACGCACGAACATTTTATTTTTCCCTTGCGGTTGAATACTAATTAATTCAATTAGGCCATCTTTCGCTTGATAAAATAAACGTTTATCAATTAATACTATTTCCCCTAATTGATACTTATTAGTATCATCATAAACCTTTGCATCATAAATTTTTATTTTTTCATTCCCAATATATAAGTACGCTCCAGGTGTATTAGCTAATGCTCGAATATAATTTATTTGTTCAATCGCTCTTAAATTAATATTTAAATGTTCTTCTTCACTAGTAATTTTATTAGCAAATGTCACTTGCTTTTCATCTTGCGTTTTTCCTAATAAATCACCATTTAAATACTTAAGAAGATAATTATCAACAATCTCACTAGCCGCTTTCGCTAATTTATTTGATAAAGAAGTGTAATTATCACTTTCATCAATTTTTACTTTATGCGTTGCATACATTCTTCCCGCATCCATCTTGTCAATCATTTCCATTAAGGTAATGCCTGTCTCTTTTTCGCCATTAATAATGGCACGTTGAATTGGTGCCGCTCCACGATACTTTGGCAAAAGTGAACCATGTAAATTAAGACAACCATATTTAGGAATATCTAATAAACCTTGTGGAATAATTTGCCCATAGGCAAAAGTAAGAATTAAATCCGGTTTTAAATCCTTCACAAATTCATATTCTTCACGAATCTTTTTTGGCTGATAAATAGGGATTTGGTATTTTTTCGCAATTACTTTAGTTGGGGTATCCACTAATTGGTGCTTACGTCCAACTTCTTTATCAGTTTGCGAGATTAAAGCAACAAAATTCCAACCGCTTTTAATTAGGCTTTCGAATGTCATCGCACTAATTTCTGGTGTTCCCATATAGATGAGACGATAATCTTTTTTGTTATGCATAGATTCATTATATACTTTTCAGTTTGGTGTAATGATTATTTTATGCTAAAATAATAGCCATGAGTAAACGAAAAAAGATTCAAAATTTAGTGAATCGTCCTTATTTTTTACTAAATCAAAACTTAACCACGTTTAAAGAAATTTACAAAAATATAGCGAACAATAATGGCCATGATTTAGCTTTTATTCATCACGAATATAGTGGTGATATTAAAGAATATCAATATAGCCAGTACGCTAGACTATGCGAAAGCGTGGCGCGTAAACTTTCCGTTTTGTTAGCTGATAAAAAAATTAAAGATGCCGTTGTTGGTTTAAAAGTTGGTAATTCACCTGCTTGGTGTTTCTTATTTTGGGGATTATTAATGAGTGGCTATCGTCCACTGTTAATTGATGCAAAATTAGCCAAAGAAAATACTCAGTTACTATTAAAGAGCGCGAAAGCTATTGCAATTATTACCGATGATCAAAACACTTACGATAATATCACGACATTATCAAGAGATGATGTTAATGACATTAGTGAAGATTTAAATTTCACACCTAATTGGGCGGATGAAATCATTTTCTGTTCAAGTGGCACAACTGGTGATATTAAATTAATGGTCTTTGATGGCAACAATATGATGAATCAACTGAATGCCTCAAGAAAAATGCCTAATGAAACTTTAGATATCATCTACCCACAGAAAAAGAATAGTCGTTTACGAATTATTGGATTAATTCCTTTTCATCATATCTTCGCCTTTGTTTCTATTTTCCTTTGGTATAGTTTCTATGGCGAAACAATTGTTTTTACTGATTTTAATGACCCGGTCACTTTAATTAAAGAAATCCATGATTTAAAAATCACTCATCTTTTCCATGTTCCTCTTTTCTACGAAGTTGTCGCAAAAAACTTTATGCATCAAGTTAGCACTAATCAACGATATAAAGATGCCGTTGATCGCTTAATTAAATATAATCTCGGTCAAATTCGGCGAAAAGAAGCTGGTTTTGGCATCGGTACAGTTCAGAAAATAGTTAAACGGGTATTATTTGGACCACAGATTCGTTTTTTAATTTCTGGTGGTGGCTATCTAAGTGAAGATACTTCAAAAATTATTAATGGTTTAGGTTATCCATTATACAATGGATATGGTATGACCGAAATTGGTGTGACAAGCGTTGAATTATCACCGTATATTGCTGATCGACTTAAACGTAGTATTGGTCGCCCGTTAAACAAAATTAGTTATAAACTAAACCGCCAAAATGAATTATTAGTTAAATCAGATATTGTTCATATTAAAGAAATTATTAATGGAAAAGAAAAGCCGACTACTTTTGAAAGAGATGGTTATTTTGCCACTGGTGATATCGCTAAAGTCGATAAAGATGGCCGCTATTATTTAATTGGTCGATCAAAAGAAGTCATCATTACTAGTAACGGGGAAAACGTTTATCCCGAAGAAATTGAATCTTACTTTAAACGCGTTAAAGGCGTGGATAATCTTGCTGCCTTTGAAGCAAAAAAGAAGATTATCTTAGTAATTGAAACTAGTAGCGATAAAATCGCTCAAGAAATTAATAACATCAATGCTTCATTACCACTTCATAAACAGGCAAATAAAATTGTTTTAACTAAAGAATCACTACCGCTTTCTAGCAGTCTTAAAGTTAAGCGTTACTTAGTAAAAGAAAATTATCTAAAAAATGTTTATAAATCAAGTGACTTTACAAAAAAGAAAGTCGATGTTTTGGCAGGTTATGATAAAACTGCTCGTAATAATGTTGTTCGTCGTTTAAATCTCGTATTTAAAGAAGTCCTTTTTGTCGAAAAAGATATTGATGGTAATGCCCACTGGATTAATGACCTTCATAGTGATTCAATGACCTACATTACATTAATTAATGCGATTGAAAAAGAGTTCGCGGTTAAGATTCCACTCGAAAAATATGGTCAACTCACCACTTTAAATGAATTTGCAAAACAATTATTAGATTCTGGTTGTAAATAATGAGATTATTTTATATACTAACACAAGATTAAAGAGGAAAAATTATGGCACAAATTAAATCACAAATGAAGCGCATCATCACTAACGAAAAAGCGCACCAACGGAATGTCATTGCGCGTAGCGCCCTTCGGACAGAAATCAAAAAAGTTCGCGCTGCAGTTGAAAAGAAAGATAAGAAGGCGGCTGAACTTGCCGCAAAAAATGCTTATCGTTTAATCGATAAAGCAGTGAGTACCCACGCTCAACATAAAAACACCGCTGCAAGACAAAAACGCGAAGTAGCGCGTTTAGTGAATTCGCTTAAGTAATTAGAAATAATTATTTTTAAAATTAACGATAAATAATTCAGCAGCTAAAGCATTATCGATTTGGCTGCTTTTTATTTGGCAATCGATCTCATAGAGATCATCAAGAATTTTTGGTAAAGATTTTTTAAACGCCTTTCCGTTTTGATACGCCATCTTCACGCGAAATTCCTTTGCAACTAATTCGTTCGCAATTTCACTGATTCGCTTTCCTTGGTCATGAAGATAATTAACTTGGTAAATAAAACGAAATTGACTCGCGAGCATCATAAATAAAGTAACCGGATCAATCTTTTTACCTTTGATTAAATCGTAGTAAGTGTATAAGGCATTCTCGCTATCTCCGACTAATAATGCATTGGTGAGCTCATAAGCGCTATCTTCTAGTGGCTTACTTACTAGAGTAAGAACATCATTTAATGTAATGTGGTTACTATAAAGAGAAAGCTTAGTTAATTCATTTAGTAAGCGGTCACGGTCATTTAAAGTGCGTTTGGCTAATTCTTTTACCGCTGATGATTCCATCTTAATATTGCGTTTTTGGTTTAATTGTTCAATATATTTTTCCCAATCATACGGTTTTAAAGGCGCGATTGAAACTAATTTCGCTTTATCCATTAAAAGTTTAGTTAACTTTCCTCGACTATCTAACTTATCGCTATAGACAAGAAAAATTAAATCCGTTTCATTCGCGGGATGATTAATATATTTCTCTAAGAGAGAATAATCTTTTTCGGTATTAATTTTATCCTTCCCTTTTCCACCCACTAAAAAATAAGCATCATCTACAACAACAACCTTTTTATTTTCCAGCATTGGCACTTCTAAACACGCATTAACAATTTCTCTTAAACTAGTTTCTTTTGCATCGAAAGAAGCATAATTAAATTCGTTGATCTCATTTAAAGCGGCTTTTGTAATTCGATTTGCTTCTCGTTTTAAGAAGCTTCGTTGGCTTAGGGAATAAAGTAAATAAAGCATCGTAATAATATTTTATCATTTATTACCTTATGCTTTTAAAAAAGCATTTCCGTAATAATGGATGCTGCCAACAATATCAGTTCGTTGATATTTAATTTTTAAATTATTAAGACTATCCAATACTTCTTGATGAGGATGGCCATAACGATTATTTTTACCTACACTAATAATAGCTTCTTGTGGTGAAATAAATTTTAAAAATTCATCACTACTTGATGTATTTGATCCGTGATGGCCAACCTTTAAGATATCAATCTTAAAATCAGTTGTCTGATATTTTTCCATAATCTTATTTTCGATATTTTTACTCGCATCCCCCATCATCATAATATTTTTGTTCGCTGCTTTAAAGGTCAAAACTTGTGATTGATCGTTAGCGTCTTTATATTGATCCGCCCATTCATTAATATTTTTAATCGCTAGATCATCAATCGTAATTTGAAATGGTTGATTCGTGTCAATTACATTCTTCACAATAAAATGCTCTTTTAATGAGGCTAACGCACCCATATGATCATTATCACTATGAGAAATAAAGACATAATCCACCCGATGAATGCCTTGTTTATGTAAATAAGGAATAGTTACTTCGGTTGCAATATCTTTATAAGTTAATCCACCTGTATCTACCATGATAACTTTATCATGATGACGAATCACCGCTGAATCACCTTGCCCCACATTTAAAAAA
The DNA here is from genome assembly GCA_024408435.1 of Bacilli bacterium. GTDB lineage: Bacteria > Bacillota_I > Bacilli_A > RFN20 > CAG-826 > UB1719. Next base: position 16,899 of record JAKSVA010000013.1, read on the forward strand.
GTTATTGAATCAGCGTATAAATTTTCATATGGTATTAACTTTAAAGTGAATATTGATAAACCAATCACTGCTACTAAACTAGCTTTCTTATAGGAATAACTTTCTATGTAATATAAGCCGATTAATAATATTGCATAGTAAATTAATAAAAATAGTCCATTAAAATCTTTAAATGGAGCGGTAATATCAATATAATTTAGTCCTTTCATTAAGTTAGTTAATGAATTAGCCATAAAAGTAAATAATGGGCGAATTGGGTAAGAATATAAACTAATAAAAGAAGCGAACATAAAAACAAACGCATATGGCATTAAAACCATTTGAATTAATGGCGCTAAGAGATGAAAAGAGAAATTACCAGTTATTGCTACCGGTAGCATAAAAAGATAGGCGAAAACACTTGTTTTAGAAATTAGTTTACTTTTACCTTTTCTTGCTAAAGTTTGACTAGTAAATAAGAATGTTAAAGAAAAGAAATAACCTAAATAGAAGCCAGATTGCCTTGCTAAATATGGATTAATTGATAACATCATAATTCCGGTTAAAGAAAGAATCTCGAGATATGTAAATTTCTTTTTAAGATGATAATTATTGATATAGGTAAATATCTTTAGATAGAAAATCCGTCGAACACCGATTTTGTTAAACGCAAAAATAAAGTACCACGACATAATAAGTAGACTAACTAACTTAGTGCGTTTTTCGTTTAATTTTAAAAATAAAAAATATTCAATTATTTTGAAAATTATTGATAAATAAATCCCTGCGGAAGAAAACAAATAACTAATATTTAAATTACTCATCAAAGCTATGGAAGAACTTTCATAATTTTTTACATTAAATAAAAAGGCATCTACATAATCTTTTGCAATTGGATCAAAAAGATTAAGAAACATATTTTTATATGCTTTAATCTTAATAAAGTTAGTGAAGATAACATTGATTTCGCTCACATTAATTTGTTGAGTAATCCCTTTATTTTTTAAAAATTTAACAAACGAAAATTCGCTCTCTAGTGATGTATCAACTAAATTAGAAAGATTACCCGTTAGTCGAACAATATCGCCTACTTCGCGCGTGTTATCATTTTCATAAACGATTAGTTTTTGAAAGCGCACCATTACGATGTAATAATTGGCTTTCGTTTCAATAACAAACCCTAAATAAGTTCCGCTATCCGGATTAAGTTTTAAATTAATGAAAGATACACCTAAACCAATAAGAAAGGTAAAAAGAAAAGTTAAACTAATGCGTTTCCCAAATCGTTTATAAGTAAATAATAAGATAATGACACTAATTAACGAAAAGATAATGACATTATCACTAACTAAAACTAGACCAAGAAATAAACCAAGAAAAGCAAAGAGAAAAATCATTTCAAGGTTACATAATTACGAATTTTACTTAAAGTACTCGCTCCAATTCGATCGACATTAATTAAATCCTCAATTCGCCGGAAAGGTGTACCATTTCGATAAGCGACAATACCTGAAGCAATGTAGGAAGTAATCCCATTAATTTTTTGCAATTCTTCACTACTAGCGGAGTTAACATTATATTTAGTAATCTCCACTTGGGCACAGGTTTCACTTGTATCGTAGATTGGCGCAATATAGAAATTAAGATTATTTTTTAATTCATAATCTAGATTATAGGCGCGACTATCAGCATTACCAGTAACTCCCCCAGCGGCATCAATTAGATCAGAAAGTGTGCTGCCACTATTAATATAATAAGTGCCTTCTTTATTTACTTGGCCCTCAATTGAAACAGTAAGAGTAGTGACTTCGGTTGTTCCTCCGCCACCGCCTGGATCATCGGTCGTAGCCTTCTCAACTGATGTTAAGACAACAATTAACACAACTGCTCCAATAACGACTGCAATAATTGCTTTAAACATATGATTATCCTCCTTATTAACTTCGGGACATAAAACCCCTTATACGTTAATTAAAAAAAGTGAACGATTTTGTTCACTTATTTTTTTATATTTATTTTATAAATATAGATTTTTAAATGAGTACAAAATACACTGTATCCAAAAACTTAGGCCAAACAATAATGAAAGCAAAGCCAAATAAAGAAAACGCTCACGATAAGTGAGCGAGTTCTTTAAAAAATATGTCCTATATTACTTCTTCTTAACTATTTTTTTGATTTTGTTAATAACTGTGTTGTTACTTTTATAGGATAATTCAAAGCCCTGGTCAACAAGTGCATAAATAATGTAAGTGAATAAAACACCGAAGCAAACATCTGTTAAGAAATGTTTGCCCATATGGATACGATTGTATCCATAAAGAATCACAAACGCACAAGAGAAACCAAACGCAATGTACACGGCAATTTTATTAGATTTCTTAACATTCGCAGCAAGTAATGGAAGAGCGCATGTAATAGTAGCAATGGTCATATTGCCACTTGGCCAGCTCTTAAAGTTATCATCACTACCAGCCATGTATGGATTCCATTCCCACCAATTTTTAAAGTTCGCTCTTTGAGCTTCAACATCATCCGCGAATTCCTTAATTAAATAACTATAACGTGGACGAGAGGCTACTTGCTTGAGCCATAAGTTCATACAATCACTTACAACACCCGCTACTAAGATAGTCACACCTACTGCAATTAAACGTTCAGGATGAGAATCATCAATGATGTAATAGCAAACGACTGGTACCCAAGAATAAATAAGTATCCAAATTAAATAAGCGACTACTGATACGCCTTTAAAATCACCGAGTGCTTCTCTAAGTTTAGATCCGTTATAATTATCGGAATAATAAACCGCTAAGAAGAAAGCGATTACTAATAATGTCCAAGCTAAAAACTTATAATTTCCACCTTTCTTATTAATTGCCTTAAATAAGCACATACCCGCTGC
>JAKSVA010000014.1 GCA_024408435.1 Bacilli bacterium
ACTTATAATTTCCACCTTTCTTATTAATTGCCTTAAATAAGCACATACCCGCTGCGGGATATAAGCAATAAGAAACAATTGCCCCATAAGTAGCAAAATGCTCACCTACTGTCGTTTTATTAAGCAAAGCGACATTAATGTCGAAGTCGACAAAAGACCCAACAAGGATTCCAATAAACAGAACACCTAAAATAGCTAGAGCACAAGCAATTGGCATGCCTAGCACTTTATTTTTGAAAAATGATTTCATAAATTGACCTCTACGACTATCTATCATATACCTTTTATTTGATTTTGTTAAAATTTTTAAAAATAATGATGACATTTCGTAACTACGCATCGACAAAATCGACAAATAACTATAAATATTAAATCTAGTATAATTAAATTAAACATAGGTTTTGTTTATGAAAAAACTAGGTTTATTCTTATTACCATTATCATTCTTATCTTTTTTTAGCAGTTGTAATGAAAAGAAAGAATGGTATCAAGATAACAATTTCATTGATTCATTAACTAAAGATGATGTTGGTTTAGAAAAAGAGGTAATGGTCAATGGCTTAGCTCATAAAGTTAGACTAATTGGTATCGACCATGATGATTTAGTGGATGAGTTAGGTGAAGCCCACACCACGTGGGAATTTGTTAATTTAATTTCTGATTCTGATGGTTATTCTTTAGCTACTCCATGGTATTGGCAATGGGGAGATATTTCTTCTAATGACAATTTTCCTAATTCTGATTTAAGAAGGGCGATTGATGGTTTAGGCGGTGGTTGTGTCTCTTGGTATCAAAAAAGTAGCACTACTAAATCGACTACTTATACAAAACCTGTTATTGATATGCTTCCAGGTTCTTTAAAAAGCGTTTTAAAAGAAGTTAAAAAACCCGTAGCTTTAGGCAATAATTACGATGTTCTTACTTATAACAGTAAATTATTTCCCTTATCAGTATCTGAAATGGTTACTGGAGATCCTCCTCCTGGACCTATCCAGTACGAGCAAGAAGGAAAAACTTACGATTTTTATGCAGGCGTGCAATTTGCTTACACCACTCGTATTAAACATCAAGTCAAGTGGCATGATGGCGCTGCTATTCAAGAAACCGAAATAACTGATTATGATAAATCAAAAATATGGATTCATTGGGATATGATCCCAATTAATTTTGCTGGTTATAATAATCCTAACGATATTTATGGTGGTAAATATTGGACTCGTTCTCCTTGCCTTCACATGGCGGAAGGTGCCAATAGCATTTGCGAAAATGGTAAACGAGGAGATGTAGAATACGAAGGCGGATCAATGATTTGGTACTATTTATATGGTGTTGCTCCAGCTTTTTGTTTAGGCGCTAGCAAAAAATGAGCAAATAACTTTTAATTTAATCTAATTAATTATTAGAGACGATAATCAAAAATATAATCAGGATTTTCAAAGAAACGAACGTGCATCGTTTTTTCTTGTGGATTCGTGACAACAGTAAAACTAGATTGCCAATACCAAGGCAACGCTTGTTTTTCTTCTTCGGTTAATTTATCAAGTTCAGCTTTCTTTGCGTTTAGTTCACCATATATTTCTGCTTTATTTTCTTCTGCCATCAAATACTCAAAAGAATGATCAAGGAAAGTGCAAGCTTCACTTCTCATATCAAATGGACAGCCTTCTATTTTATAGACATTGGAGTAACTTAATTGATTCATTAGATCATACATTGATTTAGAATCTTTTACTTCATTTAAATGCTCATCAATGTATTGAGTTCGACCAAGACCAAATTTTAATTTACATTTTTCGTAAAATTTAGGTGTTAAGTAGTAATTTGATTGATATGGTTTGTTTGTAAAGTAAACTTCATTTTGCGCAACTTCAAGCAAACCATAATTGCCCTCGGCATCAGCGAGTATATACGCAAAGTTCCAATCTTTTTCTAAATTATAGATATTGATATTTCTTCTAGCATATCTCACTGCTTCTTCAACGTTCTTACAATGAGCGGTTAAGAAGCGCGTTACTTGAACCATGTTCACAAGAGTTGGAGCGAGTTTATTTGTTCCACTACAATGAAAAATCGATTCGCCTTTTTCATCAAATTCTGGATTACGCATATCAATCTCACAATATAAACCTTTTTCATTAATAATGTCACCGCAATAGAAAGGGATAAGTTTTTTCCAATCGGAATTTAAACCATTTTTCTTGATATCTTCAAAATCTTGTGCGGCATCATTAACACCATAAGAGAAACCTAAGGTCTTATATTCACCCGGGACATTGGTTCTTACAATGTAGGCCGATTTCTTGGAAAAGCAATAATCCATATTACGACCAACAATAAGATTACCATCACCTAAATTTTTAACAACAGCGGTACAACCACCATGTCCACCAACAGGCGTCTTTTTAAAATGCTCTTCAGCAAAAGCGTAGTCAATATCTTCATATGTTGGCATTTCAATTAATTTATCTTTAAGAATTTTAAAATTCATATCTTTTTTACCGCATGAAACAAGCGGAAAAACCATTAAGATGGAAAAAGTGACACTAATAATTCTTTTCATATGTTCCTATTATACATTAAATAAACGAATGACGAGATAGTTAAAAAAATCGCTCCGAGGAGCGACTTCTTACTTATTAATATTTACGGCGTCTTGCTTCTTCGCTTTTCATCTTCCGACGTAAACTTTTTGGATAGAAGGCTTCATGACGACGGACATCATAGAGGATGCCTGATTTATTCACCGAACGTTTAAAACGACGAAGTGTTTCGTCTAACGATTCACCTTCACGGACAATTGTCTTCGGCATAAATTCACCTCCTCTATTTCCTTGATTATTATTCTACTTCTTATATTCTATTGCAACTATTTTGTAAAGATTTTACCCGCATATGATTTAGCTTCTTCAGTAACATTCATCCCTAATTTATTAAAGGTTTTCATATCGACAATCGGGAGAATGACACTTGAATGAGCTTGTAAACCTTTTAGTTTCGGAATCTGTTGATACACCATTTGCGCAATTGGATTGGTGTTAGCTTGAATCGCTAGAGCGATTAAAACTTCTTCCGCGTGAATTCGTGGATTATGATTTTTTAATGTATGCACTTTTAAGTGATTAATTGGTTCAATGACACTTGGCATTAACACAAGCATATCATCTTTAATTTTTGCGAATGATTTTAAAGTATTTAAAAGTAATGCCGCTGGCGCACCTAATAATTGACTTCTTTTACCAGTAATAATATCTTTCCCTTTTTCTAGTGCCATACAAGGAACACCGGTCTTTTCCGCCTTTTCTAAACACGCTTTTACACATTTCCGGTCATTAATTGTTAAACCCGCTTCGCCCATTAACATTTCGGCTTTTTCAACCGTTGAATCAGGATATTTACCTAAGAAGTTATTTTTAACCGTTTGATAATAACGACGAATGATTTCTTGTTTACCTGCACGAATCGCTGCTTGTTTATCTTTGATGGCAAAGCCCACCATATTAACGCCCATATCGGTCGGGGATTTATATGGCGAAGAACCATAAATCTTTTTGAAGATGGCTTGTAAAAGTGGGAAACTCGCGACATCACGGTTATAACTAGTCGCACTCTTTTTATAGGCTTGTAAATGATATGGATCAATTAAATTAACATCATTTAATTCAATTGTCGCAGCTTCGTAGGCTAAATTAATTGGATGTTTAAGCGGAAGATTCCAAACCGGGAATGTTTCAAATTTAGCGTAACCTGCTCGAATGCCATTTTTATTATCATGATAAAGTTGGCTTAAACAGGTTGCCATTTTTCCACTTCCTGGACCAGGAGCAGTGACCACTACTAATGGACGAGATGTTTCAACGTATTCATTTTTTCCTAAGCCAGCATCAGACACGACAAGTTCAACATTATTCGGATAACCTTCAATCGCGTAGTGTTTATAAACACGAATCTTTTTACTTTGTAAGAAATTAATAAAATTAGATAGTTGAGCATTTTCTTTATAAAAACAAAAGACCACGCTTGAAACAAATAATTTAATATCTTTAAAGGCATCAATTAACCGTTTTACTTCATCTTGATAAGAGATACCCGTATCGTTTCTTGCTTTATTTGAGATAATGTCATCACTATTCACAGCAATAATAATTTCAATCTTATCTTTTAAACCTAAAAGCATTTTAATTTTGGCATCTGGTTCGAAACCAGGAAGAACGCGTGAAGCATGAAGATCATCAAAGAGTTTCCCACCAAATTCAAGATAAAGTTTGTCACCAAAATCTTTAATGCGTTTGAGAATCGCTTTTCTTTGAATTAATAAATATTTTTTATTATCAAACGCAATACTCGCCATAAATTATTTTAAAGATTTCATAATCGCGATGCCACTACTAGCACCAATTCGCGTTGCTCCAGCGGTAATCATTGCCATCGCATCTTGGAAGTTATGGATACCACCACTCGCTTTTACACCCATTTCGTTACCAACCGTTTGACGCATTAATGTAACGGCATGAACAGTAGCACCACCTGTAGAAAAACCAGTTGAGGTTTTAACAAAATTAGCGCCAGCGTTCTTGCTCGCTAAGCAAGCAGCGACGATTTCATCGTCACTTAATAAGCAAGTTTCTAAAATAACTTTTAAAGTATGTTCGCCACACACCTTTTTTACCGAACTAATTTCTTTTTCTAAATAATGATAATCATGCTCTTTCGTTCTTGAAATGTTAATAACCACATCAATTTCATCAGCGCCATCACTAAGAGCACTTTTGGCTTCTTCAACTTTGGCTTTCGTGGTTGTTGCGCCGAGCGGGAAACCAATCACTGTACAAACTAAAACATCTGAACCAGTTAGATGGTTCTTGGCAAATTTAACATATCCAGGATTAACACAAACGCTTTTGAAATTATATTGCTTAGCTTCGTTACAAAGTTTTTCGATATCTTTATCTAAGACACCAGGTTTTAATAAAGTATGATCAATGTATTTATTAAATTCCATTACTTCTTAGTTTCCTTTTTGCTATCAGCTTTCGCTTTAGCTTTAGGTTCAGGCTTTTTAATTTCTTTACCAACGATGAGCTTACCATTATAGTAACCACAATGTGGGCACACAATGTGGGGTTTAATTAATTCACCGCAATGTTTGCAAGTGACTAAACCCGCAGGGGAAAGTTTAAAGTGCGTACGACGCATTCTTTTTCTTGTTTTACTAGTTCTTCTTTGTGGGACTGCCATAATGATTCTCCTTATTTTCGAGTAACAATACGAGTTATATTATATATAATATAAGAAAAAAATAACAATACTTTTTTTCATAAAAGATATTATTAGGCAATAACGTTATTTTTATTTAGACGAATTTTCTTAATACAATTCGCGGGATAATGACCTTTTACTCGTAAATAATTCGTGGTTAAACCAACATTTTTTTCTTCGAAAAGAACTTCAAGTGTTTGGCCATAAAATTGTTTAAGGTAATTTACTTTTAAAGTTTGGTTTAATTTTAATAATTGCCTCATCCGTTGATTTTTAATTTTTATATCAACATCTTTCATTAAATACGCGGCTGTTCCTTCGCGGGGAGAAAAGGGAAAAGCGTGAATTTGGGAAAATTTAACTTTTTTAAGAAAACTTAACGTTTCCTTAAATTCTTTTTCGCTTTCATTAGGAAAACCAACAATTACATCTGTCGTTAAAGCGATATCTTTTCTTACTTGGCGAATCGCCTTTACTTTATCCAAAAATTGCTTATTGGTGTATTTGCGGTTCATTCTTTTTAATACCGTATCTGATCCACTTTGTAATGAAAGATGAAGATGATTCGCAAAATTAGGATAAGTTTTAAGTATCCTTAAAAATTTATCATCAATTTGGCTTATCTCAATACTCGAAAGACGAAGACGATATAAACGAGGATTATTTTTTAAAATATCATTTAAAAGATCCGCTAAATGGTAATTTTTAAATTCTTTCCCATAACTAGAAGTGTCAATGCCAGTTAAGACGACTTCCTTATATCCTTGTTTAATTAAAGTTTTCACTTCGCAAAGAATTTGCTTCGGGTCGCGACTTCTTAATTTTCCTCGCACTAATGGGATAATGCAATAACTACAAAAGTTATCACAACCATCACTAATTTTGACGTAAGCACGAGTTGATTCGGTATATTGGTTGATACCCAACTCTTCATACTTAGTTAATTTTCTTAAAGTAGCCTTTGAATCTACTTTAATGATTTTTTTCTGCTTTTTCTTAAATTCGTTAACTAACGGATAAATTTCGTGATAATGATTATTAGAAACAATAATATCTGCGCCACAATCTTTAATTATTGTATTGGCGTTATTGATAACAAAACAGCCGATTACAATAATAATTGCCTTTGGATTATTTCGCCGTAATTTCCGAATGAGTTGCCGCGATTTTTGACTCGCAACATGAGTGACAGTGCAAGTATTAATTAACGCTACATCAAAATGAGATAAATCGCCTAGTTGATAGCCGTGCTTTAAAAAGGTTGCCGTTATCGCACGTGCTTCATAGGCGTTAACTTTGCATCCTAACGAAGTGGCGAAAATTTTCATTATTTAAGATGAGGTTTAAAACTACGAGCGCTTTTAACCGCAAGATCCCAACCATGAAGTTTTTCACTAACAAGATTCTTGTTCATCTTTGGTTGATAAATCTTTTGGTAACGATGATATTTACTAATTTCGTTTAAACTTTTAAAGAAACCAGTTTGTAAACCAGCCATATAGGCAGCACCTAATGCAGTTGTTTCAACGCACACAGGAAGTTTCACTGCGCATCCTAAGATATCACTTTGGAATTGCATTAAGAAATTATTTGCTGAAGCACCACCATCAACATTAAGAGCTTTTAATTTAATCTTAGTCTCATTTTGCATCACACGAAGGGAATCACTAATTTGGTAGGCTACCGCTTCAAGAGAAGCTCTTGCGATATGTTCTTTCGTTGTCCCGCGTGTTAAACCAAAGAAAGCCGCTCTTACATCGTTATCCCAATAAGGAGTACCAAGTCCAACAAAGGCGGGAACTAGATATACGCCATCGGTGTCTTTAACTTTCTTCGCTAAAGTTTCACTTTCCGGAGTAGATTTAATAATCTCTAAACCATCACGTAACCATTGAATAGTAGCACCACCCATAAAGACGGAAGCTTCAAGCGCGTAAGTTACTTTACCATCAATTTCCCAAGCCACTGTTGTTAATAAACCATGTTTACTTAAAATGGGTTTATCACCAATATTCATTAACATAAAGCAACCAGTACCATAGGTATTTTTACTTTCACCTTTTGCGAAACAAGTTTGACCAAATAAGGCGGCTTGTTGATCACCAGCAACACCTGTAATTGGAATATCATGTTTTAAGTAAGTCGCATCGCCAAAGTCATGCGCGGTTGGACAAATCTTTGGTAACATACATGAAGGAATGTTCCATATCTTTAATAAGTCTTTATCCCATTTTCTCGTTTTGATATTAAAGAGCATCGTTCTTGATGCATTTGTTACATCAGTTAAATGATTACGACCATTCGTTAATTTATAAATTAACCAAGTCTCGACGGTACCAAATAATAATTCACCTTTTTCCGCTCGTTTTTGTCCATTAGGAATATGATCAAGAATAAAACGAATCTTGCTAGCGGAGAAATAAGGATTAAGTCTTAAACCTGTCCGACTAAAAATGAAATCAGATTTACTATTACGTTTATCGCATAAACTGGCTGTTTGGCGAGATTGCCAAACAATTGCTGGATAAACAGGCGCACCAGATTCTTTATCCCAAACAACGGTTGTTTCGCGTTGATTGGTGATACCAATTGAATCAATTTCGTTATAGTGAATATGCGCTTTCTCCACTAATTCGGTAATGCTTTCAACTACTGATACCCAAATGTCAGTGGCGGATTCTTCAACCCAACCTGGTTTTGGGAAGCTCGTTTTAATGTCGCGCCGAGCAATCCGCACAGGTTCTCCTTTTTTGTTAAAAAGGATGGCGCGGGAACTAGTCGTTCCTTGGTCAATCGCTAAGACATACTTTTTCATAATTTAATCCTCCTAAAAAAGTTTTTCTATATCATTAATTTCTTTAACAATATCTTTGCTTAATAATTCATAGCCATCTTTAGTTACTAACACATCATCTTCAATTCTAATCCCAATTGCTTGATCAGGAAAATATAAGCCAGGTTCAATTGTGATAACCATACCAGGTTCAAGTTTACTATCTCGTCCACCAACATCATGAACATCTAAACCAAGATGATGAGCAACGCCATGCATATAGTAATTAGTAATCTCATCCTTGTTTTTAATTAGATTAGCTTTAAGGCAACCTTCGGCTAATAAATCTTTGGTAAGATTTTGTAATTCAGTAATCGTTACATTCGGGCGAACCATTTCAATAATCTTTTTATTAGTAGATAAAACAATTTGGTAGATTGTTTTTTGTAAATCAGTAAATTTACCATTCACCGGGAATGTACGCGTAACATCCGCGCAATAATGGTTATAAGCCGCACCGACATCACAAAGAATTAAGCCGTTAGAAGGGAGTTTATCATAAGGGGTCGGATAATGTAGGCAACAAGCGTGAATGCCACTACAAATAATGCTTGGGAAGCCAATTTCGTGGGTTCCATGATTTAAGATTTCGTGATTAAAAGCATTATAGACTTCATATTCATATTTCGCAGTTTTTAATTCTTTAGCTATTTTCTTAAAACCTAAATGAGTAATCGCAATTGCCTGTTTAATTGCATTAACTTCATCGTCGTTTTTAATTAAACGGAGATTAACGGTTTCTTGGTAAATGTTATTAATTATTAATTTGGGAAAATGGACTTTGAATTCATCAAAGAAAGAATTGTCAGATTTAAAGTTAAGATAAACGTGCTCTACACTTTGAAGTAATGTTTTTAAATCGTTATTAAAATAATCAAGCGTTTTAATTTCGTTGATGTTTGATAACGCTTTTGCCTCATCAATCGTTAAGTTATGACCAAACCATTTTTCTTTCTTTTCATCAAACGCATTAATATAAAGATATTCATGAATTCCGTTATTCTTAACAAGAATAAGAAGGCTATTTTCTTGCGAAATGTTCGTAAAATAAAAGAAACAACGATCAACATAAAATGGATAATTACCATCTTCACCTTGTTGAACTAATTTTCCCGCGTGAAAAATTACAATGGATTTGTCAGGAATCTTTTTTAACAACGCTTGGCGTCTAACTTCCGTGTTCATCAGTAATTCGTTTAACCTTTGTTTGCTTAATTTTAAGAAGAGAAAATTTCTTTAGTTCCTCACTAATATCTCTTTTAGAGATAATATCTAATTCTATTTTAACAAAATATTGAACATTTTCAATAAAATAACCGGCATTTTTTAATTTTGAAAAAGTTGGATAATCAACCGTTAAATGATATTGATAAACTTCTTCAAGTTTCCCTTTCTCTACTTTCTTTAACAAATCGTTTACTACCGCTAGATAAGTTCGCGTTAAGTTACTCGCTCCTAATTTAATGCCACCAAAATAACGCACCACCACAACTAAAATTAAATTAAGATTATGTTGCTTAATTAAATTAAGAAAACCACGAGCGATATGACCAGGCTCTCCATCATCATTACCTTTCATTAATTGATTAAGATGATAAGCATATAAATAATGTTTAGCATCTGGATATTGTTCTTTTAACTTCATAACTTCATCTTTAAGATTATTAATATCATTAAAGGGAATAGCGATAGCAATAAAACGCGATTTTTTTACATCTATTTCACTAGTGGCAATTTTTGTCGGAACAAACATACAAAAATATTGTATAATTTTTCTTATGAAAAAGGTTAGGAAGAAAGAAAATAAATTTACTCTCTTTTTAAAGAAGCATTTCACAAAAGCACGTCGCCCTTGTAAAAATTGCGGTCACGATGTTGATGCTTATTTAAAGCGTTGCCCGCATTGCTATGAGAAGATGGGCGAATTAACTATTCCAACTCGATTCCAAAATATGACTTTCTTAACTGACTATAAATCATTTCTTCTTTTTATCATCGGCACGATTGGTTTAGTTTTTGTCGCCTTATTAATTGGTTTAGCGGTAAACTACTTTCCCATCGATGACTATTTAAAGACTTCATTACAAAATCTCATCGCTTCATTAGTTATCTTATCAATGATGGCCTGCGTTCTTAGTTACGATATTAAAGATATCTTTAAATCATTTCAAAGAACTTTCTCTCATTTACGACCTCTAATCGCGACTTTAATCGCCGTTGCTTTGATTATCGGTTTTAATTATGCCTATACCGCGATTGTTAAAGCGTGCGGAGTTGATTTAAGTGATACGGAGAACCAAGCAAATATTACGGCGATTATTAAAAATTGGCCTGGTGTTGCCTTTTTCTTTGTCGTGATACTTGGCCCAATTAGTGAAGAATTAACTTACCGGGTTGGTTTATTTACTTTATTTAGAAAATATAATCGCTATCTTGCCTACGTAATAGCCATTTTAATCTTTTCCCTTGCCCATATTAATTTCTTTGGTAAAGATGTCATTAATGAAGCGATTAGTATTCCTTTATATTTATTCCCAGCTTTTGTTTTAACTTGTTTATATGAATATGAAGGCGTCAGTAGTTCTACTTACGCTCATATTTTAAATAATCTAATTAGTTTCATCATTGTGGCTGCTATTTAATGAATAAAGCTAAATACCAAATCCTTAATACGTTATGGTTGAAAGTTATTGTTATCATCACCATGACACTTGATCATATCGGGGCGTTCTTAGAAAAATATTTTCTTAATATTAACGAAGCACTTGTCACTACTGGTGATGCTTTTCGGATTGTTGGTCGAATCGCGTTCCCCTTAGTTGCTCTTTTATTTGCGGAAGCAATGAAACACACTCATGATCAAGAACATTATCTATCGCGATTAGGTTTATTTACGGTAATAATTCTTGCCGTAGAAATCGGAGTTTATTATGGCACTAATTTTGAATTAATTGATGGTAATATCTTTTTAACTTTATTATGTTCAGGTTTATTTATTTACTTCTACGAGAAGAAAGATTATAGGCGTTTATTAATGATTATCCCATTAGCGATTATCATTTTAAGTTTCACCACGGACATTTTAAAATATAACGCTTTCTATCCTAGTTATCTAAAAGCCCAATTCTCTCTTTATGGTTTTATTCTTTGTGTCGGCTTCTACTTTATCTATTCGTTAGTGGATAAACGTGTTTTAGCGCTTACCCATCAGCAAAAAGATTTACAAGAATTACGGCAATACGGTTATTACCGTAGTCTTACTAATTTACTTTGGGGAGCGTTATTATTTCTTACTACTGTTTTCTTTTGGTTAATTAGCTTTATTAACGATACCGCAAATATGTACAATATTTCTTTACAATCTTATGCGATGCTCGCCGTAATTCCTATTCTTTTATATAGTGGCGAAAAAGGATATAACAATAAAATTGTTCAATATAGTTTTTATGTATATTACCCCATTCATATTTTAATTATTTTCTTATCGTTCTATTTAATTCTTGGAGTTCCATTACCATGATTAAAATTTTAAAAAACGAAAAGGAATTAAAAAAGATTATACAAGAAGAAAAAGTCTTAATAGACTTTTATGCACCTTGGTGTGGACCGTGTAATCTATTAGCGCCTCATCTAGAAGAGATTAACGAAAAATATCCTCATTTAATTATTCTTAAAATTAATATTGATCAATTTACTAACTTAGCAGAAAAATTTGTTATTAATGCCGTTCCAACTCTAATTTATTTAAATAACCAAAAAATTAAAAAGAGCCATGTTGGTTACTTAACCTACCCCCAATTAGAAAGATTAATTAAATAAAGTGTGATATGATATAACTCGCTGCAGGTGTAGTTCAATGGTAGAACATCAGCCTTCCAAGCTGATTACGCGAGTTCGATTCTCGTCACCTGCTCCATTAAATTAAAATGAATTTTGAAATAGTTTTAGCTACAAACAATCAACATAAAGTTGATGAATACCGTTCAATTTTAAGTAAATATGGCATCACTCTATATTCTTTTCCTGATTTAAATTTAGTAATGCCAGAAGTAAAAGAAGATGGAAAAACTTTTAAAGATAACGCCATTAAAAAAGCATTAGCCGCGGCTAAGATTGTTAAGTTCCCTGTTATCGCTGATGACTCTGGTTTATGTCTAAAAGCCCTCAAGGGCTTCCCAGGGATTAAGACTGCTCGTTTTGCGAAATCTTGTGGTAACCAAATTAACGCTAATCAAGAAATTGTCGATCGTCTTAAAGGAAAAGATCATCACGCCACGTTTAATTGCACGATTGCATTAGTAAACCTTGCTCATGAACCATTAATCTTTGAAGGCGTTGTTAAAGGAAAAATTGTCGATGAATATAATAAAGAAAATGGATTTGGCTATGATCCAATCTTTATTCCTGAAGGTAAAAGCGTGACTTTCTTTCATCTTGATAAAAAGATTAAAAATGAAATTTCTCATCGGGCCTTAGCGTGTAAAAAATTAATTACTACTTTAAAAGTTAATAATTTAATTTAAATTATTTTTCTTTATTTTTACCAGTTAAATAATGGTTAATAAAATAACCGCCAAAGAATGATAATAAACCAACACAAAGAATAACTAGCGTGGCGATTTGATTAACTTTGACACTTAAGAAAATTAAACCAAGAATCGATAAGATTGCACCAACACCGGTAGCGACATATAAGCCAATATGAACACAGAAGAATTTCTTTTTGTTAGGGAAGATTTCCGTAACTTTTTCGTTTTTATCATTATAAAAATCATGCGCTTCTTTTTTACTATCAGCTACCTTAACATCTTCTTTTAAAAGTTTATTTATGTCATTAATTTCTATATCAATATCATCTTTCTTCATTGAAAGATATTGGTTAAATTGATTAAGAGCGTTATAAATTGATAAATAAGCTTTTAAATAATATTGATATTGTTTAAGCGCTTCATGATAAAGCGATAATGCGTAATTAGATTTATCTTTAACTTCATTAAAAGTATTAACAACGCGTTTGGCGTCATTTTTCATTTTTGTTAAAGCATCATTTAATATATTAATGTTATTTGCGTTGATTTCGATTTTGTCGCTTCCTTTTAATAAGAAATCGGTTGCTTCTTTAATGGTAATTTTATTAATCGTTGAACAACGAATTTGGGTAATGGCAACTGACACTAATGCGGTGAGATCATCTTCTCTTAAGCGATAAAATTGTTGATAATTTTTGTAAGCCTTTGGATAATCGCCTTGACTAGAAAAAGCAATATCAGCCTTTCTTCGATAGGTCGCGACTGCCTTTAAATAGTTCTTAATGACAGTATCAGTAAAAATCTGCTCCTTACAATTAGGGCAGTTAGTGGTCGAACCACTTTCATCAATTTCAATTAATGAATTACATTTATGACAAATTGCTTTTCTCATTATTCGTTTCTCTCTCCTCGCCAGTCATCCATTTTTAAAATAATTGTAACCGTTAAATAAAATGCCGCAACAATAACATCAATTGCAGCAGTGGAAATAACATATTTATAATGCTCTGCTAATTGTTTAAAAGTTAAACCACTTAAGGTGTTAACTAAGCTCATTGCTTGTAAGATAACAAAGATTGAATAGAAAATGGTAAAAGTGAATAACGGATTAATTGTTTCATCGACATGGTGACGAGAATATATCCCATAGGAAGCAATAACCATTTTAAAAATAATCGTAACAAATTCAAGAATAACATATGAACGCATGTCGACTGCATCTTCGTGAGAAAGCGAAGACCAATCAATACGAAAAGTTAAAATACTTTGATAAACAAGCGCAAAAAGTGAATAAGCAAGAAGAACGACACCGAAGAAATAGAGAATACGCGATAAAATCCGGTCCTTCTTCATTTATTCTCCTAAATATGTTTAATTAAACTATCTAAGTGTTCTTTCGAACCAGTCACGTAAATAATATCGTTCTTTTTAAGTTGCATATTTGGATCAACGCTATCAATAACAGTTGAACCATGTTCAACAGCAATAATGTTACAACCAAATTTTTGTCGAATCTTTAGATCTAAAATTGATTTATCTTTTCCTTTATCGGTAACCCGAACTTTTGTGATATTAACTTTCTCTGATAAACGAACGTAGTCTAAGGTTTTAGAATTTTCAAGACGATTCGCCAAGCGAATAGCCATATCGCGTTCTGGGAAAACAATTTCTGCCCCGACTTTCCGTAAAATTACACCATGTTTCGCACTCATCGCTTTTGCAATGACGCGAGGAATACCCATATTCACTAAATCCATCGCAATTAGAATTGAGATATCAATTTGTTGACCAATACATACAATGGCTACATCAACGTTATTAATGCCAATCTTTTTTAAAGCCACTTGATCCGTGCAATCAGCAATAAAAGCATTTTCGGTTACTTCGCGTAATAATTTAATTTTTTCGGGATCGTGGTCAACCACGACTAAATCGGCACCCATATTCGCAAGTTCAAGAGCGAGGGCTAAACCAAATCGACCTAAACCAATTACTGCGTAGGTGAGATTAGTTTCTCTAAGTTTTCTTCTTTTTGTTTTCATAAAATTCTCCTTTTATCCAATTGGAATAACGCCTTCGGCGTAACTAAAATATTCATCTTTACCTGAATGCCAGGATGACATGAAGGTTAATGGGCCAACACGACCTAAATACATAATAATAACTAATAACATTTTACTACCAAC
Source organism: Bacilli bacterium (assembly GCA_024408435.1). Classification (GTDB taxonomy): domain Bacteria; phylum Bacillota_I; class Bacilli_A; order RFN20; family CAG-826; genus UB1719. The sequence goes on from JAKSVA010000014.1 coordinate 14,805, forward strand.
ACTTAATAAAGGGGTAAGACCAGTTGATAGACCAACCGTGCCAAAGGCACTTGTTACTTCAAAAATAGCGTCAATAGTCGAGAATGGCGATTGGGCGGACCAATTTTCTCTTTCAATCATACACAAAATGAAAGTCCCAGTAATAACTAGTGTCAAAGATAAGAAAGCAACCGACAAAGCCTTCTTTACCGCTTCTTCCGAAATACTATATTTAAAAGCGTGAGGCTTTTTATGATTAATAATGCTTCTTACACCCATAACAAGAACAAAAAGAGTCGTAGTTTTAATACCACCACCAGTGGAACCTGGTGAAGCACCAATAAACATTAAAATAATAATGATAATTTGTCCAGAACGCGTAAACTCAGAAAAGTTATAAGTTGAAAATCCAGCTGTTCTTGATGTCACACTAGCAAAGAAAGCGCCTAGCCAAGTAAAACTACCATCTTGAATCCGGTGATATTCAGTTAGGGCAACAAGAAGTGTGCCACTAACTAGTAAAATAAAAGTCATCAATAAAACTACTTTAGTATGAAGACTTGTTTTCTTAAAATGAGTGATGTTACGGAACGTATCACTAATAACTAAGAAGCCTAAACCACCTAGAATAATCAAAGCACAAGTTAATAAATTAAAGAAAACATCATTGTTATAAGGAGCGATAGTAAAGTTAGTTAAACCGCCCATAATATCAAAACCTGAGTTATTAAAGGCTGCTACACTATGGAAGAAACTACGGAACACCGCCTGCCCTGGTCCAGCATAATCAGGAGCTTTAAAGAAAGTAATCATTGATAAACAAGCCCCAAGCATCTCAATAACGAAGGTATAAATGAAGACCCGTTTAAATAAAGCAAATAGACTTTTTGCATCATCAAGATTAAGAGTTTCTTGAAGAATACTTCTCTCTTTTAGGGAAATACGCCTTCTTAAAGCAATCACTAATCCAGCACCTAAGGTCGTTACTCCTAAACCACCAATTTGAATTAATAGCATCACGATTACTTGACCAGCAATCGTAAAAGTATCAGCGACATCAACGACAATTAAACCTGTCACACAAACTGCACTAGTCGAAGTGAAAAGCGCATCATGGTAATGTAAAGTCACTCCCTCTTTCACACAACCAGGAATCATTAATAAACCTGAACCAATAAAAATAACGACTAAAAAGCCAAATGCAATATAACGCAGACTATTCTGCTTTCTAAAAAAGTTAATAACTTTTTTTAGCATACTGAAATATTATACTCTACTTTTTTCTTTTGTTTTGTTATAATTAAATTTCGTTATGGCAATCAAATTTACAGTTGACGAAAAGAAAGAAGAGTTGAAAAAAACTTACGAAGCTAAAGGTGAGAAACCACCGAAAAAATTAAAGGCGAAAAAACCAAAGCGGCAAAAATTAGCCATCACTTCTTTAATTGTTGCCGCTAGTATGACTTTACTAGTAGTGGCTTACGTTGCTCTTCCATTTATTTCTATTCTTCTCGGCATCATTGGTTACGTTGCTTTCTCTCTTATTGTGATATTACCAACCATTGTTACGCTTGGTATGATTTGGCTAAATGATGGCTGGAAAGAATGGCAAGCTAATTTCGCTAATGGCTTAGCTAAATTTATGTCTTCGGGAAGCGAAATCTCAGCAAATTTAATTCCTGCCTTTCCTTATATCGCTGCTTTTGGTGGTGCCTTAATTATCGGAAATTTAGTTTTTTCAATTCATATTATTAGACATCCTAACCCATATGAGACAGGCGCAAAAGGACGTTTAATCGTTTCAATTATTCTTTGTTCGGTATATGTTATCTTCACTATCATTGATAGTGTTTTAATCGTTTCAGGCGCGTTTTAATAATATCTAATAGCATAAAATAAAACCGCATTTATATGTAAAAATGCGGATTTTCAACTTGTGGCAGGGGTAGTAGGAATCGAACCCACATTGGCGGTTTTGGAGACCGAA
>JAKSVA010000015.1 GCA_024408435.1 Bacilli bacterium
ACTGGTAAACCAATTTGTTCAGAAACAATTTCTTGAACTTCAAGTGGGATGTAGCCAAATTCCTTTTGGATGTCACTAAGAATCATCATTAAAGGGGTTGGCTCATTTTTATAAAGATTGCATATTTCAACTATGCGCTCTTTAGCAATACTTTGTATAGCCATATATAATCTCCATTTTTTCTAGCGTTATTATTATAATAATAAAAACAGGTAATCTCAATAAGAAAAACACAAATTTAAGTAAATTATCGTCTTTTTGGAGTTCTTAAGTATAACGAATGCGGAATTTGTGCATAGTCAACAGTTTCATTCTCGACTTCTTTAAAGCCATTTCTTTTATAAATTGGTCCATAATTATAAATATCATCAACGTAAATGTCTAATTTATGCTTATCCGCAAAATCATTTAAGATTTTCAATAGATGATTATTGGCTTTTTGATCTGAAGATGGTGCCATCTCATAAATGTACCAATAATGATTTTTTAAATTCGCTTCTAGATGATGACGAGAGAAATCATCAAACGCTTGAGCGCGAACAACTTCACCTGATTTACCAGTAATGAGATATAAACCTTTTAGTGGTAGATTAGCGAAAGTTGATTCGTTAATTCTTTGGAAGTTATTTGGATAAACAACGATTACTTCATTAAGATTACCACGTTGATTAGAATAAATAACACCATGTTTAAGAGCGTCCATTAAGCGATATTTAAAATAATGATAATAAGTTCCAACATTCATTGGTTTTCTTTTCATAAACTTTGCGGTAAAGCGTTTGGTTTTAATTTTGCAATAAGTATCAATCCGAATAAAGAAGTTAAAGAACTTATCTTTCTTCGTTTTGGCGGGTAGAGAATGCTCTCTTAATTTTTCTCGAAGATTTAAGATTTCCTCAACACGTGAACCAATTCTAAACTTTTGGAGCATTTCATAATCATCGTGATAAGCTTGTAATATTTTTAAAAGCATCACATCAATATCGCGTTTTTGTAAAACATAATATTTATTAAGTAATAACTCAACTTTAAATTCTTTTAAGAGTTTTGCACTCTTTTTCTTTTCGTTACGTAAATACTTATACGCAAACGGGCGTTTAGCTTTATGCTTATTTAAATAAATAAAGCGATAAATTAAATAAGCGATAAAAGAGAGGAGCGCTAAAGCGCCACCGATTGGATAACCAATTTCAATCGGGGCGTTAAAACATTCTTTCGCGACAATAATGTAAGTCATTGATACCGCCACCATGAACGCTGCGGGGATTACCGTTAAGAAATCAGCGCCTTTATAATAACTCTTCTTTAATAAATAGAAGGTCCCTACCCAAAGTGCAATCATCGCTAAGGTTTGGTTCGCGGCCGCAAAATAACGCCACAAGATATCAAAATTATCACCTAAGCCTAAAGCTAAACCAACACCAGCGCCAACAACTGGCACAGTTAAAATAAGACGGTTCCATACTTTCTTTTGATCAAGGTGAGTTGCTTCCGCTACGATTAGACGGGCACTTCTAAATGCAGTATCACCACTTGTGATTGGACAAACAATAACACCAATAATCGCTAAGATACTACCAAATTGTCCTAACAATAATTTACTAGTATCTAAAACAACTTGGCCCGCACCACCTTGACTAATAACATCTTGTAATTCTTGCGCGGTTCCATAACAGGCAACACCGACTGCCGCCCAAATTAAAGCAATCACTGTTTCACCAACCATCGCGCCATAAAAGACTTGACGACCTTGGCTTTCATTTTCAATACACTTCGCCGCCATTGGTGATTGGGTAGCGTGGAAACCACTAATGGCACCACATGCGACAGTCACAAACATACATGGCCACATCGGAAGACCATTTGGATGATCTCTTACTAATACTTCCCAGAATTCAGGAATATTATTCGCATAACCTTGAACAAATAAGCCACCAAGCATACTAAATGCCATGGTTAAAAGTAAAATGCCAAATACTGGATATAACTTACCGATAATTTTATCGATTGGTAAAATTGTCGCTAAGAAATAATAAATGATAATCATGATAATCCAGAAGGTTTTATCAAGGGCTTCAGGAGTTAAATACGCAAGTAATTGAGCGGGAGTCGTTAAAAAGACCGCACCACAAAGAATTAATAAGACAACTGAGAAGCCACGCATGAAGTACTTAACACCTTTACCAATGTAAGTACCAGATAATTCAGCAATCGAAGCTCCACCATTACGACTAGAAACCATCCCAACCATAAAATCATGGACAGCGCCACCTAAGATGGTGCCAAAGATAATCCATAAAAAAACAACTGGACCAAAAACGGCACCCATAATCGGACCAAAGATCGGGCCCGTACCAGCAATATTAAGCAATTGCACTAAGAATAATCTTGGTTTCGCCATTGGCACACAGTCAACACCATCATTAATTGCAATCGCTGGTGTCTTTCGTGAGTCAGGAGCAAAGACAGTTGAGGTGACACGCGAAAAAGCCATGTAGCCAACAATGAGAATAAAAAACGAGATAATTAAGGAAAACATATCTTAAAGATATTATAAACTTTAAATTATTAAAAATTATTTAATTTCACCAGAGACAGTAAAAGTTGTTGGATGATCAAAGTCTTCTTCACCAGCAATGGTTAAAGTTTTATGAGTAATATCGTAAACCGAACTGTGGTTAGTGACCCAAACATCCTTCTCACGACCAATATCACGCCGCTTGGCTTCAACAATCGATTTAAATTCTTCGCAAAATTTTGGGAAGGTATTATTTTTCCATTGCGTAAAAAGTTCTGGTGTTTTTAATACCGTTTGTGAACAATCTTCACTTGGCCAAATTGGATACGGATTACCATCATTACCTAAAGTTGTGTAAGCACGTGATATTTTATTATTTTTTAATGCTTCCATCATTTTTGGAATAGTATTTAAATCTTCCCATTTAGTAAAAAACTTTTTACAATCATCAGGATAATTTTTGAAAGCAGTTTCGCCATGATAAAAATAATTTAAATCTTCTTCTCGCCCACGTGACCAACGATATCTTTCCATTCCACAAGCGTTCTCGCTTAAACTAGATAATCCTGATGGATCATTATCATTAAGATTATTATAAAAATTGGTCATAATTTGATTATCGCCTGTCTTCTCTTTGACAATAACTTGGTTAGCAATAAATTCAACAATATAAGTTTTAGAGTGATCAGCAATCATAAGATGAGCGTTAGTCGTCGCATCTTCAGAAAGAAAAATATCGCGCTCATTTAAAAGATCGATTGCATGATCAGCTGAACGGGCATTATCAAGAATGTAACGGCAAACAAAATACATATACAATCTCTTCTTGCCAGGATTCGTACCGGTTGTAATTGGAAAATTCTCTAAATCAACTACATTGCAATTACAAACAACGCCATTCTCATTAATTCCATCGAGAGTTAAATTTGGAATCAGTTCAATGTGTTTGTTATAAACACCTGAAGCTTCAATATCTTCCACAGTTTGTTTATCAATGCCCTCATGACGTGAAACACCAATCGATTCAAAACGAGTATCAGTATGTGCAACATGCGCAATGTAAGTAACGCTGTTGTTATAGTAAAAATCAAAGTTACGACCATAAATATCTCCGCACCTAATGGTAGTGCAAGCGCCACTAACAATATTAGGATCAAGAGTTTCAAAAGTAGTATCCTCACGGTAATCAGTAAAATCAACATAATGTAAAAAGCCTTCTGCTACATTAGGAACTTCCCGTAAATTAGCATACATAATTTTTGGTTTCGAACAATTAGCCACTAAGAAAAAAGTGCTCGACATAACTATGAGAAGAGCGAAAAACTTATGAATACCACAATAAGTTGTATGCTTAAACTTCATATTATTTATTTCTTAATTGCTTGTTCGCAATAAACACATTTATATTCGCCTTTTTTACTAGTGGGGACAAATTTGTGTTCATGCTCAACGTTAACACTTGAAATACAACGCACATTCGTACATTTTAAATCATAGCGGACTTTCTTCTGATCAAATAATGGTTCACGTTTTGGATTCTTTTTGGCAATATCTAATAATTTAAGAATTAACGCCATCCGAATATATTTTCCATTTAATGTTTGTCGGAAATAAGCAGCGCGTGGATCATCATCAACCTTCACACTAATTTCGTTAACGCGTGGTAAGGGATGAAGGATTCTTAAATTCTTCTTCGCTTTCTTTAATTTATCAACAGTTAAGACATAACTATTTTTTAATCGCTCATATTGCTTCGGATCAAAGAATCGTTCTCTTTGAATACGAGTCATATAAAGGATATCTAAATCTTTGATGTTATCTTCTAAGCTAGTTACTTCTTTATAGGGCATATGATTCTTTTTAATGATGTCATTAATCACATAGTTAGGCATTCTTAATTCTTTTGGCGAGATTAACACTAATTTAATATTTTTATAACGACTCATCGCGTGCGTTAAAGAGTGGACAGTTCGTCCATACTTTAAATCGCCACACATACCAATGGTTAAGTTATTAAATCTTCCCATCTCGCGATAAATCGTTAATAAGTCTGCAAGTGTTTGGGTTGGATGAGCGTGCATTCCATCGCCAGCGTTAATAATTGGAATATTGCTCACTAACGCAGCGGATAAAGCCGCTCCATCTTTCGGATGGCGAATAGCGATAATATCCGCAAAGTTAGAAACAACTTTACAAGTATCAGCGACACTTTCGCCTTTCGCGCTGCTACTTGAACTTGCGCCAGAAAAGCCAATGACATTACCACCAAGTTCCATCATCGCGGCGGTAAAGGATAGTCTTGTTCTTGTGGATGGTTCAAAGAAAAGCGCAGCGAGTTTTTTACCCTTACACTTATTCTCATATTTTTTTGGATGTTTAATAATGTCACAAGCAGTTTTACAAAGTTCATCTAACTCTTTAACGGATAAATCTTTAATATCAATTAAACTTCTCATAACTACCTCTTAATCCAACTTTCATCACTCGGGTTATTGCGGAACATAATTAATCTTTTAATGTCCTTCTCTTTAATATATTTTTCTTTCGCGGCGACTTTAGTAATGACATCGAAATTAGTTAACGAGACATTTTTTACTTTCGCCTCTTTAAGCGCGGTAACACTTTTCTTCATTCCATAAGTAAAGATAGAGACCATACCAAGAACTTTGATTTTATTTTCTCTTAAGACTTTAACAATCTCTAATGAAGAACCACCCGTAGAAATTAAATCTTCTACCACCACAACACGTGTTCCAGCCGGAATCTTTCCTTCAATTTGGTTTTTCCGCCCATGATCTTTCGCGCCACTTCTTACATAACCCATTGGTAATTTCATAATATGACCAACAATGGCAGCGTGTGGAATACCCGCTGTTGCGGTACCAACAATTACTTGAACGGTTGGGTAATTCTTTTTAATTAATTTCGCTAAGTTAGTTTCAATATCATTACGAACCTTCACACTTGTTAAGGTTAAGCGGTTATCGGTATAGACTGGGCTTTTAATTCCACTCGCCCACGTAAATGGTTCATTGGGACGAAAGAAAACCGCTTTAATTTTTAATAAGTCTTTGGCGATTAATTGTTCAACTTGATTCATAAAGTAAACTCCTTTAAACAACGTTCATATGCACTAACTGGATCAGATGCTTCGGTAATTGGACGACCAACCACAATATAATCAGAACCAATCTTCTTGGCTTCACTTGGTGTCATCACCCGCTTTTGATCACCTTTCGCGCTATCAGCGAATCTTACACCTGGAGTAACAGTTAAAAATTTACTTCCACAAGTATCATGAACTGCTTTAGCTTCTAAGGGCGAACAAACCACACCATCAAGTCCACTATCTTTCGCGTTCTTCGCATAATGCATCACAACCTTTTTCATATCTTCTTTAATTAATAAATCATTTTCCATACTCATTTGATCAGTGGATGTTAATTGGGTGACTGCGATAAGAAGAGGACGAGTTCCGTCTTCACGCGTTAAACCTTCAAGCGCAGCTTTCATCATCGCTTTCGTGCCACCGGCGTGACAATTCACCATATCAACATCAAGATGCGATAAAACCTTCATACTCTTTTTAACGGTATTAGGAATATCATGTAGTTTTAAATCAAGGAAGATTTTATGACCACGGCTTTTAATTGCTTTAATAATACTTGGTCCTTCACTATAAAATAATTCCATCCCAATTTTCACAAATGGCTTTTTCTCTTTAAATAAATCAAGGAATTTTAAAGTCGCTTCTTTGCTCGCAAAGTCACAAGCGATAATGACATCTTTTCCCATTACTGACATCCCCCGATAATTTTATCTAACGAATTAATTTTATATTGTTTCATTACCTTTGGTAAATCTTTAATAATTTTTGGACAGACATATGGGTCCACTAAATTGGCGGAACCAATTTCTACCGCTGTCGCACCCGCTAGCATCATTTCAATCACATCTTCGGCAGTAGAAATACCACCCATACCAATCACCGGAATCTTGACGGCGTGAGCAACTTGATAAACCATTCTTAACGCAATTGGGAAGATGGCATCACCGCTATAACCACCAAATTTATTCTTTAATACTGGTGCGCGTTTCTTTAAATCAATACGCATTCCCACAATGGTATTAATTAATGAGATGGCATCCGCACCCGCTTTTTCACAAGCTTTCGCCATCTTCACAATATCAGTGACATTTGGTGAGAGTTTAATGATGATTGGTTTTTTACTCACCTTCTTCACCGCTCTAGTGACTTTTGCGATCATATTCGGATCAGTACCAAATGCCATTCCACCACCATGCACATTTGGACAAGAAACATTAATTTCAATCCAACCAATTTCTGGACAACGATTTAATTTCTTCACACATTCAACATATTCTTCGACACTAAAACCACTGACATTCGCCATAATGGGTTTATGAAATATTTTCTTCATAACTGGGATAACTTGTTTAATTACACGGTCAATACCAGGGTTTTGTAAACCAACTGAATTTAAGATGCCATTTTTTCCTTCTGCAATGCGAGAAGCAGGATTACCATCCCGTTTTTCTTTGGTTGTGCCTTTAAAGGAGAAACTACCTAAGCAGTTAATATCATAAAGATTAGCAAATTCAACACCATAACCAAATGTTCCGCTGGCGGCGATAATTGGATTAGTTAAGGTAATACCACATAATTTAACTTTTGTATTTACCATATAATCTCCTCCTCTTTATAGACGGGTCCATCAGTGCAAACACGGCTTGGTCCAAGTTTCGTTTGAATTGTGCAACCTAAACATACCCCAAAGCCACAACCCATTCTTTCTTCTAAAGAATATTGGGCGTGTTTTATTTTTAAAGCGTGAATTGCTTTTAGCATTGGCATTGGTCCACACGTAAACAATTGATCAAACTTAATTTGTTTAATAGCATCAGTAACAAAACCTTTAAGGCCAACACTTCCATCAACGGTCGTGACATAAACTTTAACCCCTAAACGTTTAAATTCATTAACGTAGAAGATTTCTTCTTTTTTATTAAAGCCAAGCACCACAATTACTTTTTTCTTTTTCTTTAAAAGAGCTTTTGCTAAATAATAAAGAGGTGGAACACCAACTCCACCACCAACGAGTAAATTAACTTTTCCAGCTTCTTTTAAATCATAGCCATTCCCTAAATTAGTTAAGACATTAATTTTTTGTTTCATCTTAGTTAATGCGTTAGTGCCTTTTCCCATTACCTTATAAATAAGAGTTAACTGATTATTATTTACATCACAAACCGAGATTGGTCGACGAAGATAGTAGTTATCAATCTTTAAACTAACAAACGTACCTGGACGAGTTATATCTTTACTGTCACCAAGTAAAACAAGGCGATAGACATCTTTCGCAATTAGTTTATTTTCTTTAATCTTAAAAACTACTTCTTTCATACTATGCATCAATCGTTGAAATCTTTAACGTTGTCTCCTCTAATACATCGAGTAATACATTTACTGTATCTAAACTAGTAAACATCGTCACGTTATTTTCCGTTGCAACTTGACGAATCTTATAGCCATCGCGCATCTCGCCAAACATGCCAACATCTTGGGTATTAATAATGTAGGCAATATGACCTTGACGAATTGCATCAGGAATTTCGTTTGATCCATCAGATATCTTTAACATAATATGGGTTCTAATTCCCCGTTGTTTTAAATATTGCGCAGTACCTTTTGTCGCACAGATATTAAAACCGAGTTGATAGAAACGTTTAATTAATGGGAACGCTTCATCTTTATCTTTATCAGCAATGGTAACAAAGATCGTCCCGAAGTTTTTCACCCGCATTCCACTTGCTTGTAAAGCTTTAAACAAGGCACGATGCATATTATCATCATAACCAATCGCTTCACCTGTTGATTTCATCTCTGGACTAAGATAGGCATCTAGACCTCTTAATTTATTAAAGGAGAAGACGGGGACTTTCACATACCACCGTTTCTTTTCATTTGGGTAGATAGTAAAGATACCTAATTCTTTTAAGCTCTTTCCTAAGATAACATCAGTGGCGATATCCGCAAGAGAATATCCAGTTGATTTAGAAAGGAAAGGAACCGTTCGCGATGAACGAGGGTTTACTTCAATGATATAAACCTTCTCATTATTATCGACAATGAATTGAATATTAAATAGACCGATAATTCCAATGCCTAAACCAAGTTTTTTACTATATTCAAGGATAGTGCCTTTTACTTTATCTGAGATGGAGAAAGTTGGGTAGACACTAATGGAGTCACCTGAATGAATACCAGTCTTTTCGACTAATTCCATAATGCCAGGAACAAAGACATCATGACCATCACAAATCGCATCAACTTCGACTTCTTTACCAGAAATATATTTATCGACTAACACTGGTTTATCTTCATCAATTTCCACGGCGCTTTTTAAATAGCGACGGAGTTGATTTTCGTTAGAAACTATTTGCATCGCGCGGCCACCAAGAACAAAGCTTGGCCGTACTAAAACTGGATAACCTAATTTCACCGCGGTCTTTACACCTTCTTCAATATTAGTAACCGCTCTTCCTGGTGGTTGAGGAATCTTTAAATTTTCGAGTAATTTTTCAAACGCATCACGGTTCTCCGCACGATCAATTGCTTCGCAATCCGTACCAATAATCTTTACCCCACGTCTCATTAATGGTTCCGCTAAGTTAATCGCCGTTTGCCCACCAAGCGTGGCAATTGCGCCAATCGGATTTTCTAAATCAATAATCGCCATCACATCTTCTGTCGTTAATGGTTCAAAGTAAAGTTTATCTGCGGTGGTATAGTCAGTGGAAACTGTCTCAGGATTGTTATTAACAATGATTGCTTCATAACCCGCCCGTTTAATTGTCTGTACCGCATGCACTGTTGAGTAGTCAAATTCAACTCCTTGACCAATTCTAATTGGCCCTGCACCTAATACAATTACCTTCTTTTTATTAGTGACACGTGATTCATTTTTACACGCGAGGTCCACTAAATTTTTATATGTTGAATATAAGTAGGCAATGTATTTACCAGTATGAAGTGTATCCACCATTTTAAAGACTGGCGTAATATGATGCTTCTTTCTAAAATCATATAAATCAAGTTCACTCATCATCCATAAACTAGAAATACAGCGATCAGAGAAACCTAGTACTTTGGCTTTTTTTAGTAAGGCAATGTTATTGTGTTTCTTCGCTAATTCTAATTCAACATCGACGATGTTCTTTAACGCTTTTAAGAAGAGAGGAGTGATCATCGTAATCTTTTGAATTGTCGTGACACTTTCACCCATTCTTAATAATTCAGCAATCGCAAAGAAGTTATCATCTTTAAATTGTTTGATGTAATCAAGCAGTTGTTTTTTACTATAGCCTCTAAATTTTTTAAGGTATAAATGGTTCGCCCCAATTTCTAGTGACCGAATCGCTTTTAGGTAGCATTCTTCTAGACTACTACCAATCGCCATCACCTCACCTGTTGCCTTCATTTGAGTACTTAAGACATTATTTGCGCCTGTAAATTTATCAAATGGGAAGCGGGGGAATTTAGCAATGACATAATCAAGTGTTGGTTCTTTACTCGCAAAGCCACCGGCAACCGGAATTTCTTTTAATCTCATCCCAACTGCAATCTTTGCTGTCACCCTTGCGATTGGATAACCACTAGCCTTACTAGCTAAAGCGGAGGAACGAGAAACACGAGGATTAACTTCAATTAAATAATATTTATCGGTTTTTGGATGAAGGGCGAATTGTACGTTACAACCACCTTCAATTTTTAATTCACGAATAATTTTAATCGCAGAGTCATTTAACATTTTTAATTGTTTCTTGGTTAATGACATAATTGGAGCAACCACGATACTATCACCTGTATGAACACCTACTGGATCAACGTTTTCCATTCCACAAATAGTAATGGCATTATTATCATGATCACGCATTACTTCAAATTCAATTTCTTTATAACCTTTTACACTTTTCTCTACCAAGACTTGATGGACAGGAGATAAAGCGAAAGCATTAATGGCAATTTCTTTTAGCTCTTCTTCGTTATTCGCGAAGCCACCACCTGTACCACCTAAGGTAAAGGCAGGACGAAGAACGACTGGATAGCCAATCTTTTTCGCCGCTTCAATCGCCTCTTCAATTTGATAAGTAATAACGGAAGGAATAACTGGTTCATGAATTTTAATACACATCTCTTTAAAGAGCTCGCGGTCTTCCGCACGCTCAATTGAGGAAGCCGGTGTACCAAGTAATTCAACGTTACATTCTTTTAAAACACCTTTCTTCTCAAGTTGCATTGCTAGGTTAAGTCCAGTTTGACCACCGATACCAGGAAGAATAGCATCTGGCCGTTCGTGACGAATAATCTTAGCAATATATTCGAGGGTTAATGGTTCCATATAAACCTTATCAGCGATACTTGTATCGGTCATAATCGTCGCTGGATTTGAGTTAACTAAAACAACTTGGTAACCTTCTTCTTTAAGCGCTAAACACGCCTGGGTACCCGCATAGTCAAATTCCGCCGCTTGACCAATTACAATTGGCCCCGATCCAATGATGAGAATCTTCTTCAAATCTTTTCTTTTCATATCTTTTCCCTCATATAAACAACTTTCTTTTGGTAAATAGTTAAATGATTCACCCCATATACTTGATAGCCCTTAAACGGCGTATTTTTCCCTTTGGAGAGAAAATGCTTTGGCTCAATCTTTTCTTTTTTATTTAAATCCCAAATTGAGAAATCACCTTGATCTAAATAGTTAAATCTCTTCCGTGGATTAATCGCGATTAATTCGATTAATTTTTCTAAAGTGATAATCTTCTTTTTTACTAAGTAGGTATAAAGAAGTGGGAAAGCAATTTCAATTCCCGATGCACCAAATAAACTATCTTTTAAACCTTTACTTTTCTCTTCTTTACTATGAGGAGCGTGGTCAGTAGCGATCATATCAATCGTCCCATCTTGAATACCTTTAATTAAAGCTTTCTGGTCTTCTTTACTTCGAATAGGTGGATTAATTTTATAATCGCCATCTTCTTTTAACATTGAATCATTAAGTAGTAAATAATGTGGGGCGGTTTCGCACGTAACATCGACACCTTCCTTTTTGGCTTTTCGAATTAAATCAACGCTTTCTTTAGTTGAAACGTGGCACACATGAAATTTACAACCCGTGAGTTTTGCTAAACGTAAATCACGTTCTACTTCGTGATATTCACTAATGGATGGGTTAGGTTGATGATGATGTTTCTTTGCGTAAGCACCATCATGAACATAACCACCCGAATATTCATTACTCTCGCAGTGCGCGACAATAACTTTATTTAGTTTCTTCGCGAGCACCATTGCTTCTTTCATTAACGCTTCACTTTGGACACCTTTCCCATCATCAGAGAAAGCAATTACTTTACTACTTACTTCTTTTAAAGGTGCTAGCTTCTTTCCTTCTTCACTTAAAGAAATAGCTCCATACGGAACTACTTCAATGACAGCGTTTTGTTTGATGAGACGGAGTTGCTCATCAAGGTGAGCGGAGGTATCACTAACGGGATTAAGGTTAGGCATTGTGGCCACTAAAGTATAACCACCTTTGGCCGCCGCTTCACTTCCCGTTAAGATTGTTTCCTTATAAGAAAAACCCGGTTCACGGAAGTGCACATGCACATCCATGAAGCCCGGGAGAACGGTGTAGTTTTTTTGATTGTATTTTGGATAATCTCTTAGAAATTTTAAAACATTAGATTTATATATATTAGCGACGTGAATCTTTGTTTTAATTCCTTCCATTGATTTTTAACTTCTGTTCTATTGTAGCGATTTTAATTGCTAATGCAAGTATTTTTGTTGCATCTTTAATTTCATTAACAGTTGGGAAACTTGGGGCAATTCGTAAATGCGAATCTTTTGGATCTTTATGGTATGGATAAGCTGCTCCAGCGGGAGTTAAACTAACACCCATTTCTTTACAAAGTGCGTGGACTCTAGTTGCGCAGCCAGGAAGGGTATTAAGTGAAACGAAATAACCACCATATGGACGAGTATATTGTGCGATTTTTAAATCACCAATTTCTTTATCTAACACACTAAGCACCATTTCAAATTTTGGCCGCATAATGTTCGCGTGTTTTTTCATATGGGCTTTAATACCATTAATGTCTTTAAAGTAACGAACATGGCGAATTTGGTTAACTTTATCAAAGCCAACAGTTTCCATGTTAAAGTTCGCGATTAAATCTTTCTTATTATTTTCACTACAAGCCACGCAAGCGACACCTGCACCAGCAAAGCTGATTTTACTTGTACTAGCGAAAACATAAACGATATCTTCGTTATGTGCCTTCTTTGCTTCATCTAAAATATTTAAAACGCGGTCTTGTTTATTTGGATATAAGTGATGCACTGCATAAGCATTATCCCAATAAATCCGGAAATCTTTTGCCGCGGGTTTAAGGCTCGCTAAACGTTTAACGGCTTTTGGACCATAACTTGTGCCACTTGGATTAGCGTATTGTGGAACACACCAAATGCCTTTAATAGTTGGATCTTTCTTCACTAATTTTTCAACGGTATCCATATCAGGACCATCTTTTCTTAAATCGACATTAATCATCTCAATGCCAAGATATTCAAGAATCGAGAAGTGACGGTCATAACCAGGAACAACACAAAGCCATTTAATCTTGCCTTGTTTCATAAATGGTTTATTTCCGCAGACACCCTTCATCATGCCATGCGCAATCACATCGTACATAATCCGAAGAGAAGAATTACCCGCAACGATGACTTGTTCAGGTTTCGCACCACACATGTCGCCTAAAAGTTTTTTACATTCGTAAATGCCAGTCATATCGCCATAATTGCGGCAATCGATTTTATCTTTAGAAATGTAGTCTTCCTTTTTAATTAAAACTTTGTTTATGCCTAAACATAAATCAAGTTGCGCGGGCGCTGGTTTACCACGCGTCATGTTGAGATTTAGATGCTTCTTTTTATAAGCATCGCGAGCTTTATAAAGTTTAGTAATTTCCTTTTTTAAAGCTGCCTTTGATTGGTTTTGATAAGATTTCATATTTTTTCTCCTTTTATATAACTACTTATATAATAGCAATTTTTGATGTTGGCGGTACAAAAGGTTCAATAATATCTTCTTTTTCGTAAGTGACATTAGCTTCACCAGATAATACCTGTGTCATGTCTTCTTTAATGTAATCAATCTGTTTAAAAGAAGTTAATATTTTATTTTCAAAGTGAAGATATAAATCTTCAAAAACTTCTTTTTCTAGTTCATAGTTATATTGTTCAAAACGAGCGTAATAGAAATTATCTTTAGTGGTAAAAGAATGATAATCCCCACCCAATTTCTCAATTACAAGTGAAAGGCTAAACTCTGCGGGAGATCTGAAAAACATTTCTGCTTCGCTTTCATCCATTACTGACCATGTTGGTGTAACTTGGTCATTATTGGAATATCCCCGATACGAATAGTCTTCTTTATTTTTACTTCTAAAAATTCTATGTTCGTAATACGGACTGAACTTAGTTTCAATGCATACATATGAGCAAGCATCGGGCGCACATTTATTCACCATTTTTTCTTCTAAATCTGCATCTACCTTTTGTGAACTTATTTGAAGATAATCAACGCCTTCAAAAGATATGGCATGATTAAATTCATCTTCAGTAACTGTGTAATCAATTACTGGATCAACTGGATCATCAGGATCTTTACTACCACCACAACTAAAAAGTGGAATCGCTACTAAACTAATTAATAATAGTTGTTTTAACTTCATATTTCTTCCTTATATTATTCTACACCTACGATGAAAGAATAAACGGGTTGTTTCCCACTCACCACATTTATTTGTACACCTTTATAATTATTTTCTAAATCTTTTTGGATATCAGCGATTTCATTATCTAAAATATCTTCACCACAAATAACAGTCACTAAAGTTGAATCTTTTTTAATCATATCGGAAAGTAGATTCCTTAAGGCTTCAAACTTATCTTTTACACAAGTAACAATATTTTTATCACGTAAACCCATGTAGTAATCTTTAGTAACATGGATACCTTCAATATCGGTATCTTTGACACTAAAAGTGACTTGGCCACTTGAAACATTCTTAAGTGCGGCTTTCATATTATTAAAGTTTACATTCACATTTGAAGTGGCGGAGAATACTAATGCACTTACTAAACCTTGCGGAATCGTTTTTGATGGAATAACCCGCGCATCGGTATCATCTTCAATCATTTCACACGCTTGGTTAGCGGCCATCACAATATTGGAGTTATTCGGTAAGATAAATACATTATGCGCATTTGCTTTTTTAATGGCGTTAGTGAAATCTTGGATACTTGGATTCATTGTTTGGCCACCACTCACGATTACATCAACACCAACTTGTTTAAATAATTCATCAAGACCCGCACCAGCACTAACAGCGATAATCGCATTCTTTTTCTTTGGCGAATTAGGATCAATCTTTTCTTCGCTTCCTGGCTTTAATGGTAAAATCGCGATATTTTCAAATTCACCAAATTGTTGGAGATAAGCCAAAATAGTACCAGGATGAAGCGTTTGAACTTTAATATTCATCCGGTCATCTTTTTCGGTTGTGTAGGATAAGTTATAACCATGGTGCATACCAAAATCTTTAAAGTGCTTTTCGATAAAATGTTTCTTTGTCCCATCTTTAATTAAGAGGAAAGAAAGTGTCATTTGATAACCTTTCTCTAGTTTAGTTTCTTTTTCCGCAACAATAGTTTGCCCTTCAGTAGACTTTTCCACGAATTCACCGAGTAAAGCTTTTTGCATGCCTTCAAAGATAGTAACTAAACCAGCACCACCAGAATCAACCACACCAACTTCTTTTAAAACCGGTAATAATTCAGGCGTTCTTTCTAGACTTTCCCGTGCTTCTTTTAAGATAATCTCAAAGCATTCTTCCACGCTCATTTCATCTTCGCCTTGTTGATATAAGGCATCACTAGTTTCACGAATGACCGTTAAGATTGTTCCTTCAAC
This sequence comes from Bacilli bacterium, assembly GCA_024408435.1. Lineage (GTDB taxonomy): Bacteria > Bacillota_I > Bacilli_A > RFN20 > CAG-826 > UB1719. Next base: position 15,580 of record JAKSVA010000015.1, read on the forward strand.
TGGGCGCATAACTGCACGATAACTCGCTTCTTTACCCGCAAGAAGTGCTTCTGCTAATTCGTATGGAGTAATTTCTTCTTTGCCTTCAAGAGCTTTCGCAAAACCACGGAAGATTTGGCTAGTGATAACACCTGAGTTACCACGAGCACCCATGAGTAAACCTCTAGAGAACGCTTTCGCGATACTATAAACATCTTCTTCGTTTTTGTTATATATTTCTTTCGCACCACTCGTCATAGTGAGGTTCATGTTCATTCCCGTATCACCATCAGGCACCGGGAAAACGTTAAGGGCATCAATTTCTGGATAATGATTAAAAAGGTTATTAGCCGCGCTAATAAACATGCTCTTTAATAATTGGCCTGATATTGTTTTCATTGTTAGATTTCTAACACTCCTTGAACGTAAACATTAACTTTTTTAAAGGCAATCCCAAAAGTTTTTTCTAAAATATAACTCACGCGCTTTTGGATCTCGGCAACAACTTCAGTGATTTTGGTTTCACTAGCGACGATGATGTATAAGTTAATAATATAACCACCTTTTTTATCTTTTTCACAGACAACGCCTTCCGCAAAATCTTTTTTACCGAGTAAATTACCTACTTGGTTAGTTAAAGAATTTTTCGCACTTAAACCAACAACACCATAACATTCAATTGCGGCACTACCAGCAATTGAAGCAATGGCTTGAATGGAAATGTTGATTCCACCCGCAGGGGTAATTTTATTTATTGCCATAAATGAGAGCAAAAAAGCTCATAAATAATATATCACATACTGTGTATATTATCAAAGCAAGG
>JAKSVA010000016.1 GCA_024408435.1 Bacilli bacterium
TGAAAAATAAAAGCAAAGCACAATTTTCAGTTACCTTTAATTTCGACAATCACGCTAATTACTCTGATTTTGATGAATCACTTGAAATATATGGTCGCCGTGGCATAGTTGATTATATTTCTTATCATACAGGTCGCAACAAAACTAACACTTTTAGCGTTAAAACAGATGAAGCAATTGCTACTAAAAAAAGTTCCATGGAAGAAGGGGATACTAATTATTATTACAATCTTAAAAATATAAATTATGAAGAAAGAAAAAATAGCGAAGCTGAAGATGCTACTTTACCAATCGATTCTATTAACCGAACATTAGAAGTAAACGATTCAGATGAACTTTTTTGGTCAGTTGAGCATAATTACCGCCCTATTATCAATTCAAATAATACTAACTTAAACGATATATATAATATGGCTCGCCAAATATGCATAGATCAAGTTTCTCCAGAAGAAGATAATTTTTACAAATTTCGACAACTATACGATTATTTGAATTCAACCACTTATTACGATCATCACGTAGTCACACTAAAAGATAATTGGTGGACTCATATGGCATATTTCCTAGAAGGCGTGTTTTTAGATGACGGCAAAGCTGTTTGTGATGGTTTTTCTAAAGCTTATGCTTTATTTTGTGGAATCGAGGGTTTACCTTGCTTTCGCTCATACGGATTTTATGAAGACAAGGAAGATGGTTGGCAGGGCCACGCTTGGAATTATGTACAACTAGACAATAGATGGTATCTAGTTTGCCCAACTTGGAGCAAAATGGATTTAAATAAAAATTCGACAAATGAAGTAATTAGATATGTCACTAATGAATTTTATGGGCACAAAAATATTTCAATAATAAATTATGAGAGTTTCCTAACTAGTAAAAACTATTTTACTAATCAGGGATCACCATTTACTGATTTAGCGTTTTCTAATATCGAAAAATCTTCAACCCCTTATACAAAATATATTTTGTCAAAAGACGGGCCTTATCATTTAGATAGTGATGCAAAGAAAGAAAAAATTATTGACGTTCTTAAAAAATATGACGAAAATGCAACTATATCATTATCAATACCTGCTTCGGCATTGAGTAAAGCTGAAAGTTGGCTAAATGATATTGTCGAATCAAAACGCGGCAATGCCACTGAACTCTTTTTACAAGATCAAACTACATACGATGTTTACGCTTGGATATTAATTAGAGGTAATTAATTTTTAAGTTTATCTTCAATTGCTTTTTTAGTTAAAAGATACTTTTGATATTTTTCTTTCTCTTCAACTATTTTATTTTTAGGCGCTTTATTGATAAAGCTAGGATTATTGAGTAAGCCTTCACTACGTGAAATCTCTTTATTCATTTTTTCTAATTCGATTAAAAGTTTTTTCTTTACCTCGCTTTCATCAATATTTGCATTAACCACTAAAGTAGCGTTCGGGTAAGTATAAATAGCCCCTTTTTGTTCTGGATTCTCTTTAACAAAGTTAACTGTTTTTGCGAAAGCAAAACGTTTTAAGTAATCAGCAAAAGTTAATAACGATTTATCTTTCGAAATGATTGTGAGGTTCATTTCAGTATTAGGCGCCAACTTGTTTGCCACTTTGTAATTACGAACATCCTTAATCATTTTATTTAATAAATTAGCTGATTCAACGCTAACTTTATTCACTGTTTTGGCATTATATTCGGGATAGAATTCAAGCATAATACTTTTTAAATGATCAGGTAAGTTCTGATAAATTTCCTCAGTAATAAAAGGTGTATACGGATGAATCATCAAGACAATGGATTTTAAAACTTTGTATAAAGTTTGCTTAGTTTCGTTTGATTGGTTAGTGAGTTTACTCGCCTCTAAATAAAACGAACAAAAATCATCATAAACAAAATTATATAAATGGGAAGATGCAGCGCCCAATTCATATTTTTCCATATTTTTGGTCACATTTTTGATGGTTAAATTTAGTCGAGAAATAATATATTTTTCCATCATTGGAAGTTGAGAAAATGGGATTTCTTGCGGTATAAAATTATCACCTAAAATATCAAGAACATAGCGAGCGCTATTCCAAATTTTATTTAAATAATTCGCACTAGCTTCAACTTTCCCTTCATCATAACGCATATCTAATCCAGGTGATGAATTAGTGGTTAAGAAATAACGTAAAGCGTCGACCCCGTATCGCTCAATCACTTCAAACGGATCGATTCCGTTGCCTAATGTCTTAGACATTTTTCGACCTTTATTGTCACGAATTAAACCATGAATTAAGATTTGTTTAAAAGGCGGTTCTTTTGTAAATTCAAGACTTTGGAATACCATTCGTGATACCCAGAAGAAAATCAAATCATATCCAGTTACCATCAGCGATGTTGGGAAGTAACGCTTATAATCTTCGTTGTTAGTATTGGGCCAATTTAGAGTCGAAAAAGGCCATAGGGCACTAGAAAACCAAGTATCCAATACATCTTCATCTTGATGATAGTTACTCATATCTTTCGGCGCTTCTTCGCTTACTAGGATTGTTCCATCATTCTTATAATAGACAGGGATTCGATGACCCCACCATAATTGTCTTGAGATGCACCAATCATCAATATTTTCCATCCACTGAAGCATCGTTTTAGAAAAACGAGGTGGGAAAAAATTAATCTTCTTTTTACTCTTTTGTAATTTAATAACCGCATCTGCTAACGGTTTCATTTTGACAAACCATTGTTTGCTTAAATACGGTTCCACCACTGCATCACTTCTTTCGGAGTGACCAACTTCGTGTTCAATATCTTCGATTTTAACGAATAAACCTTTCTTTTTAATATCCTCAACTAATTGTTCACGGCACACATAGCGGTCTAGCCCTTTATACTTACCAGCCTTTTCATTCATGTGTGCGCTTTCATCCATAACAATAATCTTTTCAAGATTATATTTATTCGCTAAATTAAAATCATTTGGATCATGGGCAGGTGTACATTTCATTGCGCCAGTACCGAATGAAATATCAACATATTCATCGCCCATAATAGGTAATTTTTCATCGTTTGCTGGGTTGATACAATATTTGCCAATATATTTCTTATAGCGTTTATCTTTCGGATTAACAAACACTGCAGTATCTCCAAACATAGTTTCGGGACGTGTGGTTGCGACAATTAAACTATCATCTGAATCAACAATTGGATATTTAAAATACCAGAATTTACCTTTGTCATTTTTATGAACAACTTCAACATTGCTAAGCGCGGTCTTTAACTCAGGATCCCAATTGATAATCCTCTCTCCTTGATAAATTAATCCTTTATTATATAAAGTTACAAAAACTTTATTGACGCATTTGTTTAATTTTTCATCGAGAGTAAATCTTTCTTTAGTGTAATCTAAAGATAAACCGAGCGCTTTCCATTGCTGATGAATCGTATTTGCGTATTCATCTTTCCACTCCCACGCTTTCTTCAAGAAACCTTCGCGACCTAAAGAATGATAATCTATCCCTTCTTTTCTTAATCGTTCCGCCACTTTCGCTTGTGTAGCAATACCAGCGTGGTCCATTCCAGGTAACCACATTGTATCGAAACCTTTCATTTTTTTATAACGAATAATAATATCCGCAGGAATAGTATCTGAACCATGCCCTAAATGTAATTTACCAGTAACATTTGGAGGAGGAATAACAATGCTAAAGGGCGGTTTATTTAAATCATGCGTTGAAAAGTATTGGTTTTTTAACCAAAAATCATATTTTCCGTTTTCAACTTGTTTGTGATCATACCTTTTTTCTAACATAATACTCCTAACTAAATAAAAAAAGATGGCTAAGGGCGAGTTATTCGCGGTACCACCTTACTTTATATATCTTTAGATATACCTCATTTATTTACCTCTTAACGCGAGATTCACGAGATTCCCCTATTTAATAAGAAGCGACTAAGTCAAGTTATTAGGTTCTATTGCACCGAAGAAGAACTCTCTTAGCTAATAATTTTGGCTACCTCTTCTTTATCTATTATAAATTATTTATTTTTTTGAATGTTAAGAATTTTTACTTTGTAGTTAACTTTTCCACGGACTTCAATTTCATCGCCAACCCGATGTCCAGTTAGGGCTAAGCCAAGTGGTGATTCGTTTGAAATTAAGTTATTAATCGGATCAGCTTCAACCGTGCCAACAATCGTATAAGTATCTTCACTTCTTTCGTTGCTGGCTTTAATTGTAACTTTTGAACCAATACCAACAACCTTATCGTTATTAGTCGATTCACGGACAATTTTAGCATTTGCTAAAATATTTTCGATTTCTTTAATTCGACCTTCTACTTCACCTTGACGATTTCTTGCCGCATCATAATCGGCGTTTTCTTTTAAATCGCCTTGCGCTCTGGCGCTTGATAAAGCTTCAATGATTTGCGGACGTTCAACATTTACTAAACGATTCAATTCTTCTTTAAGCTTTTCCGCACCATCTTTAGTTAAAACAGTTTGATTCTCATTATTCATAAAAATCTCCTCTTTAGATGTTATTGATTATATCAATAAGGTTAATTTTTGCAAGGGGGTAGAGATTTCTACCGGTTTTCCTCCAGCGCGCACGCTAATTGATCAGCGCAACTAGTCGGTCTATTGCCACATTTATTACCTTTCAGTGTCTTAATGACATAGTCCACTTTTTGACCCTCTAGTAATTTAGAAATGGCGGATAAGTTACCTGGACAACCACCAAAGAACTTAATGTTATGAACAGTATCACCGTCTAAGTCAAAAGATATTTTGACACTACAGGTACCATTAGTTGTATAGTCTACATGTTTCATAATATTAACTCCCTAGCTTAGTTATTATATCATTTTATAGCGAATTATATAATTCGTTATAATAACCATGCTTTTTAATTAGCTCTTCGTGGTTCCCTGTTTCGATAATTTTGCCATCTTTCATCACAATAATTAAATCGGCGTGACGAATAGTTGAAAGCCGATGCGCGATGACAATACTAGTTCTACCATCCATCATAATGTTAAAGGCTTTTTGAATGTTAACTTCAGTTCTAGTATCAATGTTACTAGTTGCTTCATCAAGAATCAAAACCTTTGGCAAGTTAATCATTAGACGCGCGATACAAATTAATTGTTTTTCTCCGGTAGATAAACCATCGTCATCATCGATAATCGTGTTATAGCCGTCTTTAAGTTTCATGATAAAATCATGTGCTTTTGCTAAGGTCGCAGTCTCAATAACTTCATCATCGGTGGCGTCTAGTTTAGCGTATTTAATGTTATCTTTAATCGTGCCCTTAAATAGCCAAGTATCTTGTAAAACCATTCCAACGTGTTTGCGTAAAGAATTGCGTTTTAACTCATTAATGTTAATTTTATCAAAGAGAATCTCGCCGCTATTAACATCATAATAATGCATTAATAAATTAATGAGGGTAGTTTTTCCACATCCGGTTTTACCAACAATAGCAATCTTTTTATTTTCACTCGCTTTAAAACTAATATCTTTTAAAATCTCTATTCCTGGAACATAGGAGAAATGAACATTTTTCATTTCATATTCGCCAATATTCGTTGTAACTTCACTCAAGTTAGTTTCATCATTTAACTCTTTTTCGTCTAATAATTCAAGTACTCGTTTTAAGGAGGCAAATGAACTAGCTAGTTCACTAGCAACATCGCTAATTTCGTTAAAAGGACGTGTATATTGACTAGCATAAGCTAGAAACACTGTAAGAACACCGACCTTAAGAATAACGTCTTCATTACTACTTGCAATCCAGATTGTTCCATATAAAGCTACTGAAGCATAGATAATGGCATTCACTAAGCGGGTGGTTGGCCGAGCAAATGCGGCGGTAAATTGTGCTCTAACTCCCACTTTATATAACTGTTGATCTAACTGTTGATACTTGGTGTTATTCTCATCATTTAATCCGTAAGCAATAACGGTTTTTTGATTAGTAATCATTTCGTTTGATAAACCACCCATCGCACCGGTAATCTTAGCTTGTTCAACAAATGATTTATGAGAGAACTTTGCGATTAACATCGCTGCTATAACACTAAGCGGAGTGAGTAGTACCACGATTAAAGCGATGTCCCACTTTGTGATAAACATAAAGACAATTGTGATAATAATAGCGACAATTCCTCTAAAGATATGGGTGAACCCATGGAGCAAGCCATCCCAAACTTGATCAACATCACGAGTAACTCTGATTAAAATATCACCATGAACGTGTGAATCAATATAACTAACTGGTAAATTTAATATTTTATTAAAAGCGTCAATCCGAATATCTTTAATCATTAAATAGCTAATGACATTGAGTAGGCGACCCATAATAGCGCCGAAGATACAACCTAAAATAGTCACAACCGCTAATTTAATAATTGGTTCTACTAGCACCGACATTTCAAACGTTGCTTGATTAAATAAACCAACAATCTCAACGCCAATAATATAAGGCGCGTATAAAGTTAAACCGACATAAATTAAAGTGGTAATAAGAGAAAAAACGAATCTAACCTTATAAGGTTTTAGATAATGAAGGATGCGTTTAATCATACTTCGCAAATTATACATGACGTTCTCCTAAATCTTGCGAAGCGCATATTTCTTGATATAACTTTGAATTTTTTAATAGTTCATTATGAGTTCCAGTCGCAATTAATTCACCTTTCTCTAGTAAGATAATACGGTCCATATCGATGACGCTGCTGGCGCGCTGAGAAATTGTAATAACCGTTTTATTAAGTTTCTTAATCTCTTTTTTTAGATTTGCTTCTGTCATGTAATCAAGCGCGCTGCTTGAATCATCTAGGATAAGAATTGGTGAATCCTTTATTAATGCACGCGCGATTGAGAGTCTTTGCCTTTGCCCACCGCTTAAATTTTTAGCATTTTCTTGAATGAGATAGTTAATTCCATTGTCAAGTTTTGACACAAAATCAAACGCCTGGGCGCTTTTTAAAGCTTTAGTGATTTCCTCGTCGCTTGCGTCTCTTTTTCCTTTTCTAATGTTCTCCTTAATGCTGGTGTTAAATAAAACTGCTTTTTGCATAACAGTTGCAATAGAGTTTGATAAAGTTTGTTTACAATAATGTTTTACATTATGACCAAACAAGGTGATTTCGCCATCACTCACATCATAAAATCGATTAATTAAATTAATAAGACTAGTTTTGCCAGATCCAGTGCCGCCAATAATACCGATGTGCTCACCTTTTTTAATGCTAAAAGTTATATCTTTTAGAGCAGCATTTGCGTTTTCGTTATATCTAAAGGTAACATGGTTGAAACTAATAACTTCATCTATGTCGTTAATGCTATTGATCTCGCCATATTTAATAGAACTTTTTAAATCATAGACTTCGTTAATTCTTTGACCAGAAGCCGCGCCCTTAGTAAGTAGTACCACAAAAGTTAATACGGCAACAACCGCTAATTGAATTTGGGTGAAATAGTTAATAAGCGCTTGAATATCACCAACACTAATTTCATTATTTACGAATTGTAAACCACTAACGTAAAGCACAACAACGCTTGCTAAGTTAATAATAAAGAAAACCATTGGGTTTAAAAACGCTTCGATGGTCGCAAGTCGAGATTGAATTTTACATAAACTAACTTGATTATCAACAAAACGAGTGTACTCATATTTTTGCTTGTTAAACGCTCTAACAACTCTGTTGCCTGATAAGTTTTCTTTACTAATTTTAGTAACAACATCTAGTTTAGCCTGACTCTTTTTACTAATCGGAATAATGCGAAACATTAATAAAAAGATAAAGGTGGATAAAATAATAGTTGTCGCTAAGAAAATTAGTCCTGCTTTCCAATTCACGATAAACGACATAATCATCGAACCAATTACTATCATCGGTGCGCGTAAAACAAGACGAATAATCATTGCAACGCAGCTTTGAACATTTACGGTATCAGATTGCAAACGGTTGATTAAAGAAGCGCTGGAGATTTTATCGATTTCCTTAAATGACAAAGTATTAATATGGTTGTACAAATCATTTCGCAAATCAGTTCCAAAGCCTTGGGAAGCCCTTGAAGCAATGTATTGAGCAATTATAGTTACTGTAAAACCAAGAATAGCAAATGTAAATAAAATGCCACCACATATCCATAACTGACGAATTTTTTCGCCTTCCGCTAATACATTGTTATTCACAATTTTATCAAGCATGTATTTAATTACTAATGGAACGATTAATTCAAAAAAAGCTTCCAACACTTTAAAGAGTGAACCAAAAATAACATGAAATTTATATTTCCCTAAAAAGCGCTTAAAGAGTTTAATCATATTCGCGCTAATTTATCCTTGTTTGATAAAACGTTTTTAAATAATAGATAAAGCAATATCCCAGTAACATAGCCAAAAAGAAAATGTACTAAGAAGCCGATGCCTAAATAGGCTAGAGGACTCTTAACAGTTGTAATTGATATTACAGTTTGTCCTTCAACAAGGCCAATATGGGTTAGGCTATATAGAATATTTTGGATGCTGCCAGAAAAAGTTGCTTCAATTGCCATAAGGTTAATAACAACTAAAATATAAACCGCTAATGATTTTTTTAAACTAGTGTGACATCTAAAATTACGATAGCGATTTAAAGCAAAAATAATTCCGTAATAAACAACAAGAGTCAAAGTGGTACTTAAAAAAGTACCTAAGGTTTGACTTTCCGAAGGCGAAGTTTGTATAGGCATAGTTAAACCTTGAAAAACAAACGTAAAAATTGGACCAGCGATTAGTTTAAAAAAGAGCGCTATCCAACGATATTTTTTATGATGTTTGAATTCAGACTCTTTACTAAATTTTGGCATTTTTTTTCATCTCCATGTAAGTTTCAAGAATAACCACTGCACTTTGCATGTCAATAACTTTTTTGCGTTTTTCACGTGATAAATCAGCTTCTAATAGACGTTGGGTGGCTAGTTTAGTTGTTAACCGCTCATCGACCATTGTAATTTTTAAATTAGCGTTTCTTTTCAATAATTCCTCTTTGAAGATTCGACTAGCTTGGCTGCTCTTTGATTCTTCACCATTCATATTAAGTGCTAAACCGATGACTAATTCACTAATATGTTCCCGATTAATAATTTCAAGGGCGTGAGCAATTGCCGCTTGATAACCGCCTTCAGGAAAACGGAAATTTTCTAAACCATGAGCAGCAATACCTAAAGAATCGCTAACAGCGATACCAAGTGTTCGACTACCTAAGTCAAAAGCAAGAATTTTGTTCATATCAGTTGACTCACCATTGTTTGCATAGTGCTTTCATCGACATTGTTATTTAATTTGCCGTTTGCTTCGGTTGGTTTACCACCGCCTGATCCGTTTAACGCTTGGCAAATGCCTTTCATTAAATTACCTGCATGTAATTTATCAGTAGTGATGTAAATACTATTTTCGGCAAAAAGAACAATTAAATAATTTTGGTTATTGGCTTTTAGTGAACTAGCAACATTAATTAATAAATCACGATTAGCACCATTAATTTTTTTAACTAATACATTAATTCCTTTAATATCTTTAAATTCGTTTTTAAATTCTTGAGCAGTTGTGTGCGCTAATTTATTTAAATTAGATTTAATCGTTGCCTTCAAAGCATCTTTTTCTTTTTTAATCGCTACTAAAATTGGTTTAATTTCATTAAGACTCTTTGCCCCAACTTCGTTCATTAATTCATCAACCATCTTTTCACGTTGATTAATTAATCGATAAGCGCCTAGTGAAGTTCGCGCTGTGATTCTTCTAATCCCACTAGCGATACTTTCCTCGCTTTCAATTTTGAAAATGCCAATGTCACTAGTATTACTAACATGAGTGCCACCACAAAATTCCATTGAATAGTCACCCATTTTTACAACGCGGACAACATCGCCATACTTTTCGGTAAAAAGCATTTTTGCTCCGAGCTCTTTTGCTTTTTCAATTGGTAAAACTAGCACTTTAACAGGAAGATTAAGTGCGATTTGTTCATTAACTTTATCTTCGATATTTTTTAAAGTTTTAGCATCAATCTTTTGATTGTAATTAAAATCGAAGCGAAGATATTCATCGCCAACAAAACTGCCTTTTTGCATTACTTCACTGCCTAAAACTTTTCCTAAAGTTGCATCTAGTAAATGAGCAGCTGAATGGTTACGCATAATTAATTTACGACGATTTTTATTTACCTTTAAAGTAAACGAATCGTTTAACTTAACGCTACCTTTATTAACTTTAATGTAATGTAAATTTTGCTTATAAGGGGCTTTAATAACATTAGTTACAGTAAATTGACTGGTTTTATTTGTGCCAGTACCATTATCAGCAATTTGCCCACCACTTTCAGCGTAAAAGTTAGTATTATCAAACATCACTTCGCCACTATCGATAATTTCATCTACTTTATTACCATCTTTAAACAGTGCAACTACTTTTGCTTTGATATATTTATTTTCATAAATAAAAGCACTTTTTACATCGCACGCCATCAAGTCTTTAGCTTGTGAATGCATGCTTTGTACTTCACCTCGAGCAGAGCGTGCTCTTTCTTTTTGCGCGTCCATTTTCTTTTTAAAATCATCTAAATCAACCTTTTCATTTAACTCATTAGCTAACTCAATTGTTAACTCAACTGGAAAACCAAAAGTGTCGTAAAGTTTAAATGCATCAATTTGATGAACATTAGCCATTTCTTTTAAAAGCGCTTCACCTTTGGTTAAGGTGCCAAAGAATTTTTCTTCTTCGCTTTTAATTAAATTAGTTACATATTTTTCTTTTTCGATTAGTTCAGGATAAAATGAAGAATAATTTTTCACCACCACCTTAACTAACGAATGCATAAACGGTTCATTAATATTTAATTTATGGCCATGCGAGACGGCCCGTCTTAGTAAGCGTCTTAGAACATAGCCTCTGCCTTCGTTAGAAAACATCGCTCCATCACTTAAGGCAAAAGTGCATGCTTTTATATGATCAGCAACAACTCGATAACTCATCGTGTTTTCTTGATAAGTAACTCTTGTTAGTCGCGCAATTTCATCAATAATCGGTTTAAATAAATCAGTATCAAAGTTTGTATCAACACCTTGTAAAATTAAAGCAAAACGTTCTAATCCAGCACCAGTATCAATATTTTTACTTGGTAGTTCTTTATAATCTTTTCGATTAATGCCGGCTTTTGCATTAAATTGTGATAAGACAATATTCCAGATTTCAATGTAACGATCATTTTCAATGTTATCAGTCATTAGTTTAACGCCTAAGTGTTCTGGGTCATATTTTTCGCCACGATCAAAATAAATTTCGGTATCAGGACCGCACGGGCCTTCGCCAATCTCCCAAAAATTATCACTACTAGGAATTAAATGTGTCGGGTCAATGCCGACACTCACCCAACGATTAAACGTATCTTTATCATCAGGATAATAAGTGATATAAAGTTTTTCTTTTGGTAAACCAAAATATTGTTCACTAGTTAATAATTCAAAACCAAAAGCAATCGCTTCATCACGGAAGTAATCACCAATGGAAAAATTGCCCATCATTTCAAAGAAAGTATGGTGACGAGCAGTCTTACCAACATTATCAATATCATTAGTGCGAATACTTTTTTGTAAATTAGCAATTCTTCGACTTGGTGGAATCTCTCGACCATCAAAATATTTCTTTAAAGCAGCAACACCAGCGTTAATCCATAGCAAGGTCGGATCATCATGAGGCACTAAAGAAGCCCCTCTTTCAATATGATGATTTTTGCTCTTAAAAAAGTTTAACCAAGTATCTCTAATTTGTTGACTAGTCATGTACTTCATAACGAGATAAATATATCACAGTAAAGTAAGAAAAGTTAAATAATTATTATAATTTATAGTTATAAATTAATAATTTACTTATTTTATTTATCTAAACGCTTTTGATCTAAATAGACTTCACTAATTGTTCCACCACCAATCATAATTCCTGATTTAGTGTATAAGACAGCCGCTTGACCAGTTGCGACTGCCCTAGCTTTTTGCTTAACTTTAATTTCAAGAGCATCCTTATTAATCACATGAAAAGAAGCACGATAATCTTTTTCGCGATAGCGGAATTTTACATTAATCTCCGTTTTTTCTTTAATTGGGTAAACCATATTTAGATGATTCACGATAATTCGGTTGCTCATAATTAGTGATTCATCATTACCTTTTGTAACATAGACAATATTTTTCTTCACATCTTTCTTCACCACGACCCAGCCTTCGGCTTTTTCGCCAGCAATTCCGCCGATACCTAATCCTTTTCGTTGACCGATTGTATAATAAAAGGCTCCGTTATGTTTACCCACTACTCGTTTATTTTTTATATCAACAATCTTGCCTGGCTTAGCTGGAATATAGTTATTTAAAAATTGCCGAAAATGTCTTTCACCAATAAAACAAACACCGGTGGAATCCTTTTTATTAGCAATATTAAGTTTTAACTTATTAGCAATTTTTCTTACTTCAGTTTTATCAATATTTCCTAAAGGAAATAAACAAGAAGCGATTTGTTTTTCGTTAATTTGTGAAAGGAAATAAGTTTGATCTTTATTTAAATCCTTAGCTTTCTTTAAATAATATTTACCATTTACTTTAACTCGTTTAGCGTAGTGACCCATCGCAATCAAAGAGAAACCTTTCTTTTTGGCGAATTTTAAAAACGAATCGAATTTAATATATTTATTACATAAAATATCTGGATTAGGTGTTCTTCCCTCACGATACTCTTTTAAGAAATAAGTAAAAACATAATCCCAATATTCTTTAACAAAATCAATCCGTAATAATTTAATTTTTAAAATTTTTGCGGCTAAAACCGCATCTTGATAATCGACTTCTTGTGGGCAGCACGAATTATTAATGGTCGGATTACCTAGATAATCATTATTCGCTAGCGCATCCCAGTTGCGCATAAAGCATCCAGTTACTTGGTAACCCTGCTTTTTTAATAAATAAGCAGCGACTGCACTATCAACGCCACCGCTAAAACCAATCAAAATCTTTTTTTTATTCATTTGATATATTCTAAAACAACTGATGGGACTTTAACTGGTTTTTTCGTAATAACAAAGGCTTTTTTAACATCTTTTAAAATAGGCTGATAATTATTTTTGTTTGTATGAATTTCACAAAGTGGGCCGCCTTTCTTAATTTTAAAACCGACTTTAGTTTTTAAAATAATTCCTGCCGCATAATCAATTGAATCATCTTTAGTTAATCGCCCGGCACCTAAATGCATTGAAGCTTCGCCGATTTGTAAAGCATCGATTTTTTCAATGTAACCGTCGATATTCGATTTAAGCAAAATAATATGTTTAGCTTTTTTAAACTTTTGTGGATTATCTAAATACGTAGTATTTCCACCTTGCGCTTTAATCCAAGTTTTAAATTTTTTGAATGCAGCGCCACTAGTTAATTGTTTCTTAGCAAAGGAATATCCATCTTTAAAACTTTTTGCTAATTTTGCTTGATTTAAAATAATGGCCGAAGCTTGTAAACATAATTCAGTAAAATCATCTGGACCATTACCTTTTAAAGTATCAATCGCTTCTTTTATTTCAAGAATATTACCAACTGCATAACCAAGAGGTTGGCGCATATCGGTAATAATTGCCCTAGTATCACGTTTAAAGAAATTACCAATATCTACTAATGTATTCGTCAATTTTTTAGCATCAGTTAAATTTTTCATAAATGCACCGGAACCTATTTTAACATCTAATAAAATGGTATTTGAACCGCTAGCAAGTTTCTTTGACATAATGCTACTGGCGATTAATGGAATAACACCTACAGTCGCAGTCACATCGCGTAAGGCATACATTTTCTTGTCTGCTGGATTGATGTTCGCCGTTTGACTCATTACGGCTATATTGATTTGTTTAACTTGTTTTTTAAACTGTTTATCAGTTAAGGAAACGTTCATCCCTGGAATTGATTCTAATTTATCAAGCGTACCACCGGTATGACCTAAACCACGCCCACTGATCATCGCCAACTTCGCACCGGCTGAGGCAACAATTGGTCCAAGAACTATACTTGTCTTATCACCAACCCCACCGGTTGAATGTTTATCAACTTTAACACCTTTTATATTAGATAAATCAATTACTTCTCCGCTATACATCATTGCACGCGTTAAATCGACGGTTTCTTGACGACTCATTCCATTTAAATAAATTGCCATTAATAAAGCGCTTGCTTGGTAATCCTTAACCTCTCCACTCACATAGTTATTTATGAAATAATTAATTTCGCTTTTGTTCAATTGATAGCCATCGCGTTTTTTAGCAATAATATCTATGATGTTCATATCAATATTATAACTTATTCTAGGACTTTTAATGACTCATTCATATCGATGTTTATAATCTTATAGTGAAGAAGGCGTGTTGCAAAGAACGCAAAGAAAAAAGTCATAATTGGTGAAACTAAGTAGACCCACCAACTAACATTACTAAGTTCGAAGGTGCCAATATATACAAAAACAAATTGGGTAAACCCGACTCCAGCCGGCAAGCCTATAATCGCTCCGATAGCAGTTAGAATATAAATCTCACGATAAACATATCCTGTTACTTCGTTATTACGATAACCTAGCACCATTAATGTCGCGATTTCGCGAGTTCGTTCACTAATATTAATGTTAGTAATGTTATAAATGACTAGAGCACATAGGGCTGCGGAAAATGCGATAAGCACTATTGTAATAATTTTTAAAGATTCAAAACCACTCATAACAAACGTATTTGTTAATAACGAGAAAGAGGCAAACACTAAAGTAGTTGCCGCCATAATAGATAAAACTGTCATAAACAAACGAGCCTTATAGCGGAAAACATTTCGACAAGTAGACTTATATCTAAAAGATAGACGTTTCCAAAAATGACGTGTTCTTTCAAGCAAAATCTTTTTACCAACTTTAGGTGCCTTTGGAGTCAATAATTCAATCGGACGATAATCCGCCACTCGGATGCTTTTAACAAAAGTAAGAATTAATGAAGCGAGGATGATAATACCAGATAAAAAGAAGAAATAAGGGCCTACTACCGGTAAGGGGATGGTTTTAATTGAATATTGAATGCCAAAGGCATCAATAATAATTGAATTAACTAATCGAGCAGGACCGATACTTATTGCCGCACCAACAATCCCTGCAATTAGTACAAATAAAATATATCGGCCAGCAATCGCGAAATCAGAATATCCGAGTGTTTTTAGAACCGCCATTGAACTTCGATCTTCGTCAAGTAAACGTGATAGTGTCGAATAAATTACTAGGACAGCAATTAATATACAAAATACTATAATAATTGTTGCGAGTACACCGACTTTA
>JAKSVA010000017.1 GCA_024408435.1 Bacilli bacterium
CTTCTGGCTTAATAATTCCTCCACATTTTGGGCACTTCGGAAAGGGGGCTAATTTGAGCATATCTTTAAGGTCATAAAAAGCGTGACATTTTAGGCATCGATTTTTGTTCACTGAACCATGAATTTCGATAACGTTTTTTGACCCCGCTATTGTATGAAGACCATCAATGTTTTGAGTCACCACCACCGCTTTATCATTTAACCTAGCTAATGCGAGATGTGCTTTGTTAGGTTTAGCGTCTTTAAAAATCATCTCATTAAAGTAATATTTATAAAACTTTTCGGTTTCATACATAAAATACTCATGAGAAACGATTTCTTCATAAGTTGCCCCATACTTTTTATTATTAGCTTCGCGTTTACTTAAACCATCCTTACCACGAATATCAGGTATTCCGCTTGGCTTAGATATACCCGCCCCGGTTAAAAACACGATCCGTTTTGCGTTTTTAATTAGGTTTCTTAATTTTTCAATTTTCTGATCCATAATCGAATAACCTCCCCCGCTTCTAAAATAATTCTTTAACTGGCGTACCAAGCATATGTGACTTTTTCTTTAAACCAAAATTATAGAGAACAGTCTCACCAATGTCGGCAAATGTATCGCGAATCGGCAACTTCTTACCATTATTAATTAATAATGAGTAAGCAATAAACGGAACCATTTCACGAGTATGGTCACTTCCAGACATCGTTGGATCGTTACCATGATCAGCGGTAATTATTAATAAATCATCTTTCTTCATTGCTTTTAGAAAATCATTTAATTGAACATCGAAATCTTCTATACATTTTTTATAACCATTTGGATTACGACGATGGCCGTATTCACTATCAAATTCAACAAGATTAACAAAATACAATCCTTTACTTGGATTATTTTTTAATTCGTTAATTGTTATATTCATGCCATCAATATTGTTTTTACTTTTAATTGATTTACTAATTCCTTGTTGATTAAAAATATCGCCAATCTTCCCCACTCCTAATGTTAAGACATTATTTTCTTTTAAAACATCAAGCGCGGTTAAATTAGATGGGCTAACCGCAATATCATGTCGATCAGCAGTGACCCTTTTAAAACTATTTTTATCTTTTCCGATAAAAGGACGTGCAATAATTCGGCCAACAAAATATTCAGGCTTCATGCATATCTTTCGTGCGATATCGCAAATGCGATATAACTCTTTTAACGGAATTATTTCTTCATGAGCAGCGATTTGAAGAACTGAATCGCTACTAGTATAGAGAATGAGAGATTTATCTCTCATATGTTGTTCTCCTAATACTTCAAGGATTTTGGTTCCACTACTAGCATAGTTACCGATAAATTTATAACCAGTTTCCTTACTTAATTCATCAACTAGTGATTGTGGAAAGCCGGTATCAGTAAATGTCTGAAATGGTTTAGTTGTATTAATTCCCATCATTTCCCAATGGCCTGTCATAGTATCTTTACCTTTACTTGTTTCTTTTAAGATACAAGTATATGAATGTGGGTGACCAACTTTTTTAAAACCAATATCTACAAAATCACCAATTCCTAATTTTTCCAAAGTAGGAGCGTTTATTGGTCCTGCTTTTTCGATGATGTGTTTTAAAGTATTACTACCTTGATCATGAAATAAATGAGCGTCAGGCATTTCGCCAACGCCAAGCGAGTCCATTACAATAACAAAGATACGTTTGTATTTCATACCTTATATATTATAAATCATTTATTTTTAATATATAAATCATACGCATCTTTAATGCGTTTAGTTGAAACGTGCGTATAAATTTGCGTTGTCGCAAGATTAGAATGTCCAAGCATCTCTTGCACTGCAATTAATTCAGCGCCATTTTCTAGCATATGCGTCGCAAAACTATGACGAATGATGTGCGGCGAGACATGAGTAGTGATACCCGCTCTAAGAGCATATACTTTAATCTTCTTAAAGAAGAATTGACGGGATAACGGTTTCCCATATCGATTTAAAAATAAATATTTGCTCGCATGTCCTGGATTTAAACATCTTATATCGTTAATATAATTAGTCACCCACTCGATAGCAAATTCCCCTACTGGCACATTACGATATTTTTTACCTTTACCTTTGACAGCGATGTAACTTTTAGAAAAGTTAATATTTCTAATCTCAAGATTAATTAATTCACTAACACGTAATCCTGATGAATACATCAACTCAAGCATTGTTTTATCGCGATATTCTTCATCTTTCTTTGTGTTAGGTGCTTCTAATAGCGCTTCGACTTCCTCTAGTGTTAAAACACTAGGAAGATGCTTTATTGGTTTAGGCGCATAAACTTTATCAAGTGTGATATTAATTATTTTCTCTTGAATTAAAAAATTGTAAAAAGCTCGGCATGAAGATAGACGTCTTAAAGCGGTGGATGCGCTATGACCTTTATTTAATTCAACACTTAAAAAGTCACGTAAATCAGTAGGATATAAATCACTGGTATCACTCTTATCCTTATATAATAAGAAAAATTGTTTTAAATCGCTATCATACGAACTAATAGTTTGTCGACTTAAACCTTTTTCAACATATAAATGTTGCGCGAACTTATCTAACGCTTCATTTATGTTCATGCGTTTTCTCCTTAAGAATGAGAGAGGCTTTCCCAACTACATTCTTTTTAAACTTCCGGTTAACTTGATTAATCAAATCGTTTATCTTGTCTTCGGGAGTTTCTTCAAAAAGCGATAACTGAACATTGTCTTCGTGAAGCGGGACTAAATTAGATAATGTCACCCCTACTAACCGAATGGTTATTCCTTTGAAATATTTATTAAACATATTAAGCGCTGCTAGTTTAATTTCATTCACACTATTAATTGGTTTAGGCAACGTTAACGATTTTTGATGAACTTTAAAATCAGCATCTTTCACCACTAGTTGAATAGTTTTTCCTTTCACATGATTATTTTTTAGGCGACTGCTTACTTCTTTACTCATTAGGAGTAAAGCATTTGTGATTTCGTCTTCATCAGTTGTATCCATCATAAGTGTCATTGAATTTCCGATGCTTTTAGGATCATCTATTTCAAGATGAACTTGGTTATCACTAGTACCATTTAGCGCAGCTAATAAATCATAATAGTACTTACCAAATAATGATAATGCTTCTTTTTCTTTATTTATTAAATAACTAGATAAATCACCAATCGTTCTAATGCCCAAATTTTTTAAATGTGGTGTGGTTCTCATTCCAATCCCGTAAAAATTTTCGATACTTAAAGGATAAATCTTTGATTTAATATCACGCTTCCGCATAATAGTAATACCCATCGGTTTTTTATAATCGCTGCCCATTTTGGCTAGAAAACGAGTTGGCCCAACCCCGATTGAACATTTTAATTTAGTCTTTTGATATAAACCTTTTTGAAATGTTTTTAAAAAAACATTAATATCCTTATTTTTAATTAGATTAGTAATATCCATATAGCATTCATCAATGCTAGCTTCTTCAACTTTATTTGTATATGTTCGGCAATACGCAAAAAATTCTTTACTCATCAAAGAGTAATAATGATAGTCGCCAGGCTTAATAATAATTTTTGGACAAAGCTCTAAAGCTTTAAACGAAGGCATCCCGCTATGAACACCATACTTTCTTGCTTCATAAGAGCAAGTTGAAACTACTCCGCGCCTTCCAAATCCACCAATCATTAATGGCTTTCCGTTTAAACTCGGATCTCTAATTTGTTCGCAGGTTGCAAAAAAACTATTAAGGTCAACATGCATTATAACGTTTGCCATAATATTATGTTAACCAAAATATTACTAATTGCACAACTTTTATTTATTAATTATATTAATGAGAACGATGTGATATATCTTGCGCAAATTTAGCTACTTGTGCTGGAAGAAGCTCGCAGTCATTTAACTGTTCATCAATACTCGCGTGTGAGAAGAACTTTAACGGAATTGCTTTGGTATAAATAGCTCCTTTAAAATGATTGTTGATTAACTCTTGAATAAGATTAGCCGCAAAGCCGTTACTCGTCTCATACGGCGTATAAATAACAATATTTTGATAATTGAGTAATTCGTTAACAAGCGATTTAGCCATCGGCTTTAGTAGTATCGGATTGATAATCGTTATATCAGTGCTAATAAGGAATTCTAATAATTTAGAAGTAAGCGGGCCGACACTAACTAACGCCACTTTTTTATCTCCACTTTTAATTAAATTAAATTCTTTTAATTGATACTTTTTATCAATTGGGTTTTTGTCAATATATGCGCGTGGATAACGAATAAATGTTGGCTCATTATTTTTGAAAGCTTTATCAAATATTTGATACGCTTCATTTTTATTACTGGCCATATAAACATTGGTGTTAGGCGTTGCAAATAAGAATGAAGAATCAAAAGTTCCTTGGTGGGTTTCCCCATCACTTCCAACTAGACCACTACGATCAACTAGAAAAACAACCGGCGCATGAACGCGAGCAACATCGTGGGCGATTTGATCAAATCCTCTCTGCATAAAAGTAGAATAGATGGATACGCACACATGGTAACCAAGTTTAGCTAAATTAGCTGCCAAAACTATAGCATGTTCTTCACTAATGCCTGTATCAATGACGCGCATTGGATACATCTTGATTAAATCAGATAAGCATGAACCAACTAAAGTACCAGGACAAATTAAATAAAATTTTTCATCACTAGCTAACCTTTCTTTAACGAATTCGCTATACAATTTTGACCAACTAATTTCATTAAGATGTGGATTAAGTGGTTCACCAGTTTCAATATTAAATGGTTCTACGCCATGCCACGTACCGGTCTTGTCATTTTCTGCTAGCGGATAGCCATATCCTTTTTTGGTGCGAACATGGATAATTACACTTGCATTAGTTTTTTTAGCTTTTTTAAATGCTTTATCTAAAGCTTTAAAATCATGACCATCAACTACACCAATATAAATAAATCCAAGCGAATCAAAAAGGTTAGTGGCGATTAAGTGCCGCTTTACGAAATTTTTAAAACGACTCGCTAAATTATATAAGGGTTTAACAAAGCTTAACGCTTTCATAAAACCTTTTTTAAATTTCGCATAACCACGAGATGTTTGAAATAAGCGAAAGAAATTAGACATTCCGCCCACTGGTTGACTAATCGCCATTTCATTATCGTTTAACACGATAATAACTTTATGTTTTGAATGTGGAATATTATTGAGCGCTTCAAAGGCAACTCCGTTAGCGATACTAGCATCACCGATGAGCGCCACAACATCATAGTTTTCTTTTTTGTTGTCCCGGTCCATCGCAAAAGCTAATGCCGCACTTAAACTTGTTGAAGAATGCCCAGATTCAAAAATGTCATAAGGGGATTCATTAAATTTAATGAACCCACTTACACCATCTTTTGTTCTAATTTTAGAAATATCTCGTCCTGTTAAAATTTTGTGTGTATAGCATTGGTGACCAACATCAAATAAAAGTTTATCTTTCATAAAATCAAAATTACGATGCAAGGACATTGTGAGTTCGGTTACACCAAGATTACTTGATAAGTGTCCACCATTTTTACTAGTTGCATCAATAATTTCTTTTTTAATTTTCGTGCTTAACTCTTCGAGCTGATGATAATTTAACTCGCGAAGAAAATGTGGATCTTTAATATCTTTTATATTAATGCTATTAGTAGTATTATTTTCTTTCATGACTTTTTATTTACTTCTCAGTATCAACAACTTTTGCCATTTTCTTTTCCGCCTCTTTTAGAGCGGTTTCTAATTTTTTAATAATTTTGCTACCTTCTTCATAGAGTTTGATTGATTCATCAAGTGGTAAAACATTACCCTCAATTTTTCCAACAATTTCATCGAGGCGTTTTAACTCACCTTCAAAGTTAACACTTTTTTCCTTCTCGCTCATACATGTTTCTCCTTTCGCGTGACATTCGCGTATAGTTTCCCATCAGACATCGTTGTTTCAATTTCTTCACCAAGGTTTATCTCATTCACCTTTTTAATTATCTTACCATTTTTCGCTTTTATCATTGCGAATCCGCGATTTAGCACCTTGCTCGGGTTAAGAGCCTGGAGTTTTTCTTTCCTGGTGTTCAAATCGCCGATTTTTAGACTGAAGTATAATTTCATTGCATTATTTAAATTGTCTTTTAAAAGTTTAATTTCATTAAGCTCGTCATTATATATACTCGATGGATTAAGAAAGAAAGGGCGATTCTTTAAATAAAATAATTTTTCTTTAATCGATTTTATTCGATTAGTAAGTCTTTCTTTCATGACATAACGATAGTTATCTAAACTTTCGTAAACTTCTCTTTTATCAATCGTCGCTAACTCAGATGCACCGGTTGGAGTGGAGGCGCGTTTATCAGCAACGAAATCGACTAAAGTAAAATCGATTTCATGACCAACGGCCGCAATAATTGGGACCGGTGAACGATAAATCGTTCTTACTAAAGTTTCATCGTTAAACGCATTAAGATCTTCGTTACTACCACCACCACGACCGATGATGATTGTATCAAGCGGATATTCGTAAGCCTTAAGCAAAGCTTTGACTAATTCTTTCGGCGCGTTCTCACCTTGCACCGCGCTATAAAACGTGTATATAGTAACTAACGGATATCTCCTAAATATATTAGTAATTAAATCAGCAGCGGCAGCACTACCACGAGCAGTAACTAAACCGATTGCTTTTGGAAATAAATTAATTTCACGTTTATGTTTTGGATCGAATAATCCTTCTTTTTCTAATTTTGCTTTTAATTTCATTAACGCGATTAAACGCGCGCCTTCTCCACTAGGATACATATCAGTAACATATACTTGATAACGTCCGCTTTTAGGATAGACGCTCACGCTACCCTCAATCATCACTTTATCACCATCTTTAGGAATAAATTTAATCTTCGCCGCATTAAACGAAAATAAAACAGCACTGATAGAAGATTTTTCATCAATCACATTAAAATAAATGTGACCACTTGGATATTTTTTTACATCAAGTAGTTCACCTTCTAATTTGATATGGCGCAAAAGATGGTCGTTATCAAAAACACCTTTAATATAATTATTAAGTTCACTAACCGAATAAAAATCCTTATTCATAGAACCTTGTCAAGTACTCCATTAATGAACTTTGGTTCATTTTGATCTAAATATTTTTTAGCGAGTTTCACCGCTACTTCAATCACAATTGCTTTATCAACTTTCTCGACATAATAATAATGAGCACAGCTCATAATTAAAATCGCTTGCGCAAGTCGAGAAATTCGCTCCCACTTCCATCCTTTTAAAGTTTGACTTAATCTATTAACGATTTCATCAAGATAACGATTAGCCTTAATGACAACGCCACGAGAAAATAAATCAATTTTATTAAATGGAGTATTAAATACTCCTTCCATAATCAAAGGAATATTCACTTCTTCTTTCATCGCAATATAAGTCAGTTCAATATAAATGGACTGCATGATTAACTCATGATTCTTATTGCGAGACATAAATCCTTTTAATCGCCAATATTGGCGACATTAATTAAAACATTAACCGATACCGTTTCAACCGCTAAAAGTAAATTATTAATAATTTCTTCTTTAATTTTTTGGCAAGTCGATTTAACATCAACGCCTTTTTTTAATGAGACATCAACATTAATTTCAATTTTGCCATGTTTCTTCATCTCACAAGTGACCGGACGATATAAATATCGACGTGACTTGGCATCACCTTTATAAATCTTCGCGCCCTTTACTTGCCTAACTGAGTTAATCGCAATCGTTTCAAAAACACGATGAGAAATTGCCATCTCACCCAGGTTAGAATTTTTGACGATATAATATCTATTTTCTTTAGCCATTTTTATTTACCTTCATTATTAATTTTACAAGGTTATCAGAGGTGAAGCCAATTGCTTTTGCAATTTCGCTACCTTTGCCTGATAAACCATAACGATCAACACTCATTACATATTTAGCATAACGATACCACCCAAAGCTTGTTAAAGCTTCGACGGCAATCCGTCTTTCGTATTTGTTGCCTAAAATTTCTTTTTGTTCTTTTTCGCTTAATAAATTAAAAGTTTCCATGCAAGGCATTGAAACAATTCTAAGATCAATTTTGCCTTTTAATTTATCTTTTGCTTCCATTGCTAAAGCGACTTCACTGCCACTCGCAATAACGGTAATATATTTATTGCTCTTTTCTTTAGAAACAATATAAGCACCATTTTTCATTTTCTTATCACTACTACCTTTTATTAAAGGTAAATTTTGTCTAGATAAAATAATTGCCGTTGGTGTTGTTTTGCTTGTTAAGGCTAACTTCCAGGCACCATAAGTTTCACGCGCATCACAAGGACGATAAACATGCATGTTAGGAATAGCACGAAGCATCGCGGCTTGTTCAATCGGCTCATGAGTTGGTCCATCTTCTCCTACATAAATTGAATCGTGACTAAATAAATAAATGGCGGGCAATTTAGAAATTGCACTCATACGAATTGCTGCTTTCATATAATCAGCAAAAACAAAGAAACAACCAACATACGGGCGAAGTCCGCCATGAAGAAGAATGCCGTTTTGAATACCTGCCATTTCAAACTCACGAATGCCAAAGGCAATGTTGCGACCTTTGTAATTATTCGCACTAAACATAGTTTCATTAGCGATTTTTGTCATCACGCTACCAGCGACGTCAGCTGCTCCACCAATCATAAACGGAATTTCACTAGCAAACTTATTGACTAAGTTACCACTAGTTTTTCTTGTCGCCTCATTTAATTTAGAGTCAAACGTTACATTGTCTTTAATGTATTTACTAACATTAAGTTTAAAGGCATCATTAAATAACTCATAAGCTTTCGCGTGTTTCTTTTGATAACTCTTTAGAGTTTGTTGATAATTTTTATATGCATTAACGCCCCGTTTAGCGAAGCTATCTTTTAAAGTTTGGTAAACTTCTTTTGGAACAGTAAATTCCGGATAGTTATATTTATAGACGCTCTTAGCGTATTTACCATCTTCAACCCCTAATGCCGCACCGTGAACTTTGTTTGTTCCTTGATTCTTACTTCCATAGCCGATAATGGTATTAATAATAATTAAGGTAGGCGCCTTACTTTTTTTGGCACTAATGATTGCTTCATTAATTTCATTAACACTATTACCATCTTTTACTTCAAGAACATTCCACTTACTAGCCTTAAAACGAAGTTTTGTATTCTCGCTAAAGGAATCACTTAATTTACCATCAAGCGTAACGGCGTTTGAATCATATAAACAAATAAGTTTATTTAATTTAAGGTGACCTGCTAACGAAATTGCTTCTTGAGAAATGCCTTCCTCTAAATCACCATCACCTAACATACAGTACGTATAGTGATTCATAAGTTTATGACCATCAGGGTATTTAGAAGCAATGTGTGCTTCAGCTAACGCTACACCTACCGCTTGTGATATTCCCTGTCCTAAAGGACCGCTTGTATTATCAACACCAGGAGTATGTCCATATTCTGGGTGCCCTGTTGTTAACGAATTAACAACGCGAAATTTTTTAATATCATCCATCTTTACTTGATAGCCACTAACATGAAGCATTACATAAAGTAAGCCGCTAGCATGGCCGCTACTTAAAATAAACCGATCACGATTAATCCAAGTTGGATGAGTTGGATCACTTACTAAATGATATTTATATAAGGTATAAATAATTGGTGCTGCGCCAAGAGCCATCCCAGGGTGCCCACTATTTGGCTTATTGATTTCATCAATGCATAAGCTACGAATCGCGCTAATTGCTAACTCATCAATTCGATTATTCATACTATTTCTCCTTTTTAATTTGGATACCTAATTCATCAAGTTGACTCTGATCGACTTCACGTGGTGAATTGCTCATTGGGCACATCGCGGATAAGTTCTTTGGGAAAGCAATTACATCACGGATATTGTTAGTTTCACTAAGCATCATAACAATTCTTTCAACGCCGAAAGCGATTCCGCCATGTGGAGGGGTTCCGTATTTAAATGCATCAATAAAGAAGCCAAACTTACGTTTAATATCTTCATCGGTTAAACCAAGTATTCTAAATACTTTCTTTTGCATCTCTGGATCATAAATTCTTAACGAACCACCACCAATTTCGTTTCCGTCGACAACCATATCATATGCCGAAGCGTGTACCTTACTAGGATCTTTATCAAGTAGATAGGCTTCCTCGTCTTTTGGACGGGTAAATGGATGATGGCAACTCGTTAACTTTCCGGTCTCTTTTGAATATTCAAAAAGCGGGAAGTCAACAATATATAGCGCATCATGTGTGTGGGGTTTTACCAACTTAAGTTCATTAGCATAACTAACTCTAAGCGCGCCTAAACCAAAGCTTGCGTCGTGATAAGAATTACTCGCGGCAATAATCACAATATCGTTATCTTTAAGCTTTAGTTGCTTAATGAGATTATTTTGAATCTCATCACTCAGATATTTAGTTATACTACTATCAAGTTTATTATCCTCGTATTTAAGAACAATGAATCCTTTAAGAGAAAATTTCTTCGCTTCAAGTTGTAACTTGTCAATTACATTACGGCTAGTAATTTTTGCAACTCCGTTTACCACTAATGCTCTTACAAAGAGGTTATCTTTAAAAATTCCGAAGTCACTATTTTTAACAATATCTTTGATATCCTTAAGTTTCATTTCGTAACGGGTATCAGGTTTATCACTACCATAATCTCTAACCGCATCATCATATTTCATCCTACGGAGTGGTAATTTAAATTCGTAGTTAATGACTTTCTTAAAAATATGAGCAATCAATCCTTCCATTATCGTCAAAACTTGATCTTGATCAAGGAAACTTGTTTCAATATCGATTTGGGTGAAGTCGGGTTGCCGGTCCGCTCTTAAGTCTTCATCCCGAAAGCATTTAGCGATTTGATAATATCTTTCGCAACCACCAATCATTAACAATTGTTTATACATTTGTGGTGATTGTGGTAGAGCATAGAAACAGCCCTTATGAATACGCGAAGGAACTAGATAATCACGAGCGCCCTCTGGTGTAGATAAGGTAAG
Organism: Bacilli bacterium; assembly: GCA_024408435.1. Lineage (GTDB taxonomy): Bacteria > Bacillota_I > Bacilli_A > RFN20 > CAG-826 > UB1719. The sequence continues at coordinate 11,071 of JAKSVA010000017.1, forward strand.
AATCGGCGTCTCAACTTCTAAGAAATCAAGATTATCAAGATATTCATGAGTAGCTCTAATCATATTCGCTCTAATTTGTAAACGCTTCTGATTAATCGGACGACGTAAATCAAGATAACGATATTTTAAACGAGTATCTTCAAGCGCATCAGTGTTATCATCAATAATTAAAGGCGTAGTTTCTGCTTTATTGATTAATTTAATTTCGCTTGCGACCACTTCAATATCACCAGTTTTAAGTGCTTTGTTAGGAACTGCCTTTTTTGCTACCTTGCCTTTAACCCAAATAACATATTCATTACGAACATCGGGAATTTTCACTCCCTCTCTAACGGTAACTTGAACAATTCCGCTTCGGTCACGTAAATCAATAAAAATTAAAGAACCTAAATTACGTTTTTTATGAACCCAACCAACAAGGGTAACGATTTTATCAACATCTTTTAAACTTAACGTTCCGTTATGATTACTTCTTTCCATGTTTATGCTCCTCACAATGACATTCACCGTCATGACAATGACAATCATGGCCGAATAAAGAATTGACATATTCTTTAAGATCTTTATTTTTTACATTTGTTTGCTTTTGTGTCTTCATATCTTTAACTATTACTTCATTATTCTTTAATTCGTTTTCACCAATTAGTACGGCATAAGCTGTACCTCTTTTTTCCGCTTTATGGAACATCGATTTAAAACTTTTATTTTCAATAATTGCTTCTGCCTTATAACCAAGCATCCGTAAAAAGTCAGCTACGATAAACGCACGAGAAATGCACTTCTCACCCACTGGCATAACCATAAAATCAAAACCATCATTTAATTTTGGGAGAAGTCCTTCATCTTTTAATAAAGAATATATTCTTTCAATGCCAAAAGCAAAACCAACACCGGCTAATTGAGGGCCGCCAATTTCTTTAACTAAATTATCATAATGACCGCCACCACCAAGTGCGCCAACATTTAAACCGGATTTAGAAATATATTCATATTCATAGACAATGTGAGAATAATAATCTAAGCCTCTTACAATGCCTTCATCGATTTCGTAAGGAATACCAACATCTTTTAATAATTGAATCGTTTTAGCAAAACGATCTTTGCTAGCTTTAGATAAATATTCACCCATCTTTGGTGCATGTTTTACTAATTCTTGATCAGCCGGAACTTTACAATCAATGATTCTTAATGGATTAAGTTTTAAACGCTCCTTACAATCAGGGCACATCTTATCAATTAAAGGTGTGAAATGTTTTACTAAAGCTTTTTTATAATTATCGCGTGATTCTTGATCACCTAAACAATTAATCTTAAGTTTTAAATTATTAAATCCAAGCATTTTAAGCGCCCGAAAACTTAAGATAATTGTTTCAACATCAGAATAAGGGTTATCAATTCCAATATTTTCAATTCCGAATTGGAGGAATTGACGATATGTACCAGCTTTTGGTCTTTCATAACGAAAGACGGGACCAATATAATAAGCTTTAATTGGAAAATCGTTTTCAACATAGAGTTTGTTGTTAACAATGGCACGGGCAACACTAGCGGTTCCTTCGGGGCGAAGTGTCAAGCTTCTTCCTCCTAAATCGTTAAACTCATACATTTGTTTTCTAACCATATCGCTAGAATCATTTTTATCACGTTTAAATAATTCGGTATATTCGATGATCGGCGTGCGAAATTCGTTATAGCCATATAGTTCGGCAAGCGAAATAAACAAAGATTCGATTTGCTGATAATAGCGAGCTTCTTTGTTGATAATGTCGTGTGTTCCTTTAACTAATTGAAAATTCATAAAAAATCTCAAGAAATATTATACAACTTTTTTCTTACAAAACAAAAGCACTCTTTAGAGTGCATTTTGTTAAATCTATTTTAATGAATCACTCGATCAACAGCAAAGACACCTTGAACGTTTAAAATAATGTTAAAAATGTCATGGAGTTGTTTACAATCAGTAACGTGAATTGTTGCGTTAATACTAGAAGTGTTAGTGTCATGATGAACGTGCGCACTTATCGCAGTAATGGGAATTTTGTGTTGGGAAATTACCGACATAACATCAGTTAACAAATTAGAACGATCATTCGCTTCAATTTCAATATCAACTGGATAATCAGTTAAATAATCTTCATCACGCCACTCTACTTCCATCAATCTTTCTTTTTTGTTTTGAACGTTGGGACAATTAATTCGATGAATTGTTATGCCTTTACCTTTAGTAACATAGCCAACAATTTCATCACCCGGGATTGGTGAACAGCAGTTACCTAAACTAACCGCAATGCGTGCTTCTCCCCCAACAATTACTGGAGACTCATTAAGTTTTTTTGCTTTATCAAGTTTAATTGAAGCGCTTTTTTTATTCTTTAAATGAAGGAAATCGAAAATAACGTTCGGTGATGGATTATGATTACTAATTTTAATAAATAATTCATTCATTGAATTAACGTTGAAATATTCGTAAAGTTTTTTGTTATCGATTCGTTCAAGCATCTCTTCTTCACTAAAACCATTTTTTGTAAAAACTTCTTTTAAAGAAGCACGGCCTTTGCTAATTTTTTCATCTTTCAATAAGCCATCATTCTTTCTTGCTAAAGCTTTCCGAATATGAGCGAGGGCGTTAGCTGACTTAGCAATTTTTAACCAGCCTTCATTAGGCCCACCGCTATTTGGGCTTGTTTTAATTTCGCAAACATCACCACTTTTTAAAATTGTATTTAAGGAGACCATATTGTTATTAACAATCGCGCCGACAGCTTGATCACCAACTTTTGAATGGATTTTATAAGCAAAATCTAATGGAGTTGAACCAACTGGTAAATCAACGACTTTACCAAGTGGTGTTAAAACATAAACACTACTTTCAAAAATATCATGACGAAGAGTGTTCATATAATCTTTGGCGGATTCAGTTTTTGTATTCGCGCTCATGGCTAAGAAGTCACGGAACCAATGCAATTTATTTTCAATTTCACGCATTTCTTGCTTACTACTCTTTTTATTGCCTTCCTTATATTTCCAGTGAGCAGCTACTCCAGTTTCAGCAATTTCATCCATCTCTTTAGTGCGAACTTGAACTTCAAAGAAGTTACCATCCCCAGTAACAATACTTGAGTGTAGACTTTGATACATATTCGCTTTGGGCACAGCAATATAGTCTTTAAATCGCCCAGGGATTGGTTTATAAACTGAATGAATAATTCCGATTATTTCGTAGCAACGTAAAACGGTATCAGTAATAATTCGAATTGCCATAATATCGTATATTTCATTAAAGGTATGACCTTTAAGATAAATCTTTTTGTAAATTGAATAAACGCTTTTAATTCGGCTAGTAATTTCAAACTTGATGCCTTTTTTAAATAACATATCGGCAATCTTTTTCATTAAGTTATCAAGTGCGCGCCGACGATAACGCATTTTTGAATCGAGCAATTTTTGTAATTGATTATAAACATCAGGCTTTAAATGTTTTAAAGCAAGGTCTTCCATCTCACTTTGCATTGAATATAAACCTAGACGATGTGCAATTGGTACAAACACTTCTAGTGTTTCTTTACTTAAACGTTCAATTCTCTCTTGCGATAAACCATCAAGTGTTCGCATATTATGAAGACGGTCGGCAAGTTTAATAATAATGACACGAATATCTTTTGCCATTCCAAGCAAAATCTTTTTGTGATCTTCGGCAGTGAAATTAATAGTAGTTTTTCTTCTTGATAATTTTAAACGAGAAATCTTTGTTAATGCATCAACGATGCCCTGGACCTCTTTATCAAAGAGACGACCAATTTCATCAATGCTTGTATCAGTGTCTTCAACAATATCGTGAATGAAACCACTGGCAATTGCGCGTGGGCCAACATGAAGTCTAGCTAAAATATAAGCCACTTCTAGTGGATGATGAATATAAGCTTCTCCAGTATTTCGATAAACTCCCTCATGTTTTTTCTTTGCGTATTGATAAGCTTTTTCAATGAGTTCACGGTCAGCTTTGTCCGTAATATAAAGCGAATAGATATCTTTGATATCATCGAAACTATGAAGTGGAT
>JAKSVA010000018.1 GCA_024408435.1 Bacilli bacterium
CGTAGGCAAGATCATCAATACTGGTATTACCAGTTTCACCAAATTCATAAACTGACTCAACGTCTAAATCTAAATCATCATTCCAATAAATGCCAGTAGTGCCAAGTAAATACCCAGAAAGAAATAATTTACGGTTATTTAACGCTTTAATTTGGGGAAATTTTTTAGACAAACTCATTACATCATAGATTTTATTAACGCCATCGCTAAATAAAACACTAAGCTTAGTTCCTTCTAAAAATGTTAATTTTACTGCATGTTTCATAATTTTATTTAATTGGTGGTAACTTCTTGTATTTTTCCGTTTCCCACATTATAGTTAACTCCTTTTGATTCTTTATAATGAATTCTTTTACAAAACTAGAACCTCGTTTAGGAAAATGGCCTTCGTATAATTCGCCATTACTAATTAAAAACTTTGCTTCATCATCACCATAATATGCATGAATATGTGGTGGATTATGTTCCTTGTTTTTTAGATACATCACTAATCGGATACCATAGAATTGCGATATTGTTGGTGGCATAACTTTTCCTCCTACTTATAACAAAATTATATGGTATATTCCCCATATTGTCAATACCAAATATTAATAGATATAAATATATTAATATATTTATTTATCAATCATTTCCACACGAGTTAAATGACGACCGCCATCAAATGGCGTATTTAAAAAGATATCAACTCGTTTAAGAACATGTCTAAGTTTCATAAACTTCTGGCCAAAGCTAATTGCATTAGCGTTATTATGATGCCGCATTAATGAAACAACTTCATCATCATAGCCAACCCCACACCGAATACCTTTATAGCGATTCGCGGTCATCATTACACCTTCACCAGTTGTGCACACTAAAATAACGCGTTCAACTTGTTTATTAGTAAGCATTTCACAAGCTTTTTTCGCATAAATTGGGTAATGACAAGAATCGAGTGAATTCGTGCCACAATCAAAAACTTCGTGGTTGTTTTTCTTTAAATGTTCAATAATTTTTGTTTTATATTCAAGACCACCATGGTCACTAGCGATAGCAATTTTCATAACTTACGATATACCTCAATAAGTGACTTTGAAGGTATTTTACCTTCACGCACTACTTTTATTTTATCACTTATTAATAAAATCGTTGATGGTTTATCTTTCTTAATCTTCGTATAAATAATCGCACTTAATTCTTGATCAAACTCTTTCTTAATGGCTTTTAAATTATTCATCGGTGGTTCATCACTTCGATTAAGTGAAGGAACAAGTAATGGTCCAGATAATTTTAAAAGTTCTAAATCTAATGGATAATTAGGAACTCTAATTCCAATAATTCCATCTTTACTAAGATATTTAGGTAAACCCTTCTTAACGGGTAAAAGTAAGGTCACTGAGCCAGGGAACACCTTTTTTACGAATTCTAAGGCACGTTTATCAAGTTTAGTGAACTTTTTAACTTCGTTAACGCTTCCGAGCATAAGCGTGTATGGTTTATCGGGTATGCGCCTTTTTAAGCGATTTAAGGCTTTGTAAGCCTTGAAAGAGTTAAATTGGCATCCAACTCCAAAAACCGTTTCCGTCGGAAAGGCAACGAGTTTACCTTGTTTTAGAAAGCGACTAGCTTTTAGAAGATCTGAGCGACTTTTATTTAAAACTATCATTATTTAACTAGTATACTTAAAAATGTCTTAAATGTTTAATTTTTATAAAATTACTTGTTTTAACACACCTTGCGCATTAGATGAAATAAATATACAATGACTATGTATTTCAAGGAGATTAATATTATGAATTACAAAATGCTTAAATTTCCATTGGTATTGCTTTGTCCGTTTTTAATGACTAACTGTGGAGGTGGTGGTTATAAAGTTGCTATTCCTGACACTAACGGGGTAATGATTAGTCCAAACACCGCTAAAAAGGTGAAGATTATGTAGGTGTTATTTCTATCGCTAAAGATTTAACTACTTTAGTTTTACCAGATACATTAACGAAAGTAACTTCTGGCAATAAAGAACTTTTAGCAGGTGATGGCTATACATATGAAGTAAAAGCTGACCATTTAACCGCTGATTTTAAAATTCCAGGCGCAAATATAGTAGGTGATGTCTCCATTCAACTTGATTTAGTGGATGATAAAATTAATAGCCAAGAAGAACTCATAAGCGCATTGAAGTTTGAAGGCGTTAAATACATCCAAAATAGTGGAATTACTGGACAAGCAGGACAATTTATCGTTGAATATTCTCCAAGTGTTTATCATTGTAAAAAAAATGGTGGGGAAAGTGATGCACATTATTATATTGAACGTACTAAAAATGAAGAGTACTGGAAATATACAAAAACAAATGATGTGTGGACAAAGGCAAGAACCACCGAAAAAGAATGGGAAGACATAGAGGACTTATATACAGATTTAAAATTTGATCAATTTATAGAAGCGGTAGGGTACGAAAAGCTTGAATATAAAGATGGTGAATATTATGCTGAAATCCATCAAGGCAAAACTGAAACTGCTTCCGATAGCGGTAAAGTTCATCTAAAATTTATGGATAAAAAATTAATTGTTTTGAAAACCGAAGAGTTTGATAGTGATGAGGGTAAATGGATTGTTACCCAAGATATAAATTTTGCCTATGACGAATACACCCCCGAACTTCCCGAAGTTGGCCCGACAAAATAATATTATTTGTCACTAATAAAACTTGGTTAGATTTCCTAGCCAAGTTTTTATTTTAAATACTCTCTAATATTGCAATTTTTATATATGATATGTAAATTAATAATTAGGAGAAAATATGAAACATAAAATATTTAAAACGTTTGTTCCTATGCTTTTTCCATTATTGTTAGTTGGCTGTGGTAATAATCAACCTGAACCTGAACCTGAACAACCAAAAAATGAATTAACTATTACTTGCACAAAAGGACCGATGACTTTAAATCTTATAGCCCATGCTAGAGCAAAAACCGGAAAGGTTATTGACTATAATATCAATTTAAGGCATTCAAAAGATAAAATAAATTGGGAGAATCAAACATTTCAAATTCAAACTTCCGAAGAAATTAACAAAATAATTTGGTCTATTGAATTAAAAAAGGGAGAATCAGTATATTTAGCAGGTAATAATCCGGATGGATTTTCTTTTATAAACGAAGAGACAGGAGCTGTTACGCTATCTTTTTCTGATACTACTTTAAATAGTTCAGCGAATGAAAACGATGTAGAATTTAAAGTCAGTGGAAGCCCATTGTCACTAATTAACGCGACTGATTTTGATATCATAGAATTACCTCCATCATCAATTGCTACTTTTCAAAGTCTTTTTTTAAATTCAAGTGTAGTTGATGCAAGTGAATTGATTTTATCAAGTCAAACACTAACTACTTTATGCTATGCAAATATGTTTTTTGAATGCGAGAAATTAATTAACGCTCCAGAATTGCCAGCAACAACACTAACTATAGGATGCTATGATGGTATGTTTGATAATTGCACAAATTTAGTTAACGCTCCAATATTACCTGCTACAACACTAGCCATAGGTTGTTATGAACGTATGTTTGATAATTGTGGTAGTTTAACTAATGCACCAACATTGCCTGCTACAACATTAGCAGCAGGTTGTTATAATCATATGTTTTACCGCTGTACGAATTTAGTTAACGCTCCAATATTACCTGCTACAACATTTAATAAACAATGCGAAGGGTGTTATAGTGGCATGTTCGAAGATTGTGGAAAGTTAGCAAATGTAGAAGTTAGTTTTGGCGAAGGCAATAATTGGCCAAAAATTGATAGTGTTGGTGACTTTACTTATGACTGGTTAGTTAGTGCTGGATGGTCAGTGGAAAATCCTATATTTAAATGGAAAGGTAGTAGTGAAAACCTGGCGCTTGAAAGAAGTGGAAGTACTGTTCCAACTAATTGGAAAATTGAACATATTGATTAATTATTTTTAACAATACTTAAAAAACGCGTCTTATGATTAATATCTTGCGAAAAGTTAAAAACATAGTTTTTTAAATACTTATTCATTAACTTTTTTAAATCATCCACTAAATCAGGCGCGATTTCAAAAATCATTAAACACGGTGATTTTAATCTTTTACTTTTGAAGATTTTTTCATAAACATTATTGTTTTTATTAATAAATAAGGCTTGATGAGGCTCATAATCTAAAACAGATTGATCAACATCTTTCTTATTTTTGATATATGGCGGATTAGCAATAATCACATCATATTTATCTTTATTATTCGGGAAAGTATCCGCTTGATAGAAGTTAATCTTCACTTGATGAGTGTGCGCGTTCTTTTTTGCAACTTTGAGGGCTTTTTCGTTAATCTCTACCGCGCTTACTACTTGATCTTTAAATTCTTTCTTGAGTTTAATCGCGATTACGCCACTTCCCGTGCCAACATCAAGTAGATGAAGTTTCTTCTTTGGGAAATATTGATTAATGCGCTTAATCGCTAGGGCCACTAATTCTTCGGTTTCTACTCGCGGAATTAAGACATCTTTATTTACATAGTAAATATCACCTAAAAATTGCGCTTGATGAGTGATATAACTTAATGGTTTACCCCTCTTAAGTTCATGAAAGCCTTTTTTAATTAAATTTGGATTCTTTATTTCTTGCTCTAATTTTAGATAAAAAGAGGAAGCATCCTTAAATTTTAAAAGATCAGTAATTAAATAACGAATATCGAGTTCATTTACTTGATATTTCTTACCTTCTTTAATTAATGATAAATAAAGCTCTTTTAATTTCATTTACTAATCATTTTTTGTTCATTATCAAAATGAATTAATGCTTCAATGATATCTTCGATATCCCCTTCCATCACGCGGTCTAATTCTTGAAGGGTAAAGTTAATGCGGTGATCAGTCACACGGTTCTGGGGATAGTTATAAGTCCTAATCTTCTCGCTTCTTTCCCCATGACCAACTTTTAATTTTCTTTCTTTACCAAGTTTTTCTTGCTGTTCATCAAGGGCTTTTTGATATACCTTGGTTCTTAACATTTGTAGACAAATCTCGCGGTTTTGGATTTGGCTCTTCTCGGTTTGACACGATACCACAATTCCGGTTGGCTTATGGGTCATTCTTACCGCGGATTCAGTTTTATTCACGTTTTGTCCACCGGCGCCTTGACTACGATAAGTATCAACTTCAATATCACTTGGATTAATGACAATATCGATTTCTTCAGCTTCTGGCATCACTAAAACCGTCGCAGTGGAAGTATGAATACGACCACTTGCTTCTGTCTTTGGGACACGTTGGACACGGTGCGCACCCGACTCATATTTAAGTTTAGAATAAACTTTATCACCGCTAATTTTAAAGGAAATGTTAGAAAAACCACCCGCGTTAGAATAACTCGCATCAAGCATTTGAATGCGCCAATTCATCTTTTCAGCGTATTTGGTGTACATACGAAATAAATCACCAGCGAAGATATTCGCCTCATCCCCACCTACTGCGCCTTTAATCTCCACAATGATGTTTTTATCATCATTTGGGTCTTGGGGGAGTAATAACACGGTTAAACGTTTAATTAAATCTTCCATCAAAGCTGATAAACGCTTATGTTCTTCTTTACCAAAAGAGGCGATTTCCGCGTCTTTATCGTTACTCATCGCTAAAGCATCTTTAATATTCTTTTCGGCATCGAGATATTGCTTAAAAAGCTCACCAATCTCATCAAGAAGCGCTCTTTCTTTACTTAAATCACGAAAAAGCTTCTTGTTTTTAATGGTAGTTTCAAGAAGAAGCTCATTATCAATTTCTTTTAGTCTTGCTGCACTAGCAACAAGCCGATTACGCATATTTTCTTCCATAATCGTTTAGATTATAGAATAGATTAACAAAAACTAGCAATAACTATTGTTTTAGAAAAGACTGGTTTCTTCTAACTCTTCTTCAATTAATATTTCGCCTTCAGGGACAATAATTGGATCGCCATATTCATTATCAGTGCGTTCAGATAAGATTACTCCGCTGCTTTTTTCTTGTTCAATATAATCCGACAAAATCCGTCCATATTCATCAAAGGTGACAGTTTCTACTGCCTTAGACTTCTCTACCTCTTGTGTTTGTTCGTCTTTATATTCATTATTAGTAACAGTTTTTGTAGGATTCTTATCATTATTTGTGTAAGTATAGTCAGTCGTTGAAACGTCGGTACTTTTTATTGTTCCGCTGTTATCGTATAAAGAAATTATGGCTTTTTCATAAATTAAACGATCTAAGTCATCATACTTATATTCCAGTTTACGAGATGTTAACTCTAGATCTAGCGTTATAAGTTCTTGGCGTTCTTCTTGACATTCAACTAAAAGATTTTTGTCTGAATAAGTCTCGCTACCGATAACGAAAATCTCATCATGAGTTTTTTCGTGATATGAGTTAGAAGATTTAATGCCTTTAGTGGTATAAAAATAAGCATAATAATCATTTGAGTTATCACTATTGCTTTTATAGACAATACTATTAAAAGCAAAATCAAAAGTTAGTCGTGCAAAATCATTACTTGATTGCCTTACTTCATTTATCGTAAAAGTGAGAGATCCAGTATCTCTTTCTTGTTTATCGTAAGTTTGAATAGTAAATTGAAGTGATGATGCTGTATCTATTTCAATATTGCCATCCATCTTTGCAAGGGAAGTGGCTTGAAGAATAAGCACTGAATAGCCATTTTTATCTTCTATCCTATGTTTATATGTCAGAGCGGCTACCTTGTTGATTAGAATATTATTTTCGTATTCCCACATATTATGGGTTTCTTTGGCTACAAAATCACCATCATATTCACGAGTGGCGACCATAATTATGGTTTTATTATCCGCTGAAGATTTTATATTCTTTGAATCATCTGGCGACATGGTGATAATTTCTTCATGTCTAATTTCACGACGTTTATCATCAAAAGTGTAGTGGCACTCACATATTGATGTGCTAGCTAATCCTTGAGGTTTATCAACAATTTTCGTCGCTAAACCATTTTCATCGTATTCTGCTGTTATAACGTTTGTTAATTTATTGTCCGAATATCTTTCTTGTTTAATAAAATTATTACGGTAAGTAACTGGTGTCGTTATCGCATTCTCGCTGCAACTCACTAAACATAAAATAGGAACAATTAATAAGAAAAAAATTTTTTTCTTCATGCCTTCATTATACTACAAGTATTAATAGTAAATTAAAGATGCGTTTTTAAAAATAGGAAACAATAAAAATTTTTCGATAATTAATTTGATTAAATATAGCAATATTTATTCGATAAAATCACAATGAACAAGACTAACTTCAGTTTGAGGAATTGAAATTAGTTCTTCATCTTCAGGAATTGCGATTGGATTAGCGTAATCACTAATAATCTGTTTACTTATTTTTATGGCTGTTTTTTCTTCCATAATTTTTTCACTACTGAGGGTTTTGACACGACCATAATCATCAAAATCAAATGATTTAGTTATATCAGTCGTGATAATATCTTCATCACCATTCTTTGCTTCTTCATGACTGATAATTTTTGCTGGTTCTTGATTATCGTTATTAGTGTAAGAATAGGTAAGTTTTAAATTATCCCAACCAACCTTTTCTCCTTCCCTATCATAAGCAGTTTTTTTGCTTTCATTAAAAATTAATCGATTAAAATCATCATACTGCCATGTTTCATCAGTAGTATTAACATAAGAAGGAACGGAAGAGAATTCTTGGTTATCTAATCTTATTTTTTTCTCAGTGATTTCATCTACATGCCGCTCAATTAAAAGATTTTTATCCGAATAAGTTTCATGACCACTCGTTGAAGATTCAATTATAAATTCACCAGCTGATTTGCTGTTATATTCTTCATTACTTCTTTGATACGTGTATTCATAAAAATCATTAGTGTCATTGTCATCGCTCTGATAATTAGTGTTTGCGAAAACAAAACTAGATGATAAATACTTAGCACGCGTACCGCTATTTAGGCTAGATCTAGTCACTGATAAACTAAAAGTTCCAGTTTTCCGATCTTGTTTATCGTAAGATACAATAGAAGAACTCGTTGTTATGTAATCTGGATTCTTGCTCTCACTAGAATTATGAAAGATTGGGTTATCACGCCCTGCTTGTAGAGTGAATATTAAATAACCATCCTTCGTAGTTGCTTTGTGAGCAACTTTTACATAAGAGCTTGCTTCCTCAAGATAATTATTATTATGTCTATATACTAATTTTTTAAAATTTTCTCTAGTTAAAAATCCACTATCGTCATATTCACGAGTAACGATAGTATAAGTATCTGGATTATAAAAGTTTTTATTAACAACGTTTTCTTCTAATCTAATTTCACGATGTTTATCGTCAAAAGCCCGACTATATGTTATAACCGTTTCGGCTTCTCCTATATCGGAGCCTACACCAGGACGAGGGTAAAAGGTTTGTTTGACTTCAATTGGTAAACCATATTCATCGTACGTAGAAGTGGTGGAATTAATTAAATCGCTACCGAAGTATACGTCTCGCTTAGTAAAATTATCACGATAAATAGTCCTAGTAGCAGTGGATTTATTACAACTCATCAAACATAAAACAGGAATAACTAATAATAAACAACTTCTTTTCTTCATATCGCTATTATACATAATCTATGATTATAATGGCAAATTAGAGATAGTTGCTATTCTAAGTAAAGAGGATCAATTAATATTTCATCATCCGGAACAATAATTGGATCACCATATTTAGAACTAGCATCAGTAATGGTTTCGGTAATTTCGGTAGAATTTTCTATTATTGTTTTAGATATAACGTCAGAATGAAGCGATAAAACGCGACCATAATCATCAAATTCTCTAGTTGTCGTAGAATCCACTGACTTTGATTTATCTTCAGATTTAGTAAATTGATGTTGAATTGTTTTAATTGGTGAAGTGTAATCTTTAACATAAGAATAGGTTGCATCGTTCGTTTCTTCGCTTATTATGGCACCATCAGTAGATGTGATTTTTTCACTAGTGGCTAATGAAGTCATCCGGTCTAAATCATCATATTCGTAATTATATTGATAAGTTTCCGTTCTCTCTTGCAAATCCTTAACTTCCTTTCTCTCTAATAAAAGATTCTTATCCGAATAAGTTTTATAACCTTCAGTTATTGTAGTTTTACCAGTACGAATATTATATTCAATTTCATAAAAACTATTTGAGCAATTAGTATCATTTTCATATTGAATATTACTGATTTTAATTGATGGAGCACTAATATTATAAATATTTTCAGTGTCGGCCCGAGTTATAGCAATAGTGATAGTAAATGAACTAGTCAGTCTTTCTAATTTGTCATAACTAGATAAGTTCAAACTAACATTAATAGAAGACGCATTATCAATAATACCGCCTATTTCTCTTTCAGTACACGTAATTGCTAAAGCTAATATTGAATAGCCTTCTTTATCGTTAGTGGTAAATTTACGATATAGTTTTTTTGATGTAGTTGTTTGTTTACTAGGTGGAGTAAGAGAAGATTCTTTGATTTCTTCTTTAATTAAAAAATCATTATCATAGGTGCGATTAACAAGGTATGTATTCTCGGCATCAGGACTACTGAAGTGTTCATAATATTTAATTTCGCGATGCTTATCATCAAATTCCCGTTCAAAAGTAGTGGTAGCTATTGGGTCATCAGGATATTCTGGATCAATGCTAACTATCTCTATTGGTAAGCCATTATCATCATATTTAGCGGTCAACAATTGAATAAACCATCTTCTTGGAAATTTAATTTTGGTAAAACGTTCGGTATAATTATCGCGATAAGTAACTTTTGTATTTTTATTACAACTAAATAAGCATAAAGCTGGAATAGTTAATAAAAATAAATATTTTTTCTTCATATTATTCATTATACTATAGCCATTAATAATAAATTAAAGATTGCATTTCTAAAAAATAGGAAACAAAAGGCTTTCTATGATTAGTTTAATTAAATGTGACAATATTTATTCAATAAAATCGCGATTGGTTACTTAACTGACTCAGTTTGAGGAATTGAAATTAACACTTCACCTTCAGGAATCGCAATTGGATCAGCATAATCGCTAACAATACTGTTGCTCGTTTTTATTATAATTGGTTCTTTATTTTCATATGTTTCTTTAATAGTTTCTTCAGAGCTAAAAGTTTTAACACGGCCATAATCATCGAATTCGGCTAATTCAGTTCCCTCTTTGGTCATAGTTGTGGCATCTTCTTTATTCTTTGTTTCGCTTTTATAAACAACTTTTGATGGTTCTTGATCGTTAGTGTTAGCGTAAGAATAATCAATCTTGATATTATCCTGACCAGCTATTTCCTCGCCATCATAAGTAGTCTCTTTGCTTTCATATGAAATAAATCGATTAAAATCATCATACTGCCATGTTTCATCAGTATAATTATAATAATTGTGATCAAGGTTGCTTAATGTTAATTTATTCATATTATCATCACTTTTTTCTACATGTCGCTTAATTAAAAGATTTTTATCCGAATAAGCTTCATAGCCACTCATTAAAGATTGGGTTTCATAACCATAAGATGAATTAGCATTAGTTGAAGATTTTAGCTCACGATATGTATATTCATAAAAATCATTACTGTCATTATCATCACTTTGATAATTAATGTTTGTAAGAACAAGAGCAGTTGACGAATACATAATCTTAGAAGCCGTACTATTCTCCGAAGAGATGGAATTGGCAGATTTAATTGTTGATAGATTAAAAGACCCAGTTTTCCTATCTTGTTTATCGTAAGATATGACAGAAAGGTCTGCTATTTGAACGTCTGTATTCTTCCTCCTTGCATTAGAGGCAAGGGGAGTTGGACTAGCACGACCTACTAGTAGAGTAAATATTAAATAACCATCACCATTCTTCTTAGTTACTTTATGAGCAATTCTTGTAGAAGATGTTGTTTCTGTCAAAGTAATACCATCATTCACTAACTTTTTAAAATTTTCTTTAACTAAAAATCCACTATCATCATATTCACGAGTAGTGATCGTAGTAGTGTCTGATGGTTGATAATCACCGTATGGTTTAGCTATTTCATTAATTGTAGATATAGTGACTTTTTCTTCTAGTTTAATTTCGCGGTGTTTATCATCAAAAGCACGATTATATGTTTTAATCGTTACTTTAGGTTGTAGATTAGAGCCCCACACAGGATTAACAACTTGTTTAATTTCAAGCGGTAAACCATATTCATCATACGTAGAAGTGGTAGAACTAGTTAAATAACCATCAGAATATACGTCGCGCTTGGTAAAATTGTCGCGATAAACAATTTTAGTGGCTTTATTGCAACTAAATAAGCATAAAGCTGGAATAGTTAATAAAAATAAACATTTTTTCTTCATACGTGATTATTATATCATGCATATTTATAACAACGTTATAAATTTATTTGGCATCGTATCAATTTTATGTAAAAATATAGTTCAATAATAGTGTTAATGGACTTTAAAAATGCTAAAAGAATCGTCAATTATCTTTATTAAAACCTGTCGGTATACCGCCATATTGTTAAATTTATATTTCAAATAGATAAAAAAATATTTGCTTTAATATAATTAAACTTGTAAAATCATAGAGCGTGTTTATAATAAACACTTAGATAATCCTTATGAAGAAATCGAAATTTTTAATGGGACTATCCGCGGCTTTCTTGTCAGCGGTAGCCTTAATGAGCTGCTCATCCTTAGTCAAAAGTAAAAGTGGCGTTGTTTTAGTTGTTGATGGCGTGGAATATACCGCGGAAGATTTATTTAATGATCAAAAGACACCTGCAGCAGCGGAAGCAAAGTTTAATGCTGTCTATAAAGTAGCGGTTAGAGCCTACTTTAAAGAAGGTAAGCCTGGCTTTGCGGATATGGCAGAAGTCACTAATGATACCAAGATTAAAATTAGTGAACAAAAGTCACAAGCTCAATCTAACGCTGATAAAAACGGCACTTCCTACGATGAAGAATGGCAAAAGATTCTTGATAGTAACAACGTTGATGATGAACAAGGACTTTATGATAAGTTTGAATATGACTTCCAAAAAGAGAAATTTGAAAATAAGTTATATGACAATAACTATGATGTTTTAAGAAAAGGTGGTAAACTTCACGAAAAAGATAAAGAACCCTTATCAACCCTTGAAGATGTTCCTGGTTATTTAACTAATAAAGCGCCTTATCACATTAAACATATCTTAATCAAATTAGCGAACGCAAAGGCTGGCGATGGCGTCAATGCCGAGATTAGCGCAGAAGAAGCAGAAAAAATCAGCGGTGTTATTCAAGCTCTAGCAGGTAATAAAGATGGCACTGTAAAATCATTTGAACAAATTTCTGATTTATATAATGAAGATGACTCCGCGAAAGAAAACCATGGTAGTTTAGGTATTATGAGTAAAGATACTTCCTTTGTGAATGATTTTAAACTTGGTATTTATCTATACGAATCATTCTTTAGTAGCAGTACGCAAGGTGATATATCTTCAGATCCATATGATGGTAAAAGTGCTAAAAAAGCATTAAATCTAGATTTAAAAGTTGCGACTGAAACTGATACCGCTGCATACTACGCTAATGAAATCGCCACTGGCGGAACAAAACAGGAATTACTTGATCCAACAATGGGAGGAGGAGCAACTCCTCAATATACAGGAATTGGCCAAATTCCTTATGAAGAAGCATTAAATTTGGGTAAATTTGCCCACGATGATTTTAGCAAAATAGAAATAAAAAATAGATTTGAACAAGCTGGGATAAAAACAGATGAAGTATCTGCAAAATATTTCCCTCGTAATGTTATTTTTAACAAATATTTCAATAAGCATAACATTATGGTTATTACTCCGAATGAAGCGCCTACTGCTACTAAAACGTCAATTACTTATACTGCAGATGGCAAAATACGTACAGGAAGTTTTGATTCTTATCGTGGAACATTTAATGACACTAAATATGGGCAATTACCTGGTTTTAACTTTAAATCAGGCAATTCAAACGAAAACGAAAAGCGCGCTAAAGATGATGATATTTTGTTAAAAGACTTTTACAACGATAATGATACTGCTACAAACACCAATAAAAAAGTATTACGTGATAATAATGGTAGAGTTGTTTTAGTTTTCCATAGCGGAACTGGCGATTCTTCAAGTAATGATGCCTACCAAGGCATCCACTTCGTGGTTATTGAAAGAAGTCCTTTCATTGGCACTGAATACGACACTAAAGATGGTACAGTTGATCAAAACTACAAAACAGATTTAGAAGAGTATTATACCGAATTTTATCCTGAACAACCTGGTGGTAATCATCCAAAATACAAAGATGGTGCTGATAAAGGTAAAGATAAGCATACTTTTGTTAATTACATTAACGGCGAAGAAACTAAGGCATTAAAAGAACGTTCTAATACGGTAAAAAGCGAATTAAAAAAATGCACCGAAAGATTAGATACATATGTCTATGATTATCTAATGAAAACAGGCGACATCCACTTTAATGATGATCCTAAAGTTCCAATCGCAAAAGAAATTGAAACAAGTATTACTGATTGGATTAAACTAACTCGTAGTTCACAAGAAAAGAAAAAAGAAAGAACTTGGAACGAGACTTGGCAAACCTACTATCTCAGTCTAAAAGCTCAATGCGAACAAAGAAAAGAGGAGCTTAGTGATGGTGCTGTTCATAGTCGCTTAATTCCAGAAATTTGTGCATATGTGTTTAATGGTAGCAATACCGATACTATTGACCCTGGTGTGTTTAAAGCTATGTTCTCAGTCGGAGGTATATTCCATGACTAAGAAAAGTTTATTAGCACCTCTATTTGTTGCCGCTAGTTTTCTTTTAATCGCTTGTTCAAGCGATGCAATTGTTGCTCGTCCAACTTGGATGGATGATCCAATTGTTAATGGTGATGACTTAAAAGATAACACTTTAAA
>JAKSVA010000019.1 GCA_024408435.1 Bacilli bacterium
ATTCGTTTTTCTTCACGGAAATTATAAATTTTACTAGCGTGCATTTTTCCACATACAATTAATTGATCATCAAACTTAGTAATTTCATTCGCGTTAATAGTTAAACGATGATCAAGAACATCTTTATCAAGTAACCGCCAATAAATGTGTGTCGATAAATTAAGCGGCGTTGCTTGTTGTGGAACGGCATGGAAGTTAATCGAAAATTTATTCTTATTCTTCATAATGTTATAAACAATAACAAAGCGGACACTACCAGGAAAACCACATTCAAGATCGACGCTTGTATATTTAAAAACGATATTAATTAATTCTTCGCTTTCAGAGAAAAATGGTTCAAAATCTTGAAACGAAAGACACTTCTTGCCACCATGTAAAGTGTTATTACCTTCGTTTTTATCAAGATGATAAATCTTTTTATCAACTTTAATTACCCCATCCTTAATTCGACCGCAAATGCGACCCAAAAGCTTACCATAAAATTTATTGTTATTTAAAAAGCTTTCAAAGCTGCCTGGATGATATGTAACCGTTTTATTATGGTACTTGATGTTATAGATTGACGCTCCATAACTACAAAATGTAATTTCTAAACCGACATTATTCTTAACCGTAAAAAATTGATGTCCATGATATGAAATTTTTTTAATATCCATAAGTAGCCTCTCCTATATATTATAGCGTTATCTTTTTAAAAATAAAAAGATAGGATTCCCTATCTCTTAAATTGGGGCGGATGATGGGGATCGAACCCACGAATGACCGGTTCACAGCC
This sequence comes from Bacilli bacterium, assembly GCA_024408435.1. GTDB lineage: Bacteria > Bacillota_I > Bacilli_A > RFN20 > CAG-826 > UB1719. The sequence continues at coordinate 776 of JAKSVA010000019.1, forward strand.
GGTTGTGTTAACCACTTCACCACATCCGCCATAATTGTGCCTTTATATTATAAGCACAAATAAGTTTTTTATAAACTTTTTATGCCACTGAGGACATGATGGTAGGTTTCATTATCAACATATTTCTTAAGAATAAGAAGCGCAAAATCAACAGAATAAGCCATACTTTTACCAGTAATAATATGTTCACTAGTAACTGTCGCTGGTTCACCAGTATAGCGACCATTAATGCCTTTTTCAAAACCTTTAAAACAAGTAAAACTCTTGTTATCAAGATAACCAAGTTTACCTAAAATAGAAGGAGCGGCGCAAATAGCATAAATATCTTTATTATGGTTATGGAAATATTTAATCGCATTAATCGCTACTTCTGAACTAGCAATATTATTGGTGCCTTTTAATCCACCAGGGAGAATAATAAATTGATAGTCATCTAATTTCGCATCTTTTAATAAAATGTCAGTTTTAATCTTTAGATTATGACTAGTTGTAACATCTAAAGTATCAGTGATAGAAGCCGTTACTACCTCAATCTTTCCTCTTAGTAAAATATCACGAGTAGTTATTCCCTCACTATCTTCAAAGCCATCGGCAAATATTATTAAACCTTTCATATGGATAATTATACCTCATTCTTCACTAGTGAAGAAAATTATCAGCGTGCTATAATAATTTTATGGAAATTAATGAACCATTCGCGAACTTCTATCGTCCCAAAAAGCTTGAGGATGTTGTGGGTCAATCTCATTTATTAGATAAGGATGCAGTTTTTTATCAAACCATTAATAGTAAAAAGATTCCAAATATGATTTTTTATGGTCCACCAGGAATTGGTAAGACCACAGTTGCCGAGATTATCGCCCATAATAGCGATATGAAATTATATAAACTTAACGGTACAACCGCAAAGCTTGATGATGTAAAAGCGATTACTGATGAATTAAATTCATTATTAACAAATAATAAGATTCTTTTATATCTTGATGAAATTCAGTACTTTAATAAGAAGCAACAACAAACCTTATTAGATTTTATTGAAAATGGATCAATTACTTTAATTGCTTCGACAACCGAAAATCCAATGTTTTATATTTATCCGGCTTTATTAAGCCGCTGCATGGTATTTGAATTTAAAGCGATTAAAAAAGAAGACATTAAAAAACGTTTATTAACGATTGGTAAAGAATTAAAAATAAAAATTGATAATGAAGCACTTGATTTCTTAAGTATTGCTAGTAATGGTGATATGCGAAAAGCGATTAATTACCTTGAATTCTTATATCAAAGTAAAGAAGCTATTACCTTAAAACGTGCGGAAGAAATTATTAATAAAGCCAGTATCAACTATGATAAAGCTGGTGATGCTCATTACGATACTTTGAGCGCTTTCCATAAATCTATTCGTGGTAGTGACGTGAACGCTGCTTTATTTTATTTAGCGAAGCTTCTTGATAACGGCGATTTAATTGCCGCTTGCCGAAGACTACTTTGTGTTGCTAATGAAGATATTGGTTTAGCCAATCCACAAGTGATCTCATTAGTAAAAGATGCGGTTGATAGTGCACTTATGCTTGGTTTACCTGAAGGTCGATTGCCTTTAAGTAATATCACTATCCTTTTAGCAAGTTCACCAAAAAGTAATAGCGCTCTAAGCATTGATTCCGCTTTAGCAGATGTTCGTGCTGGAAAAGGAGTGGGCTATCCACGGGCTGTCCAAAATAAACATTACGATGGGAAAGATGCAAAGGTGAAAGGACAAAATTATCAATATCCACATGAATTTAAAAATCATTGGGTTAAACAACAATATTTGCCAGATGATATTAAAGACGCTAAATATTACGAACCAGGTGATAATAAAACTGAGCAAAGCTACGCTGAATATTTAAAAAAGATTAAGAGTAGTTCTTAATCACAATAATTTTTTGATACGCCTTTTTTACTTCATCGTTAATATCTTCAAAACGATCATATAATTTTTTAAGTGACTCTTCTGGCACCCAACGATTCCTTGGTCGTTGACGGTTAAAGTACTCTAGTTGGGTTTTATCTTTTTTCATATAAACAAGAATGTATTGATCAAAGTTTGGAAAATCATGAACATAATTTAAACGCGCTTCGTTCGTGTCATTTAAAGCGTCTAAAATAATTGTCGCATCCTTCGCATAACTTAATTTCTTTAGACGTTTATTAAAAATCTTCCACACTTTCTTTTGTCGAGAAAAATCGCTATAGCTATTAGTGACTTCAAAACGAATTTCATCAATCGAAAGAATAAAGACATTTGCGTGCTTTTTGGCGTAATCGTTTGCCCAAGTGGATTTTCCACTTCCAGGTAAGGCTGACATCACAATCAACGTTTTCATAAGAAATAGTATACAATATTTGCGTATGATTTTTTCTTTAAATCAAAAAGAACACGAACAGGTCGATAAACTCCTTATGACTAGCGAATATAACGACAATGTCGCAACTTTTCTTAACGAAGAAGTAATTAATCAAATCGTCACGGATGAAGTTAAAAAAGACTATCGTATTCAAGAATTAAAAATAAGTGACTATCCCGTTAATCAACAATATCAAAATATAAAACGTCCGATTAAAATTAAAGACTATGAATTAAAAGACGAAGTCTACCAACCTTATCAATGTTTTCTTTATGATGATATTAGTGTCGATGAAGATGACTATTTCTTAATTAAGAACTATGTTGGTTATTTTACAAAAGCTTATCGTTTTTTAACTTTACAAAAAGATGGAACGACATGGATGAGTCTTATCCCTCACGAAATAAACACAATGAAAAAGGATATAAAAAACGTGTCTAAGACCATTTACATCTTTGGTCTAGGGCTTGCCTACTTCCCAAGTTTAGTAAGCCAGAATGTAGCGAAAATCATCATCATTGAAAAAGATAGAACCGTTATTGAAATATTTAAAAAGAATATCCTCCCTCACCTTGCTTACCCAGAAAAATATACAATCATCGAAGAAGATGCGTTTACGTATGCGAGGACTCTTCCTCTTGATGCTTTTGCCTTTATTGATTTATGGCATAACGTTGATGATGGATTAGATATGTACATACGCTTAAAAAAGGTTTTTAAAAATCACCAACATATTCATTATTGGATTGAAGAGAGTTTAATCGCCGCGATTCGTCATTTATTTATTAATCTAATTGAAGAAGAGCTTTATCATCCAAACGAGTTTGACTATAAGACCGCAAAAAATTTGCCTGATGAAATTATCAATAAACTCCACCACCATTTTGTTGATAAAAAAATAACCAGTTATCAAGAACTCAAAGAGTTATTAACCACTGATTATTTAAAACAATTAGTTACTTGTCTTTAACCACTTCAATATTAGTAAGTTTAGGAATTTTAATTTTGTTCTTTTTAAAGGCAAGAAGAATCTTTTCGTGAATTGAATTATAAACGGGCCAGTAATCATCAAATTTCATCCAAATTTTAATCGCAACCCGCACAGAATAATTACTTAATTCATTGTAATGAATATCAGGCGCTGGATCTTTTAAAATCCGTTTGTCCGCTTTTACAATCTCCATTAATACCTTTTTAACTAATTCAGGATTAGCTTCATAACTAACGGGAACCGTCATAAAGATTCTTCTAATCTTATAGCGCGAATAATTAGTGACAATTGCTTTTCTAACGTTAGAGTTAGCGATAGTAATATATTGACCATCATAAGTACGAATCGTGGTACTCATTAAATGAATTCTTTCGACCCAACCTTCCGCATGACCGATTTCACTTTTAACTTCGATGTAATCGCCGGTCGTAATATGCCGTTGATTAAGAATAATAAGTCCACTAGCAAAACTAGTGATAATATCTTGTAAAGATAAGCCAAGAGCAACAGTAATCGCGGAAAGAATCCCAGCGAAACTAGTCGGATCAATCCCAAGAATTTGGACAACAACAAAAGCCACCGCTAACCATAAAACAATTTTTAAGGTTTGCACAAAGAAATTTTGGGCAGAACGATCAATCTCTAATTTGTGTTTATTAATGCCGAATGCTCGCCTAAGTAAATGAGTAATTAATTTAATAATTAAATAAGAAACAAGAATTAGCGCAATACTAAGAAGTAGTTTACCAACAATAGTAAATTGTTCGCTTTCCGCGTCATAGAGCCAACTCGGCCACGTTTTTAACCATTCTCTCATAGCGCAAGCCACTCAAGTGCGTTTGTTGAAATTTTAATGTTGTAGATGTTTTCTTTGCCAACAAGTTTAGTAACTTCGTTTAAATAAGATTGAAGTTCATTTTTATTGATAATAACAAAGCACGCACCACCAAAACCGCCACCATGAATTCGAATTGCGCCATCTTTAATAATTCGTGTACTTAAGTCAAACACTTCAAGTAAGTTAGAAGTCTTTTGACCAGGGATTAAAATATTTTGCATATAATTTTTATTTGAATCACCTGATTCATTAATGCAACATTTAAATTCGTAAATGTTACCTTCAGTTAAAGCTTGATAGCTACGGCCAACGCGAAGAAGTTCGTTTGCAAAATGGATAGCGCGCTTATATTCACGTTTAGCAAATAATTTTGGGTCATTACAATCCGCAAAGAATTTTTCCCATTGCATAAAGCGGAGCGCCTTTACTTTGTATTTTTTACAAATTTTGTTGTAATCATCAGGAATACTATTAAATGCGTCACTTGCGTTAGCGTGGCTAGTTTTCGATTTAACTAAAACAATTTGGTAAATTCCTAAATTAGGAATGAAATGTTTAATTTTTGGATTTTGAATGTCTTTGAAATCTAATAATTCCATCCCATCAGAGCAACTACCCAATTGATCTTGTAAGCCACTTTTTTTACCAAAGTAAGTATTCTCGGCCCATTGACTCGCTAAGGCTAAGAAAAGCTTATTTAATTTCTTATTTTCGTTATAAAGCATCGCAAGTGTTTTGCTTACAACCATACTAAAAGCAGCGCTACTACTAACACCAACTCCGCTTGGTAAAGTGGAATCCATTACTAAATTAAAACCACCTTTTTTACATCCATGCTTTTCAAAATATTTAAAAACACCCTTTGCTAGACCTTTACTTGTTTCATAATCTAGTTTTTTATTTAAGGCAATTTGATTTGTTTTAAATTCAATCATTGGATAGCCAATTGATTCAATATGTACCACGTTATCCTTGCGCTTTGCGCATACACCAACGATAGACATATTCTCAATTGAAGCATTAATTAAATAACCGTTTTGGTAGTCGACGTGATTACCAATAACTTCAAGACGCCCACATGATTTCACCACATGTGTGGGTTTACAATGAAAACGTTTCTCGTATTCAATCACTAAATTGTCAATTCTTTTTTGTTCCATACTATAATTTTAGCAAATATTCGATTTTATTCTTTAATATATTTATATTACGCTTATCTTGGTAATTCACAAAGACAATTTCGTTATTTTGCACAACGACGAAATTTTGCTTAATATCCTTTAGGATAGCAGCTCTTTCTTTTTGATTAATTTTATCTGATTTAGTTAAGACCAAAACAAATGGTAAATTTTTATCAATTAAAAAGTTATAAAAGACTTTATCATCCACAGTTAATTTTCGCCGAGAATCAAGCAAAAATATCACCCCTTTTAACTTTTTACTTTGAAACATCGAATCCATAGTTTGGCGAAAAGAATATTTTTTATCCGTTACAAAACCATATCCAGGAGCATCAACTAAATAATATTGATCATCAAGAAGAAAATAATTGAGATATTTAGTTGCACCCGGTTTAGAAGAAACTTTCGCTAAAGATTTATTTTCGGTCAATAAATTAATTAAAGTCGATTTACCAACGTTACTTTTCCCAACTAAGAGAATTTCTGGTAAAAGTCGATCTTTTGGTGCGTAAGAAAAATCTGGTGCGCTTTTAATAAATTTTGTTTTGCGAAAATCAATCACAACTAAATCCTAAAGAATTATTTTTTCACAAGTGCGATTTTCATCGCATCATCAACATTATCCATCAAAATAATCTTGAGATTATCTTTTACTTCTTTTGGTAATTCAGTAACATCACGTTTATTTTCTTTCGGTACAATAATCGTCTTAATTCCACTACGAAGAGCAGCAAGTGATTTTTCTCTTAAGCCACCAATTGGTAATGCGCTACCACGAAGATTAACTTCACCTGTCATCGCCACATCACAACTCGCTGGTGTATTAGAGAAGCACGAAATAATCGCTAATGTAATTGCAATACCCGCGCTTGGGCCATCTTTAGGAATCGCGCCTTCGGGGAAGTGAATATGAATATCATTTTCTTTAAATAATTTAAAATCAATTTTATAGCGTTTCGCATTTGCTTTGACATAGTCAAGCGCGATTGAAGCGGATTCTTTCATCACATCACCAAGCTTACCTGTTAATACTAAATTACCTTTACCAGGGAAATAGTTCACTTCAATTGGTAAAGTTGAACCGCCGTATTCAGTATAGGCTAAGCCAGTAATAACCCCAATTTGGTTTTTCTTTTCTTTCTGGTTAGTTTGGAAACGTTCAACACCAAGGTATTTTTGGACATCTTTAATCTCCACCACTTTTTTGCTTGTTTTCTTTTTGTTGTTGTTAAAAAGTTCAACAATAATTTTTCGAATAACTTTCGCAATAGCACGCTCAAGATTACGAACGCCGGCTTCCATCGTGTAATGATTAATGATGTATTTAATCGCATCATCTTTAAACTCAACTTGATTTTCTTTCATCCCATTAGCTTTTAATTCTTTCTTCACTAAGAAATGCTTCGCAATTTGAATTTTTTCTAATTCGGTATAAGAGTTAAGTTCAATAATTTCTAAGCGGTCACGAAGTGGCGCTGGAACATTTTCGATATAATTAGCCGTCGCGATAAATAAGACATCGCTTAAATCGTATGGTTCTTCAATATAGTTATCGTTAAAGGCGAAGTTTTGTTCTGGATCAAGTACTTCAAGTAAAGCACTAGCAGGATCACCTTTAAAGGTTTGAGAAATCTTATCAACTTCATCAAGTAAGAAAACTGGATTACGAACTCCCGAGCGACGCATACCCGCAATAATGCGCCCTGGCATGCTTCCGACGTAAGTACGCCGGTGCCCGCGAATCTCCGCTTCATCAGAAATACCACCTAAGCTGGCTTTAAAGAATTTACGACCAAGTGCTCTAGCGATTGATTTACCGAGTGAAGTTTTACCAACACCAGGTGCGCCATAGAAACATAAGATTGGCGCTTTTAAATTACCCGTCATTTTCTTCACAGCTAAATATTCAATAATTCTTTCTTTAACCTTTGTTAAACCATAATGGTCTTCATCTAAGATTTTTTGCGCATTCTTTAAATCATCATTATCTTCGGTTTTTTGATACCAAGGAATATCCATTAAAGTATCAATATATTGTTTAATTAAACTGCTTTCTAAAGATGCTTGTGGCATCATTTCATAGCGTTTATATTCGCTCTTTACTTTCTTTTTGATGTGCTCAGGATAAGGATTTTTCTCTAACTTGTCTAAAAGACTTTGTTCACCTTCATCTGTGTCACCTAATTCTTTGTGAATTTGACGAAGTTTCTCACGAAGGATGTAATCCTTTTGGGATTTATCCATTGAATCCCGCACTTCACGTTGAATCTTTTGGTCAATCGAAGCGATTTCTTTTTCTTTGTTAATTAATTTATAGATTTTCATTAAGCGTTCATTAATGTTATTGGTCGCCAATAAATCTTGTCGTTTTTCGACTGGCATTGGTAAAGTACTCGCTAAGATGTTAGCAAACTCAATCGCATCCATTGGTTTACTAAGTGAAGGAATGAGTTGAGGTGGAATAGCCATCCTTAGTTCAGGCGAACGTTGAATATCATTAAGCATATCTCTCACTAACACCATTTCTTCTTGGCTATCGCCACGAACATCATCAAGCGGTTCAGCACTTGCGACATATAAACCATTCGATAATTGAATATCAAGAATCTTCACTCGGCGGGTGCAATTAACTTTAATGCGATAAAAGCGCTTTTGATCAACAAAAGCTTGAATTCGACATAATGAACCAACTTCATAAATATCATCTTTACTTGGTTTATCGGTCGCGGGATTTTTTTGGACAACAATTAAAATTAAGGAATCCGTTTCTTTTCGGCTCGCTTCAATGGCGCGCATACTAAAATCACGAGCGGCCTCAATTGAACATGGATTATAAGGAAAAACCACTAATCCACGAGTGATGAGAACTGGTAGAGTGACTTTATCGCCTTGATCCATAATTTAATCTCCTTTTATGTTATTTATTTAACTTAGTCAATAATTCGTGTAACTTCCGGCTAAGAATTTGATTCTTTAAACCATTTAAATCTTTGCTAAAGATTTCTTCAATTTTCTTCACATCCATTTTGTATAAATCTGCAAAACGTTTGTATTCAGCTTTGACATCATCATCAGTGACAGTTATTTTTTCTTTTTCGCTAATTGCGTTAAGGACTAAGAAGCGCTTAAGTTGTTGTTCGGCTTCTTGCTTCATTTTCTTTTTTAAATCTTCAACTTTTTGACCAGTAATTTGTAAATATTGATCAAACTTCAAACCGTTTTGTTCAACTTGCTTCTTGAGATTTTCTTCCATATTGTTAGCTTCTTCCATAACGATTTCATCTGCAATGCTAACTTTCGCATCTTTACTAATTGCATTAACTAAATCAGTGTAATACGCTTGTTCAACTTCTTGTTTCTTCCGATTTTCGATTGTTTGCTTTTGATTAGCTTTTAATTCCGCGACAGTCTTTACATCCTTTATTGCTAAACCTTTCACAGTTTCATCATTTAATTCCAGAATCTTCTTTTCTTTCACTTCGTGAATTGTGCATTTAAAGGTCGCGTTCTTTCCCTTAAGATTTTCCACATATTCTTTTGGGAAAGTTACATTAACTTCTTTCTTATCATTAGCCTTTACGCCAATTAATTGGTCTTCAAAACCAGGGATGAATTGCCCACTTCCTAACGCTAATTCATAGTTATTAGCTTTACCGCCATCAAACGGTTTTCCGTCAACAAAGCCTTCAAAGTCTAAAATGACTGTGTCGCCTTTCTTGGCTTCGCCGTTTTTTATAACTAATTCGGCGTTTTGATCAAGCAATGACTTAATGGCATCATCAACATCTTTATCAGTAACTTCCACTTTTTTCCGTTCGATTTTAATGCCTTGATATTTGCCTAAAGTAACTTTTGGCGCTACAACCACCGTAAATTTTAAAGTTAAACTGGAGGTAGAAAATTTTTCCACCGCAACTTCTGGACGGGTAAATGGTCTTAATTCATTATCTTTCATTGCCGTTGCAAAAGTGTCAGGTAAAACAATATTAATGGCTTCGTTAAAAACTTCACCTTCGTTAACGTGTTTTTTCGCGATATCCGCTGGCACGTGCCCTTTTCTAAAACCTTTAACTTCGACATTTGCGTAAAGTTTTTTTCGCGCCTTTTCTTGGGCATCTTTCCAAACTTTTTCGTCGACTTCACAAGTCACTTCAAATTTCGTTTCATTGATGTTTTTTACTGTAGAATGCATAATTTTCTCCTTACTACTAGTCAAGTTATTAAACTATATATTACTTCGATTTTACTTGCAAGTTATATATAATATAAACTTCTTTTTTGGCAGTCTTTCTTTAAAAGTGCCAATAACATTATATGAGTTAGTTTTAGCACTGTCAAGAGAAAAGTGCCAAAATTCTTTTTATTTTAAAGTTTAAGCTAATCCTGGCTTAACAGTTTTACCAATTTTTTTAATCGCTTGGAAATATAATTCTTCTGTCGCAAGAGCCATTTTTGTTATCGAAAACTTTTGATTCTCATCAGGATAAATATACCAAGTATCATTAATAGTATTAAGATCAATACAATCACCATGTTTAAATAAATATTGATATTCAATATGACAAGAATAAAGCGCAATAGGTTTAATTTCTAATTTAAATGGATCATTATCAAAATCAATTCCGCTCACTTTAAAACCATTAACATCGTGAATAAGTTCTCCTTTCCCAAGGCGAATAAAGCCTTTTGAATTAGGTAACGAATCAACGACAACATTTAATTTACCGCTAGAGTATGTTCCTTTTTTAACTTCATTTTTAACATTTGCACGTTCCCACTCATACCAATCAGGAATATGGGTAAATTTATCTTCACCATTTTGCCGTTTTAATTCACCGAATTCAGTCATCTCCCATATTGCACCGCAATGGTTACATTTTAATGTTGAACCAAAGGAGTCCATCATAAATTCCGTCCCACACACTGGGCATTGATATAGAACACGATGAAGACCTTCAGCACGGTCTTTACATTTAACTTTAATTTGGTTATCTTTTTGCCATTTAAAATCATCATATTGAAAAGCTTCGACTAATTTAGCATTGATGTTATCAACTGAAGTGTTTTTAACTTCATCAGCGGTAAATAACAGTTTTAATTCAGCTTCCACTGGTTTAACTTTACGCTCATGACGTGTATTCCAAAAAGGATGATTAATATGATGGCCATGCGTAATTAAAGTGACAACTGGTACATTAAGAAATTTACAAAGTTTGCCAAGAGATTCCGGAAGTACCGCGGTAGTTCCACAAAGGGAATAGCGAGCTTCGGGATAAATAGCCATAATTTTTTTCATTTTAATTACAGACATAATGTGATGAATAATTACCAAATCAGAAGTAAATTTGCGTTTACAAATTAAACCAATTTTGCGCATGATACCTTCGCGCCCAATAAAGCCATCAATCGCAACAATGTAATTAGCGCGATGCGGAAAAATTGCTGCCGTTGAAATTTTAAAATCAAGGAAAGCGTTATGATTACATAGTAACAAGTAAGGAGGTTTGATTCCTTTCATGTTTGTTTTCTTAATTTTTGCTCTATGCCGCCACACACTAGGGAAACACAAAAGCCAAATTAAGATTTGCATATACCAAGGGGTTTTCCTTGGAGATGTAATCATATCAAATCTAGTTACGCTATTCTTCATAAACAAGGTTTATTATAGCATAGAATTTATTGTTGTTTATCTAACGATAAATGATAAATTGATAGAAGCGTTTTTACTGCATCGATATTATCAGTATGGTTTTTGATAAAATTAGCAAAATTTTCATTAATTTTTAAATATTCTTTTGCCATAACCACAAATGCAAGAGCAATATGCTCTAGTTTATCACGCTCATCAACTTCGCAAGGATAAATTAGCAAAATATATTGATTTAAAAGGTTAATCGCCACTTCTTCAACTGACGGATCTTTACCATATTGATGAATATTGTTTATCAATTGGCGATATTTTTTATTCGCAAAAGGTGGAGTAGCGTGGCTCGGATTTATTTGATAAGTCTTTTGTTTCTTCTGGATAGAATAATTACCATCAACTTTTTTACTAATTAAAAGAAGTAACGCTAATGTTTTTGTATCATCACTAACATCATCGCGAATTAATAGTTTCTTTAATGAACTTAGATAGGGAGCAATTTCTAAAGGCTTAAGATAATAAATCGTCGCAATAATTTTTTGATTATCTTTTTCTTTAAGAAAAATTTTGTTCGCTTCTTCCTCGCTAATAAAAGGCGCACGCGTCTCATCCATTTTTTGATAATCAGCTATTTTATGGGGAATTGCTCTTAGGAATTCTTCAACTTTTTGACTGACATATGGCTTATCTTCATATTTTTTTAAAACCAATAAAGCTTCATCATATTTTTTTTCATGAAGTAATAGTTCAAAATGAAGCTGCATACATTTAAGCGGATCTTTTTGGTAAAGCAAATCATTATGAATAGTAACAAGATTTATTGCTTCCTTAAAACGATTAAGTGCAATTAACGCATTAAGTCGATAAGATACTGCTACAACATCAACACTACCTTCGGTTACGTTAATGATTAATTGATATTGTTTTTTCTCAAATAAAGCGGCAAGATTATCCATTAACCTTTTTTGCCATTGGCTTGGCGTTCCATATTTTCAATCACAACATCGTGTAATTCGCCAAGGCTCGCGGCATATTCAATTACCTTCCATGGTTCATTAGTGTGATAGTGAATTTTAATTAACGTATCATCACCAACCGCTAATAAAGAATCGCCTTTAATATTGGTTTTAATATAGTTATTAATAACATCTTCGTTAGGAAGATTAACTCCTTCAATTAAACATTGGGTATCAAATTTAAACTCTAACATATCTATCTCCTATAATTTTTGAATGAATTGATGGGCAAGCGTGGGCCATTTACTTGCTTCTTTATTTATCCAATCGGGATTATGGCACCATGTTGCATAATTAGCTAATGCTAATCCATGCCCACCGCTACTATATATCATACATTTATTTTTAACTTTTTTCTCATCTAACGCTTTTTTAAGCCAACTAACATTTTTTGGATTAACCATTTGATCGGTTTTGCTTGTCCACATAAATGTAGGTGGATACTCTTTACTAACTCGTTCATCCGCGCTTAATAGGTGTCTTAATTTATCATCAAAATTCGTAATGTTTTTAATACATTGCGGATTGTCACTTTTAATTAACGAAATAACTGGGTAAGCTAATACTAACGCAAAAGGTTTAATTAAACTAATGTCATCAAAGCGATTAAGTTTTTGATAAATTCCCGCGTAAGAAGCAGCGAGATGCCCACCTGCGCTAAAACCAATTAAAGTAATTTCTTTCGGAACAATGCCTAATTCATTATGATGCGTATTTAAATAATGAAGAGCGCACATTAATTCTAAATAGGGGACTGGATAAAGCGTGTGGCAAGAATAACTTAAACTAAAACTTTGATAACCAAGCGCATTAAAGGCAAACATAATTGGATCTTTTTCGCGATAACTAATAAATTCATATCCCCCACC
>JAKSVA010000002.1 GCA_024408435.1 Bacilli bacterium
CCAACGCTCATTGAGTTGCAGTCAATTGCCTTACCACTTGGCTAAGGATGCATTTTTCCAGTGCGTTATATTATATCACTAACAATTATTTTTATTCAATAAATAGCAAGTTATTAACGATTAAGTTGATTTTTCGTTATCAATAAAATGCTGTAAGTACGTATTATTCAATGAGTCATATTTATGATTGTACTTATATGTTAATTTAAAAGCTTTAGTGTCAGCACTATATTTCTTAAATTTCTTATCGTCATATTTATGGTTAAATTTTAAGTCAAAAGGGACTACACAAAATTTGTGAACATATTTATTGTTAAGAGGGATTTTATCAATGATTGATTTTATATTTTGTAAATATCGGTATTGAATCTCAATTGTATAATCCAATAAAAAATAACAAATCAAGTGGTCGTGTTCTTCCCAATAAGAATAATGCAAATTTAAGCAATTGCGCATAATAACACTATTTTTTGAAGCGGCCATAAAATAAATAAACCATTTTCCTCTATGAACAAGCACTCTATTAGCAAAAGTTGATTTTTGCTTAGGCGAATAAAAATGATATTTGGTAATATCATCAAATGGTTGATTTAAATAAACCGTTGCATCAATCCATAGGCCACCATATTTATAAAGCAATGCGCATCTAAGAATATCGGAAAAATGAGTTAGATCAATAATGCCATTTTTAAATTTACTAATTATTGAATCAGGTATATCGACATAACTCAAATAATTATTTTTGGTGATTAAAATTACATTTTTTCCATTTCTTTTAATTGAATTAATTGTTGTTTTAATTATTACTGGCGTTGTTTCATTGATGCCGTCCCACCAAAAAACAAAAGTTTTATAATCATTACCGATTACATTTTTATCTTCTTCTTGGCTTAGTAAATGAAAATATCTTTTACGCAAATAATTGACAATAACCGAATTTCGCAAATGATTAAACACCGGAAAAATCGATAAACCAGTTAGGATACCAAAAAGAATTTTTTGGAAAATTGATAAACCCGGAGAATTCTTTTTTGGCATAAGTTAATTACTTGATATAAGTTTTAACTGTATTTTTTCTACTCAAGAAGTTAAGGCCCATAAATCCGCAAGTAAAACCTGTGGTAATGTAAGCTTGAATATCAGGAGTGATGACTGCCCCACCTTGTAAGATTGGATCAACTGATAAATCAACTGATGTCATCATATCCCTTATATAAAATATAAGGTTATAGCCAACTTGGTTCTTTAAAATGGAAAGTTGAGTAGGATTGAATTGATTACCTAATATCTCTAACGGCGATTTTAAGTAAGCATAGCGCATTAACGCTGTGGCGTGTGTACCAGGAATAAAGAAAACAATATCTTGCATTAATTTTGGCATTAAACTAAGTGGCATAAATGAACCAATTAGGAAACCTAGACAAGCGCTCACAACCGCTATAACGCTTGCGAGCGTTGCGTCAGTATCAATAAATGAACAAACAAGGGTTGTAAAGGCTGAAGCGTTTAAAGTAATAAAGGCTAAAACACCAAAAATAATTAAAACATCAAGAGCATTTAAATAAAATTCGTTCATCGCTGCTAAGAAAATAAAGGTAACACAGACAAAGCAGAAGCAAAGAAGTAACGTGATTAAGAAATTGAAGAACATATAAGCAAAGGTTACAACCGTCTTATGAATTGGTGCACTTGCAAAATCACGGTTAATCCCGTTTTCTTTATCATTAATAATTAGATTATTAGTTTGTAGTGAAATCGAAATTGAACATAGAGCAACGTTACCAGAAAGGAACCACGAATCCATAAACACCATTAAAGTTTTATCATCAATAGGTGGGATGCCTTCGATTGAATTAATTGCTTCACGGATTGATGATAATTCAAGCGAACGGAGAAAAAGGATATAAATAATCAAAATAATAATCGGTACCATTAGCGTGAAGAACATACGCATCTTATTTCTTGTAAAGACAAGGAAGTTCCGCTTGGTTAATTGAAAAAACACTTCGTGATTTCTAACTCTAACTTTTTTTGGCTTACTCATTTCCATGGTCGTGTTTTCTCCCGGTAATGTTAATAAAGGCGTCATCCATTGTGCCTTTTAACACTTCGAAATCTTTGATTTCTTTTTCAAATTTCTTGAGAATATTAGTAACTTTCATTTTATTAGTGTGATAAAGTAAATAACCACCACGGTCCGTGTCATATTTAAACTCGACTTTATTTTTCTTAAGTTTTTTCTCAAATGTCGGACTAACTTTACCATAACTAATGATATAGTCTCGACTGTGTCGAGTTTTTAAATCAATTGGCAAACCATGTTCGATAATATGACCACGATCAATAACAATTACATAAGAAGCTTTTTCCGCTTCTTCTAGATAATGCGTTGTTAAGAAAACGGTCATCCCGGTTTCGCGACGAATTTTATCAATAAGATGCCACACCGCTTGACGAGTTTTGGGATCTAGCCCAGTTGTTGGCTCGTCAAGAATTAATAAACGTGGCGCATGAACCATCGCTCGCGCAATATCAACGCGCCGTTTTTGTCCACCGGATAATTGAGCGATTCGCTTATGAAGAATTTCTTTTAAATCAAGTAATTCAATAATCGATTGAATATTTTTCTTTCTTTGCTCTCTAGTAAGAGCGTAAAAGGTAGTACGAATTGTTAAATTTTGTAAAACAGTTAATTGTTGATCAAGGACGGAATTTTGGAAAACTATTCCAATCTCATTTTTAATTTTTTGGGCATCGGTATCTAAATCAAAGCCTTCCACATAAACTTTGCCACTATCCTTCTTAAGAATAGTTGAAATAATATTAATGGTGGTTGATTTACCAGCACCATTAACTCCTAAAAATGCAAATAAAGCGCCTTTACTAACGTAGAAAGAAATATTGTCCACCGCTTTTACTGAGCCATAGGACTTTACTAAATTAATCACTTCAACTGAATATTTACTATTTGGCATTATTCGGGTTCCTATTAATTTCTTTCCATTTTGGTTTGCTTAATGTGCCTACACATATTGTAGCAGTATAAACTGCTAAATAGGCAGGAAATAAAAATCCAGCATCAAGCATTTCTTTTCGTGACTTCGCACCAAACTTTTGATAATCCGAGAGAACTAGGATTAGAGCTTGCATGAAACCGAAGATAATAAATAAGCCACCAACCACACCAACAATTGACCAAACTGTATTCCACAAAATTGTATGATAAAAAGTGTAGGAATAAAGATTACCTACAGTAATTATTCCGTTTTCCACTAAGCCAAGAAAAGTAAAATTATAAATATAAAAAAGTGGCATCCAAATACATAAAATTGGCGTTAAGAAAATAAAGATATAAGTCAAAAACATTTCCATATAAGAAAGTCGACCAGTTTTAAAGAAACCGAAAAACATTTCTTTTAGTTTTGTTTTTAAGAGTTTAACGCTTCCCGCGCCAATTCGTAAATTGCGGTTAAGAGTATCTTTAAAAGTAGATGGCATATCTTCGTAAACAACCGCATCTTCGACAAAATGCGCCTTAATTCCTTCTAAGATACGATTAAAACAAAATTCGGCATCATCAGAAATACTAGTTGAATCATAACCACCACATTTCTTTAACATCCGAGTTGACATTGTTGCCCCACCACCATTAACATGAGCGGAAACACCAACTCGTTCACGCATCCGGCTACCATAACGCGAGTCAAATGAATAAAATAGTGTGCAAGCTTTTGTATAGAAATTTTGTGGACCATTAGTGCTTCCTTCATACGGGCGAAGGAAATCGTAACCACATTGATAAGCATCGTTCATCAAAGATGAAAAATCACGATTAACATGATTATCCGCATCAAGATGAATGACTAAATCATATTTATCAGTTTTTAATATTTCATCAATACCATATTTTAAAGGATATAGCGCCATATGATGAGCCGGATCTGGATCATTATGAACTAAGACAATTGCGCCAGCTTTCTTTGCCAATTCAGCGGTGTTATCCGTGCAATTATCGGCAACTACATAAACATCATATTTATCCTTTGGATAATTTTGGTTATTTAATAAATCACGAACTGAATCAAAAATAACATCAGCCTCGTTATGCGCTGGCATGATAAAAGCAATACGACTTTTTATTTCGCTTTTTGGATAAGTGCGCTTTTTTAACCAACAAAACAAAACATTAAAAACTTGAATTAATAAGGGGATAGCGACAATGATTAAAATAACGTAGTTAACAATGCTAAGGACTCGATATAAGACCTCATACCACATAGCTAAATTTTAACAAAATTATTGATAAATGCAAAATTAAGCCGCTGACTTTAAGCGCCTTTGTTGACGCTGCTTTTTATTTCTAAACTTTAGGAAGGCAAAAACAAATATGGCAGAGGCAATTAAAACAATTTCTATTACAAAAAGTACAATCGCCCATATTGGTAAAGATTCATGTTTAACTTCTTCCCACATTTTCAAAATTAAATCATTGTTATCGCCATAATCTTTCATTACCATTAATGAATCGGCAACTTCCTTTTTAGGAAATTGCGCTGCTATTTGGCGGCCAAGATATTTTTTATCAATCGTTAATTCTTTTTGACTTTCATCATCAAAAAAATAACTAACATCGTATTTTTCGTTACTACTATTAGAAATAGGCGCGTATTTTTTGTTGTAATAATCAAAAATTTCTTTTCCTTGAATGGATGATGTATAACCAATTATCTTCATGTTTTTGATTGCGTTATTTGGTTCAGAGATAAAATCTAAAAATTCGTAGGATAATTCTTTATTCGCTCCTCTTTGCATGGTCCAACAGTCAAACCAAAGGTTGCTCCCCTCAGTTGGAATAGAATAATAAAGTTTTAAATTCTTTTCTTCTTCAGCGTTATTAATCGCTTTCACCGCATCACCACTCCACGCCGTGTCAATTCCAATTTTTTCGGTAACAATATCTTCTTTTCCGCTATCGACTTCAAAGCCAAAAATATTGTCACGAAGAGTCAATAAATCTTGTTTAATCAAATCAATATGTTCTTTCGCGTTAGAATCATTTACTCCACCATAATCAAAAATCTTTTGTCGCTCAATAATTGATTTATCTTTTAATTCGTCTTTAAAAGTATGAATTAATCCAATTGCATAAGTATCGCGCATCGAATCTTTTACCGAAACAACTTTTTGAAAACGCTCATCCCAAAGCGAGTCATACGATGTCATTGCATTATGGACATCATCAGGCTTTAGGCCGCGTGCGTCCAACAATTCATACGTTGGATTATAAAGGAGTCCGAGTGTTCCCCACATATAACAAACGGAATAATCATCTAGATTATATTTATCTTTATCGCCCCACTTAATGTTTTTAAGACGATCACGAATAAACGATGAGGCGTTTTTCTCGTAGTTAGGAATATCAGTTACTTTATTATCCATCCTTTCTAACAAATCAAGATTCACTAATTTTTGCACCATGTAATCACTTGCACACACTAAATCATATTTAGTCTTTCCTGTCTTTAAGGTGTTGTACATATTTTCCATTGTGTCAAAAGTTTCATAAATCACTTTGACATTTCTGCCACAACTTTTTTCCCACTCTTCAAAATCGTTTATTACATCAATGTCTTCTTCTTTTTTTTCATCGCCCTCTTGATAGATATAAGTTCCTCTTCCGATATAGTCTTCGCTATTAAGAATTCTTAAATAAGTGACATTAGGATCGTTAGGCCCACACGAAAATAGCAACGGCGAAGTCATTAATAAAGTTGCAATACCTAAGAATACTTTCTTAGCGAACATTACGTAGCCTCCGTAAATTTTTCTTAGTGCCGAAAGTTTTCGCAAAATGATTACGGTACACTGCTACAATAACAACAACGGTTAAAACAATTAAGAAAAGAATTGTTGTTAACGCTCTTAATTCAGGTGGAATAGGCCCTTTCTTAATTTTGGCTTGCACTAAAGTTGATAAAGTTTCAATCGCTTTATCGCCGCTTAATAAACCAGGACCACGAAGGAAAGCTGTTACGATAAAGTCATCCAATGACAATGTCATTGATAACAAAAATCCACTGATTATGCCTGGAATAATTTGGGGAATCACGACTTTGACTAAAGCTCTGCGAGGAGTACACCCTAAATCCATTGCTGCTTCATATAGATTTGGATCCATTTGTTGAAGTTTAGGTTTAACTGATAAATAAACAAAAGGAAGTGATAAACAAACATGGCCAATTAACAAAGTATGGAAAGAGAAGAGAGAGGTTTTAAAAATCATTGAACCTAAAAAGACAAATAAAACAGTTAATGACAATGCCATTACTATTTCTGCATTCACAACGGGAATCTGTGTCACTGCTTCGACAACTCGTTTATTTCTTTTTTTACTATAAAAAACGCCGATGGCACCAGTAGTACCTAATAAAACTGAAACAATGCTGGAGATAAGCGCAATGATAATAGTATTACCTAGCGCAACCATAATTTCTTGGTTGTGGAATAAACGCGGAAACAAATCGAATGAAAAACCTTTCCAAACGCCCACGTTAGTTGAATCGGTAAATGAAAAAACAATCAATAAAAGAATCGGTAAATACATTAAAAACAAAATGAGATAAATGTAAATGTTAGCGAAAATTTTCTTTACCATGTGCCGCCCCTTGCTTCAGGTTCACGCGAAAAACGATGTGTCACTAGCATCGATAAGAAAATAATTATTAGCATAATAAGAGCAAGGAAACTACCAGTGTTCCATTGCGAATTTGAGAAAGAAATATAAATGGAGTTACCAAACAAAGTAATTTTCCCTTCACTTAAGGTATCACTAATTACATAGCTACTCATCGTTGGCATAAAAACCATCGTTGCCGCACTTACTACTCCTGGTAAAGATTGCGGAATGATATTGCGAAGAAAAACTTGAAATGGCGTTGCACCTAAATCGCTGGCCGCTTCAATTTGGCTCCGATCGAGTTTAAGCATTGTTGTATATAAAGGTAAAACTGTAAAAGGTAAATAGTTATAAACCATACCTATTAGCGTTGCTAAATATGGCACCTTTCCTCCGTTAATACCAAGCCAAGTTAATAGATCACGAGTTGCTCCGGTTCGTAGAACGAAATTAATCCACATTGGCATAATAAATAAAGTAATCAAAACGCCGTTACGATTGAATTTTTTGTTAGCTAAAAAATAAGCGAGAGGATAACTGATAATTAAACAAATGATTGTTGTTTGTAAAGCGATAAACACCGAGTTTAGCAAAATGGAGATTTTAGTTGGGGTTGTAAAAAAATCGACTAACGCATCAAAAGAAAAGAAACCTTTATTGTCAGTAAAAGCGTAAAAAATAATTAAAACAATTGGTAAAACAATAAATAAAACAAGAAAAACTACATAAGGTATACAAAGGTACTTTCTTTGGAACCTAAGCGTCCTCTTCATATTTGCTGATATCTCCTTTTAAGCGGAGCTTGATATCATCCTTTTTCACAATAATAGAAACGATATCGTTGATGTTCCACGAATCTTGCGTATCAATAATATAATCTTCTTCGCTTGAACTACGCACTAACACTTGATAATAATCGCCTTTCCAAATTGAGTTAATAATCACGCCATGAACTTCACTTGCTGAAATATCATCACTAAGGGCAATGGCTTTAATTTCAATTTCAACTGCCACAGGAGCATCAGTTAAGTTATAACGAACTCCATTTTTAACTAGATAACCATCATCATCAATTTTACTTCCAGGTAATAATTGAGTTAAGTCACATTCAAATTCATCATCTGTCATCGCAACTTTATTGTCTTTTGTAATGTAGGCATCGTAGAAAGCATTAATGTTATATTGTTTTTTCATAATCTGGATATTTTGTGGATCAATTTTAATTGATACGTGTGAATCAACTTTTAAATCACGCGTATCACGAGCTTGTAATTCACTCTTACCAACTATTACTGTATATTCATAATGAACACCTTTAAAAATTTTGCTTTTAATTGTGCCGATTAAATTAGTGGTTCGTGGCCCCATTAAAATTACATCTTCAGGTCGAACCACAACATCAACATTTTCGTTAATCTCAAAATCATCAACACAATCCCATGTCCAGTTAAGAAAGCGAACTTTACGTTTATCGACCATGTTGGCGCTATAAATATTTGATTCACCAATAAAGTCAGCAACAAATGCATTCTGTGGTTCATTATAAATTTGCGTTGGGGTACCAATTTGTTGGACAACACCACTTTTCATAACAACAATCGTGTCACTCATAGTCAAAGCTTCTTCTTGATCATGAGTAACATAAATAAAAGTAATGCCAAGTTTCTTATGCATTTCTTTTAATTCAAGTTGCATTTCTTTACGCATTTTTAAATCAAGAGCGCCTAATGGCTCATCAAGCAAAAGAATTTCTGGTTCATTGACAATTGCTCGCGCGATCGCCACTCGTTGTTGTTGACCACCGCTAAGAGTATCAATTGAACGATCCTCCAAGTCTTCAAGATCAACAATTTTTAATGCGCGCGCCACTTTTTGATCAATGACTTTAGCTGGAAGATGTTTCATCTTCGTCACTTCTTTACCATTGCGCTTTTTAATCACAACAGGAACTTTTTTTAATTTAAGGCCAAACGCCACATTATCATAGACGTCAAGATGAGGGAATAATGCATATCTTTGAAAAACAGTATTAATCGGTCGTTTATAAGGAGGAAGATTAGTCACGTCTTTTCCATTTAAAAGAACGCGCCCCTTACTCGGCATTTCAAAACCTGAAATCATTCTTAAGGTTGTAGTCTTACCACAACCACTGGGACCAAGGAAAGTAACGAACTCACCTTTTTTAATAAAAAGACTAATATCGTCAACAATTAAACTGTCGCCAAATGACTTACTTATATGGTCAAGCGTTATGATGTGATTATCTTCCATATTATTTCTCGTAGATATAATCTACGAAATTGAATATATATTAAAAAAATAAAAAAACAACATTTTTTTTCATTATTTTTTGATTTTATTTTTTTGCAATAAGCCGATTTGTAATTTTCTTAGCTTTTTCGTAAATTTTTTCTACGCTTTCGTTAAGATAATATTTGTGATTATAATATAAAATTTTTCCATTAATCATCGTCATTTTTACATTAATTTTACTAGCGCTATAAACTAAATCATTAAAGATATTATTTAGTGGCTGCATGTTAGGCTGATGTAAATCAATCATAATAATATCCGCCAATTTATTCTTCGCTAACACATCAGCATCTTTTAAGTTCATCATTTTAGCGCCATTAACAGTTGCCATTTTTAAAACATCAAAAGATTGTAATCCAACCGGATCATTGTTCTTAATCTTACTAAGAACAGAAGTTAAATACGCCTCACGGAACATATCTAATGCGTTGTTGCTAGCAGGTCCATCGGTTCCGATTGCCACATTAATTCCGGCATCAAAAAGATGTTTAACTGGCGCAATGCCACTTGCTAACTTTAGGTTAGATGCGGGACATGTACAAACCGAAATATGGTGTTTTTTCAAAATTTTGACATCTTCCTTCGTTAAATAAACACCATGAAAAATGCCACCACCATAATCAAATAAGCCAAGGCTATCTAGATAAGCAACTGGTGTTAAATAAGAGAGCTTTTGCCGTTTTAAAACTTCGTATGATGTTTCGCTACAATGAGTGTATATAGGTGCTTTAAATTGATGCGAAATTTTAGAAAGTTTCTTAAGGTTAGCTTTTGTTGTTGTGTAATGAGCATGGAACCCTAAACAAGCGCTTACGATTGAATTCTTTTTATTAAAACTTTTGAAATTACTAATAAGCTCATCAAAATTTGATTTGCGTGGATCTAGTAAAATCACTGAACGCATGCCAATATCTTCACACGCTCTTTTTATTTCATCGACAAAGTAATACATATCAAAACAAGCTGTAATACCACTACTTAGATATTCTAAATAAGCTAGTTTACTTAAATGATAGATATCGTTTTTAATAAATCTAGTTTCGCTAGGGAAAACACATTTATTAAGCCAATCATATAGTTGTAAATTCTCGGCATAACCACGAAGAAAAGTCATCGCAGAATGTGCATGCGCGTTTTTAAATCCTGGCATTAAAAGATTGCCTTCACAATTAACTACGCGATCTGCTTTCATATTTATTTTTCGAGCGATTTGAGCGATTTTATTACCATCGACAAGTATTTCCCCATCAATGATGTTTTTGTTTTTGAGCGTTAATATTTTTGCGTTTTTTAATAATATTTTCATAACAACCTCAATCGTCCTTTAATTGCTTTTCATCAATTTTTCCTACAAGAGTTTTAGGAAGTTTATCTTTATAAATTATCTTCTTAGGTAAAGCATAGACACTAAATTTATTTTCAATAACGTTTCTAAACTCACTATCATAATTATCTTTCTCTTTGTTATTCCTATCAAGCACAACGTAAAGATTAATGACATTGCCGTGTTTAGCATCCTCAACGCCTTTCGCATAACATTCATATACATAAGGTAGTTTTGCTAATTCATTTTCAATTTGCTTTGGAAAAATATTAATTCCATTAACTTTTATGATTCGTTTTAAACGTTGAATAAAATAGACATAACCATCTTTATCAACTTTGCCATAGTCACCTGTCTTTATCCATCTTTGTTTCTTTTTATCAATATAAAACGGATTAATTTTCTTATTTTCAAAACGATATCCATTCATCATTGAATCGCCACGAACATAAAGTTCGCCACAAGTATCAGGTTTTAGTTCCCTACCATTATTAAAAGCTTTCGTTTCAGTAAACGGAATTGCTCGACCAACTGAACCATAACGATGATACGGATGAGTGTTAACAGTACAAACGGTTGTAGTTTCGGTTAATCCATATCCTTCATACATCCGAGCACGAGCGCCACCTTCTTCCATTCTTTCGTTAAAACGCTTGATTAGCGATTCATTAACAAAATCTCCTCCAACAAACGCATTATGTATCTTTGATACAATCTTTCCATGAAAACGCTTATTACGTAAAAGAGCCTCATATAAAATAGGAACGCCAATAATAATTTGTAATTCTCCTCGTTTTAAATAATTAATTGTTTCTTTCGTACTAAATTTAGGCATTAAAACATCAAAAGCACCCCACATAAGACAAACGTGAATTCCCATGCATAAACCAAAACCATGAAACATAGGCAAAACTGCTAACATACCAATGCCTTTTGGCGATTTTTCATCAACAATCTTTAAGCCAGAAACCGCCACTGCATTCAACGCAAAACTTGAAAGCGCGATTGTTTTTGGTTCACCAGTTGTTCCACCACTATGCAAATAAAAACTATCTTTTTTATAATCGTGGTCTACTTCAGTATAAATCTTTGATGTACATAGTTTATGAGCAAAAGGTTCTTTAATACCCTTTTGACATTTAGCGTGATAAGCCATTTTAATAAAAACGTTTAACTCATCGACTGGTGATACGGCATAAATTTTAATGCCAATCTTTTTTAAATTAGGCAAATTATTTACGTTACTATCCAAAGTAAATAGAATTTTACTTTTAGTTTTTTTCATAATGCCAGTCAATTGTTCTTCTTTCATAAGTGGATGAACTAAGTTAGCAATCGCTCCAATTTGGTTTACTGCGTAAAGTAAATAAACCGCCATCGGAACATTAGGAAGCATAATGGTGATTACATCATCTTGCTTATAACCTAATTTATTTAAACTATAAGCAATGGCATTAACTTTTCTTAATACATGTTGATAAGTAAAGCGATGATTCTTGTAGATTAAAGCAACATCATTTGGATTAGCTCTAGCGCTACTAGAAAAAGCTTCATATAACGTTTGATTTTTACTTGGCATATTATAGTTTCAATGTGTACCCCTTAGATAATAGCACGATTCCTAAAATTGCTATCAAAAACACTTGGTGAAGAAGATAGAAAAATAACGAATAATGACCGCTAAAAGTAATCGCGTTTTTTATGCCTTTATAAGGCATTATTCCACCATAATAAGCAATTTTCTTTCCCGTTGATTCGTCTTGATCTGGTCTTGTAGGTAAAGGTTTAAAATAAGATTTTCTTTCTTTATAAAATACTTCACCAATAAATGATCCAACAAGTAAAAATCCTAAGTATGGGAATAACGGCATGTAATCGTTATATGGTCCAGTATCATGTGCTTTGCCAATTATAATTGCAATAAAGTTTTGCCAATTTAACGGAAGTCCTTCTGGAGGACCTTGCCATTCCATATTCCAACAATCAAACATTAAACCAACCGCAATAATTACCATACCTAATCCTAAGGCAATCCATTTAAAATCATCTTTGTATTTTGGGCATATTTTCTCAAATAAGAAACGAAGTAACCAATAAAGTAAAATTGAAACGCCAAAACAAGTAATCGCACCAAAGAAAACATAGCCACCATCTTGCATAATGATACCTGCAACATAAAAGCCGACGCTTATAAGAATGCCAACACCCAAGATAATTAATCCACGTTTTAAATTATTTCGTGAGAAATAGCAAGAGATACCACTGATTAAAAAGAATAGTGCCAAACAAAAGAAGCGAAAGCCGACACGTAATGACCAATTCCAATAGTTATAGCCCATATCTTGCAAAGCCCAAAGTTGTTGTCTTAATATTGGATCAGTAGTTGTAAAGAAACTAGGAGCGATGTTCATAAAATCAAAAAAGAGATGATCTACCGCCACAAGCCAAATTAAAACGCCACGAATAAAATCAATTTCGATTATGCGACTCTTTTTTTTAGGATTTTCTATACGTGTAGGCATAAATAATCTTATACAATAAGATTAAATATCTCGTTATTTAAAAGCAACTTTTTTTAAAAATTTAAAGCGATTAGTAAAACAGTAGTCA
Organism: Bacilli bacterium; assembly: GCA_024408435.1. Taxonomy (GTDB): domain Bacteria; phylum Bacillota_I; class Bacilli_A; order RFN20; family CAG-826; genus UB1719. The sequence goes on from JAKSVA010000002.1 coordinate 12,924, forward strand.
ATAACAAAATGTTTGCTAAAACTAAAGTTAAGAAATTAAGCCACAAAGAGAAAGCGAGTGGCGAAATTTGTGGCCGAACGTAGCTAATCGTTCCATCTGGATTTTTACTTTGTTCTAAACGATCCCACTTTTTTAATTTTGGATTAAGAGCCATTAATAAGTTAAAAATAGCAAGAACTAATGCAACACCAGCGATGATTTTGTATGAGAAATGAGTAAACAAGGAAGATAACAAGAGGGTGCCAAGTGTTCCGTTAGCAATCATCATAAACGCAAAAGCAAGCGTCGCATAAAACTGGAATTGTTTTAAATGCTTTGGCTGTAAGAAAAATAAAATAAAATCAACAACAGAACCGGCAACAAAGAAAAATGCGACTAAAAATGAAAAAGCAAGGTTTGATGGCCCGGTGAATGAAGTAGCAAAGAAGATAGGTATCGCTATACATAAACCAGCTAGAAAAATTAAAAAGATGCGAAAATAAGAAACAATTTCAACATTTTTTTGGTAAAAAAGTTCGTGAGGGAATCGATTGCGAAACGAATAATTGGTTTTTTCATTATGAGCAAAGGTTATTCTTCCAGTGAGGACAAAAAAGAAGACAACGAGTCCAAGCACTAACATTAAAATAATTGGAATAAGATAATTGTATTGTTTCATACCTTTTTAAATAATTTTTGATAACGGTCTTTAACATCGGAATGGCCAAACAGATAAGAACCTGCCACTAAAATATCTGCCCCAGCTTGGTAGCAAAGAGGACCAGTTGTTTCATTAACTCCCCCATCGACTTCAATTAAAGTTTTTAAATTATTAACATCAATATAATCACGACAACGGCGAATTTTTTCTAAAGAGCTTTCAATAAATTTTTGACCCCCTAAGCCAGGTTCAACCGACATAATTAAAACTAAATCAATGTGATGCAAAAACGGAATAATTTTTTCAACAGGTGTATTAGGTTTAATAGAAACACCGACTTTTACACCCATCTTTTTAATAGCATTAATGCAATCAAAACGTAAAGTATCTTCTTTTAACGCCTCATAATGAAAAGTGATAATGTCAGCGCCGAGTTGAGCATATTCTTTTGCGTATTCATATGGTTTTATAACCATAAGATGTACATCATTAATTAAGTGATGCATATTTTTAATTAATTTAAAATCATCAAAGCTAAATGAAGTATGACCAATAAAATCTTTATCCATTACATCAAAATGAATATATTTAACCCCGAGTTTAACCGCCTTGTTTATTTCGCTTTGAAAATTATTCTTGTCGGCAGCTAATAATGATGGGGCGATATATAACTTACGCATATTAATTCTCTCTAAAACCAAATAGCCATTGAAAGATGCTCCGTCGTTTTTCGTATTTTTTCTTATTAGCAATAATTGCCAACAAGTCTTCGCGCATCTCTTTTGCGCTTTGATAACGATCACGTGGATCTTTCATTGTCGCTTTTAGAATAACATTTTCAATTGGTTTTGGTAAATCAGAAACAAATTTACTTGGAGTAGGGATTGCTTCCTTCACCTGACTGACAGCGACATCAAGTGGATCATTATTTTCATAAGGTAAGTGTTTTGTTACTAATTCAAAAAAAGTGATACCTAAAGAATAAATGTCAGCTAATTTAGTAACAGGCTCACCTTCACAAATTTCTGGTGCCAAGTAATGGACACTCCCCACTAACGAAGCGTCTTCTTTAGTTTTATTAGTGAGATCAAGTGCGATGCCAAAATCACTTAGTTTCACCATTCCATCTAATAAGCAATAGATATTATCCGGTTTAACGTCGCGATGAACAATACCACGAAGATGAATGTAATTTAAAGCATCGCAAATTTGAACCATAATTTCGCAAGCTTCGATATAGGTAATTTTACTATGTAATTTTAATTTTTCGCCAAGTGTTTGCCCTTTCACAAATTCATAAACAAGATACGGACGCCCTTCATAAATACCTGAATCATAAATAGAAACAATATTAGGATGGGAAAGGCGTGTAGCAATCTTTGCTTCGTGAGCAAAACGGTTAATATTGTGTTGATCTTTGGTTAAATTTTCCAAAATAAATTTAACTGCACAAGTGCGTTTTGTTTTATTATCGGAAGCTTCATAAACTTCCGCCATTCCGCCTTGAGCAACGCGAGAAAGCAAACGATAACGATTATTAATTTTTTCACCAATTTTAACCATGAATGCTCCTTTTAAAATAGATAACTGTAATATTATCATTACCGCCATTTGCGTTGGCAGCGTTAATAAGATTATTAACAATTGCTTTAATTGGAACTTTTTCTTGCAATAATTTAATGATATTTATTTCTTTTAAATTATTACATAGTCCATCACTACATAGTAGAACGGGTTGGTCATTATATTTTAGTAGGCGTGACTCAAAACTCACTGATGGATAAATGCCTAACGCGTTTAACAAAATATTTTTGTCTTTTCTTTTTTGTGCTTCGCTTTCATTAATTTGACCAGAATTTTTAAGATAATTTACATAACTTTGATCTTCGCATAATTGCTCTAATTTATTATTAGCAAAAAGGTAAGCGCGTGAATCACCAATGTTAATAACTATTAAATAATTTTTGCGAATTAAAACCGCTACTAAAGTAGTCCCCATTCCATGATAAGCCTCATTTTGTTCAGCCGTGTTAAAAATTAATTTATTGGCGCGCCCAATAGTGTGTTGAAGCCAAATTTTAGCGGCGATAATAGAAACAAAACCATATTTCCGTTTTTTAAATTCCTCGCTAATATAACTAATCGCTAAATGGCTTGCGTAATCACCTTTGTTATGACCGCCCATCCCATCCGCAATTGCGAGCAAAATATCATTATATTTATTAATTAAAACGGTAGTTGAATCTTCGTTTTTTAAACGAATTCGTCCAACATCGCTTTGATAAGCATAATCAAATTGATATTTAATATCTTTCATTGTTTAACCTTTGCTCTTAATTGTCCACATGCCGCTGAAATATCGCTACCAAATTCCTTCCGAATTTGCGCATGTACTCCTAATTTCGTGAGCCAATCTAAAAATTCATGGATTCGTTTTTTGTCACTTCGTTTAAATTCATTTTCTTTTACTTCATTATATGGAATTAAGTTGACGTAAGCTAAAATTCCTTTGATAAGATTCGCTAACTCAACCGCATCTTCATAATGATCATTAATATCTTTTAACAAGATATATTCAAAAGTAACACGTCGATCGGCCTCTTTTATATAATCCTTTGTCGCAGCAATTACTTCTTTAAGTGGATAACGTTGATTAATTTTCATTAGTCTATTTCTGATTTCATCATTAGGCGCATGAAGTGAGATTGCTAAATTTATTTGTAAACCTTCTTTTGCGTATTGACGAATTTTATCAGGTAATCCACAGGTGGATACTGTAATATGTCGTGCGCCGATTTCGAACGCCTTAGGATCATTGACAATACGGATAAAATTAAGGACATTATCGTAATTATCGAAAGGCTCTCCAGTGCCCATCACTACGATATGAGAAATTCGGTTTGGTTTTAACAAACTATTAGCAAGGAGCAATTCACCAATCATTTCATGCGTTTCAAGATTACGTTTCTTTTTTAATAAACCAGAGGCACAAAAAGCACATCCCATATTGCAACCGACTTGACTTGAAACACAGAGTACATTTCCGTATCGATATGGCATGATAACCATTTCTACTAAATTATTATCGGAGAGTTTTACTAAAAATTTCTTAGTGCCATCTTCGCTTTCTTCTTTTTTAAATATTGTTGGTTGACATAAACAAAAGTCCTTTTTAAGCGTTTCACGGAATTCTTTTGAAACGTCACTCATCTCATCAAAATTTGTCACACCCTTTAGATAAATCCAAGTAAATAATTGGGTAGCGCGAAAAGGCTTTTGTTGATACTTATCAACAAGAAGTTTTTGTAAATCTTTTAAAGAATAATTATAAAGATTAAGCATTATTTTTTCTTCTTGTTAAAATCCTTAAATACATTTCCGGTATAAACCTTATCTTCATCAGTGATATCTTCTTCACTAAGATCTTCTTCCTCTACTTTGACCAAATTATCATCACGAATAAATCGAGGATAATCCTTATTAAAATGTTCAAATAAATGATGCTGATCAAAATAAGTGAATAAAATATGAAGATTAATTGAGAATAACTTAAAACTACTAACTAAATATTTAGTTACATTTGCTTGAAGAGGATGATATTTTTCTGGCAAGCAAACTTCAATCGTCGCATTCCAACTAGTTTGTTCAACGCCTTTATGAAAAATATATGAATTAGGAGCATAAAATAAAATTTCATCTTCGCTTGTTTCAAATAACTTAGCTAGATTAGTGGTATGCTCCTTAGAATAATTACCAACAACATATTGGTCGAGTCCGTAAACTTTGATTAGAATCATAATCTCTCCTTTAAAAATCAAATGGGTCAACGTTAATTAGAATATTAACCGATGGTTTATTTTGTAATGTTATCCGCAATTTTTCAATATAATTTCTAATTTCATCTTCTTTCTTATATTTAATAAGAATTTCTCGAATATGCCAACTATTCTCGTATGGAATATACGGAGTTGAGGGGCCAAGAATTTTTACATCTTTATAATTTTTATTAGTTAAGTCACTTGCAATTTGGTAAGCAATGTCTTGGGCTAAATCTTCTTTCTTAGCTTTGATAATTAACGAAATCAAATAAGTGTAAGGTGGATATTGGCTCGCCTTTCTAATCTTCATCTCGGTATTAAAAAAGGCGTTGTAATCTTGATGGGCTGCTAATTGAATCGCATAATGACTTGGCATATAGGTTTGAATAATTGCTTCTCCTAATTTCTTGTCACGGCCACTTCTTCCAATCGCCTGCGTAATAAGCGTAAAAGCTTTTTCGGTATTACGGAAACTAGGTAAAGATAAACCAATATCGGCTAAAACGACACCTACCAAGGTGACATTAGGAAAATCGTGCCCTTTTGCAATCATTTGCGTTCCGATTAAAATATCAGCATCTTGATTGCGAAATTTTTCTATTACTTGAGAAATGTTGTTTCTAACTTTCCCAACATCACTATCAAGGCGAAGAGTGCGGGCTTGAGGAAACAACTTTTTTATTTCTTTTTCGATTCTTTCGGTGCCAAAACCAGTTTTTGATAAATACTTTGAATCGCAGTTTGGGCACGTTTTTGGATATTGCATCACATAACCACAATGGTGACATTTAAGTAGATTATCATTCTGATGATAAGTTAAAGAAATTCCGCACGTCGGACATTTAATTGCTTGTCCACATTCGCGACAAACAATCGAAGTTGAAAAGCCACGACGATTAATTAAAAGAATAATCTGCTCTTTTTTAAGTAAACGATCTTTGATTTTTTCGTAAAGTTGCTTTGAGAACATATGTGAATCACGGCATAAGTTATAACCTTTTAACATATCAACAATTATCGTTTTTGGAAGAGGCTGCTTATTAATGCGATTTGGTAAAACAACATGATTATAAATCCCTCGCATTGCTCTAATTCTTGTTTCTAATAAAGGCGTGGCACTACCAAGAATTACCATTGAATCGTTTCTCTTAGCGCGCATAAACGCTACTTCCCGAGCGTGGTAAGTTGGAATATTGTCTTGTTTATATGATTCGACATGTTCTTCATCTAAAATAATTAGACCAATATTTTTTAATGGTGCAAAAATAGCACTCCGTGCTCCAACAACAATATTAGCTTCACCACGAGCAATTCTTCGATATTCATCATATTTTTCAGCTGGCGTTAATTCACTATGTAAAATGGCAACCTTACCTTTAAAGCGTCTTAGATAATAACTGACCATAACGCTAGTTAAAGAAATTTCTGGAACTAGCATCAACACATTGCGACCTTTTTTAATTACTTCTTCGCTAAGTGTTAAATAAACCTCTGTCTTGCCTGAACCGGTCACGCCCTCAACTAAGGAAATTTTATTTTTACTATGTAAGATAGTATTAATTGCCTTCTTTTGATCAGAAGTTAAAACTTTTCTTTCATCTGGTTTATACTCAGGAATTTTTAAACGAGGGACTTCAATATCAATTTCGCGTATGCGATTTAGTTCAATGAGTTTTTTAATTACAGAAGGTGATTTTAAATCACGCTTTTTTACCTTACCATTTTTATAAATCAAACGGAGTAATTCAATTTGTTTAGCGGTTAATCCTTCTTCGCTTTCATCAACAATCGCTAAATATTTTTCATAGTGAATTTTTGGCGCTTTAAGCGAAGAATACCTCGGTTTAAGCGAAGGCGGAAGCATCGTTTGTAAAACACTAATCAAAGGTGACAAATAATAATTAGCAACTTCTTTAGCAAGATTAAGCATTTCATCATCAAGAATTGGCGCCTTATCCAAAACTGATTTAATCGAATTAAGAACAAATCCTGATTCTTTTTCGTATTCTTCCTTGCTTCGTTTATCAATTTTTACTTTAATTACATAGCCAACAACATCTTTATTAGCAAATGAGACAATTACTCTAACGCCAACTTTTAAATTATCCTTGAAAGGATATAGATAAGTAAACGGACGATTAAGAGCATTAGCGCTTCTTTCGATTAGCACTTCCGCTAAAACCATATTTAGCCTCTTAACGCTGTTGCGTTTTTAATTATATTAATAATTTCTTGACTAGCCCGTTCAGGAGTATCATTCACGATAATATAATTGAATTTATTTTTTAATTTCATTTCTTCTTTCGCCTTTGCTAACCGTTTTTTAATAGTCACATCGGTTTCAGTCGAGCGGCCACGAATTCGTTTTTCTAATTCCTTTAAACTAGGCGGGACAATGAAAAAAGAGAGAATCTCGTTTTTCTTAAAAGCCTTTGCAACATTTTTGGCTCCGTTTACATCGATTTCAAGAATAACATTCTTTCCCGCTTTGCGAACTTGGTTAACTTGTTTTTTCGAAGTACCATAGTAATTACCAACATAGTTGTTATATTCAAGCAAATCATTATTTTTAATCGCATTTAAAAATTTTTGTTTTGTAACAAAGAAGTAATCAGCACCATTCTTTTCCCCGACCCGTTTTTTGCGTGTTGTTAAAGAAATGGAAAAAACTAAATTCAACTTTTTGTTTTCCATAACTTTCTTTCTAATTGTCCCTTTGCCAACACCACTAGGACCAGCAATTATAATCAATAAACCGGGCTTTTTCATTGTGAAATTATTATATCTAATAATTTAGGTCTTATCAATGATATAATATGCTAGATGCGCTTAAGTCTTAATAACTTAAAGGAAATTATTAAAAAATACAAATCCTTTTTAGTAAATAAACGAATCATTAACATTGTCCTAGTTAATTCACGTCTTTTCTTATTTTCGTTAAAAAACGAAGGGAAAAGATTTCTAGTGGATTTAGATAACAACAATCCACACATTGGGATGATAAAAACAAATTATGATGAGCTTTCTCTCCCGAATGAATTCGTAGCGAAAGCATTGATGAAAGGGCATCCGTTAATTACCGATATCAATTTGGTGAATGAAGATAAATTAGTTAAAATTACCACCACCGCTACTGATGCTTATTATCACCATAATAAATACTATTTATATATTGAATTAATTAATGCACATGCCAATATGATTTTAACTGATGAGAATAATAAAGTTATTGTTGCTTTTTATGAGACTAATTTATTAAATCAACGTCCGATTGTAAAAAACATGAAATATTTCTTCCCGTCCAAAAAGAATGATAATTTTATTAATCAACAATTTTCCTTAAAGGACTACGAGGATTGGGTTAATAAATCTTTCATCTTGGCATTAGAAAAACGAAAAAAAGAATTATATGGTCCTTATATAAAAAAATACGAGAAAAAAATTAAATCGCTTGAAAAGAAAATAGCGAAAATTATTGAAAGTAAGGAGCAAGCGAATACTTTACTAAAAGAAAAAGAAAATGGTGATTATTTGTTAATGAATATTAATGAAATTAAAAAGGGCGAAACTAGTTTCAACGGAATTAAATTAGATCCTACCAAGTCACCAATTGAAAACGCTAATTATTATTTCAATAGATATAAAAAGGCGAAACGAACCATTTCGACAACTGATGAAATTTTAAAAAATGTCAGAAAAGAGTTAGAAGACTATCAATATTATTTAGATGTATATAATTGTGGTAACGAAACTGAAATTAAATTACTAATTAATAATTCAACTAATCATCATAAAAATGTTGTACCTAGTTACCTTCCTTATTTTATTAATTATCAAAACATTAAATACTACTTCGGTCATAATGCTTTAGAAAATGATTATTTAACATTTAAAATGTTTAAAAAAACTAGTGATGTCACATGGCTTCATATTAAAGACAAACCAAGTGCACATTTAATTATTAATAAAATTAATCCAAGTAATCTCGAGTTAGATTTAGCCGCTTCGCTTTTACTATTAAAAAATCATTTAACTACTGGAGAAATAATTTACACCAATCGAAACAACATAACCCGCGGCGATGGGATTGCAAAAGTAAACATATTACAATATAAAAGTATTGTAATGCATAAGATTAACCAAAAGGCATATGAATTACTAAAAAAGGAAAAACGCGTTCATGAGTGATCAAGATTTAATTTATAAAATTGTTGGCGAAAAAGTCACTAATATTAAAAAAATTCCTTTTGGCGTTTCAAATGTAAATTTTTTGGTAAATGATAAATTTGTCGTAAGAATTAAAAAAGAAAAAGAACACTTCTATTCTTACCGTCACGAAAAAGAAATTCTTCATAAGACATCCACTTTGTATCTAAGCGAAATTGTTAAATATCTTGATAAAGATGGAAATAAAGTAAGCGAATATATTCAAAATTCCCATATTTATTCTGGCAAAAACGATGAAATAATCATGGCCGCCAAAATGTTAAAGAAACTCCATCAATCGCCCGTTAAAACTAGAATTAAATTTAAGCCCTTTAAACGTTATTCATACTATAAAAACAATAGTAACGGAGATTTCTTTCCACATGAGGACGCAGTTTTAAAAGCAACGCACAAGTTATATCGTAAATACAATTTAGTTATATGTCATAATGATGTAGTCGATAACAACCTTTTATACACCAAAAACAAATCTTATTTAATTGATTATGAATTTGCTGGGAAAAATATTTTCTTATTTGACCTAGCAAGCTTTATTAGCGAAAACAACATAAAAAATGAAAAGAAAATTAAACTATTTCTAAATACTTATGATTTTCCACTTACTAATATAAGAGAATTAAATATTATGATTATGTTTCTCAATTTACTTTGGTATTATTGGTCGCTTGAAAGATTTAATAAAACTAAATTAAATATTTATCAAACCATCGCCAATGTTAAAAAAAGAAACATCAAAGATGATATTAATCACATTAATAAAACTAAATTCTTTTAATTTAATGTAAGCGATTATTTTTTACGGTCGCTGTTTTTAAATTTATCGTTATAGCGTTTAATCGCATCCGCGATTGCTTTTTCGGCTTTATCTTTGCCTTCAACTTGACGAACAATCGTTTTCTTATCTTCAAGTTCTTTATACACGCGGAAGAAATGTGACACTTCCATTAAAATATGTTGTGGTAAATCTTTAATATCTTTATAAGAGTTATAAAAAGGGTCACCGCTAGCAATAGCAATAATCTTTTCGTCTTGTCGACCTTGATCTTCCATAATTAATATTCCAATTGGGTAAGCTTCCACTAAGGCAAGCGGGACGATGGGCTCACTACTAAGGACTAAAACATCCATTGGATCATTATCAAGAGCATATGTTAGCGGAATAAAACCATAGTTCTGGGGATAGTTAGTTGAGGTATAAAGAATCCGGTCCAAACGTAAAAGACCAGAATCCTTATCAAGTTCATACTTATTTTTGCTTCCTTTTGAGATTTCAATGCACGCATCAAAACGTGTTGATGTGATTCTCTCTTTTTTAACATTATGCCATGGATTCATATAAATTCCTTTAATATTTTAACTTACTTTTTCTTTAAAACAAAGTGAGCAAATTCAAGCGCATCTTCTAAATCTTTAAATTTAGCGTAATAGAAATCATTGCCCATTGCATCGGCAAAAATTTCGGGGTTACGACCATACATACATAAGTCATTTTTATACTTGTCTTTAATCTCTTTATCAGTATAAACATAAGAGAAACGATCGCGACGAGTTGCCGACATACAAATATATTTTTCTGAACTGATAGGCTCACGATTTTCATCATACATCATTACATCTGCCCACACTTGGTGACACGAGGTTGATAAAGCGAAGTTAATCATATCAGGAGTTGAACCTCCTGGTGGTCTCATATTACACTCTAATCCAATATAATCACCTTTCTTACCTAAGCCTGGTTTATCAATGGTCAGTTGAAAAAATTCAATATGGAAAAATCTCTTTTTGATGCCAAACGCTTTTACAACCGCTCGGCCAATTTTTTCAAAATTAGGTTCAACATAAGCGGAAGTATAATAATACTCATCAAGTCGTTCGTTAAAAACACGGTCGACTGGTGTTGGAAAATGTGATTGGTCACAAATGACTACGTCGCCTTTCGAATCGCAAACACCATCAAACGAAATTAAATCGCCGGTAATAAATTCTTCCATAATGTAGGTAGTGCCATATTCTTTTACTTTAAAGAAATGGTCTAAATCAGCTTCATTACTTATTTTAAAAGTCTTTTGTGCACCTACACCGACAGTTGGCTTAATAAAAACAGGATAATTAACCTTGTTAATAAACATTAAACAATTTTCTTTATTATCAACAATATGAAAACGGGCAACTTTTGCGCCGCCTTTTAAGAAAAACTTTTTCATCTCGGCTTTGTTGGTGATGTTTTCCATATAATCAGGGCGAAGCCCATCAACACCAAAGCGTTCCCGGAGCGCCGCATCATTTCTTAACCAATATTCATTATTTGATTCAATAAAATCAATATGCCCATATTTATCTTGAAAATATTTGAGCGCTTCACATTGCTTTTCAAATTTATTCATTTCATAACAACGATAATACTCAGTCATACTAGCGCGTGCAATGGGGTGAAGGGTTTCGTATGGTGCATCGCCAACACCTAAAACAGTAAATCCAACTTTTTTTAAACCTGCTAAAAAGGCATAATACCCTTCAGGAAAGTTAGGTGAAATAAATACAAAATTCATAAAAAATCTCTATTGATTGTACCAAGTCTTGCTAACGCTCGTTTTAAGGCGAGTTCTGCTCGCTTGATATCAATCTCTTCCTTTTTGTCTTTCAAACGTTCCAACGCTTTTTCTCGCGCGGTTTTAGCTCGACTTTCATCAATACTCTCTGCGCTTTCAACGTTGCTGAGAATTAATTTTACTCCATCTTTATCAATATGCAACACTCCACTAAAAAAGGCATAGAAACTACGTTTACCATCATTAAGAATAAATCCAGGAGCAATTTCTACGCACGTAATAAGGGATTCATGATTAGCCATAATTCCCATATAACCATTTGATGTCTTAAGGTAGACTTCTTCTACTTCGCCTTTAAAGTATGAGCCTTTAGGAGTATTAATTTCAAGAAAGAATTTTTTCATTATTTTTGGTTTGCCTTTTTAACGACATCCTCAATAGTACCCGCATACATAAACGCACTCTCTGGCAAATCATCATACTTACCAGTCAAAATTTCCTTAAAGGAACGGATGGTTTCTTTAAGCGGAATGTATTTACCTGGCATTCCAACAAAGGTCTCCGCAACATAAAAAGGTTGACTCAGGAAATTACGAATTCGTCTTGCGCGTGCAACAATCGCTTTATCAGCGTCAGCTAATTCATCAATACCAAGAATGGCAATAATGTCTTGTAATTCTTTATATCTTTGTAAGGTTTCTTGAACCTGACGTGCTACTTCGTAGTGCTCTTTTCCAACAATGTTTGGATCAAGTGCTTTACTTGATGAATCAAGTGGATCAACGGCTGGATAAATACCTAACGCAGCTGTATTACGGTCTAAAACCGTTTTCGCATCAAGATGCGAGAAAGTAGTTGCCGGAGCCGGATCAGTTAAATCATCAGCTGGAACATAAACCGCTTGAACGGAAGTAATTGAACCATTCTTTGTCGAAGTAATTCTTTCTTGAAGTTGCCCCATTTCTGTCGCTAATGTTGGTTGGTAACCAACCGCGCTTGGCATTCGACCTAATAAGGCGCTCACTTCACTACCAGCTTGAGTAAAACGGAAAATATTATCAATGAATAAAAGCACATCTTGCTTCTTTTCATCGCGGAAATATTCAGCCATCGTTAAGCCGGCTAAACCGACACGCATTCTTGCACCTGGTGGTTCATTCATTTGGCCAAAGACAAGCGCAGTTTTATTCAAAACTCCACTCGCTTTCATTTCAAAATATAAATCATTTCCTTCACGGCTTCTTTCGCCAATACCAGCAAAAACAGATGTTCCTTTTTGCTCGGTTGCAATATTACGAATCAATTCTTGAATAAGAACGGTTTTACCAACACCAGCGCCACCAAATAAGCCAATTTTTCCACCTTTAAGATAAGGGCATAATAAATCAATAACTTTGATGCCAGTTTCAAGAATTTCGTTTGAAACATTTTGCTCTTTAAACTTAGGTGATTCACGGTGAATCGGCATTTTTTTAGCATTAGTTAAAGCTGGTTTTTCATCAATAGGATCACCAAGCACATTAAACATGCGACCGAGCGTTTCTTCACCAACTGGAACGCTAATTGGTGCGTTAGTATCAATAACCGCTAAACCACGAACAATTCCCTCAGTTGCGCCCATTGCAACGCAACGAACGACGTCATCGCCAATATGTTGAGCAACTTCGAGAACTAATTTTTTCTCGTCATGATTAATCACGAGAGCGGTTAATAAGCTAGGTAAATGACCATCACTAAATTTCACATCAATTATTGGTCCAACCGCTTGAACAACTTTTCCATCAGCTAGTTTCATAATTTTCTCCTTAACTTAATTCATTTGCTCCAAACACTACTTCCGCGATTTCTTGAGTAATCGCGCCTTGGCGCTGCTTATTATATTCGATCTTTAATTTATCAAGTAATTCGTCAGCATTATCGGTGGCATTTCTCATTGCATTATTACGATAAGATTGCTCGCTCACTTGTGAAACAAGAATTGCTTGATAAATAGAACTTGCTAAATAAATTGGCTCCAATTCCTTTAATAAGGCTTTTGGATTTGGCTCAATAACAGGTGGTAATAATTCTTCGGGTAAATTGTTTACTATTTCGCGTGGCAAAAGTTTTTCGTTGTCAGGTCGCGAAATAAGTGAATTAACATATTGCATAAAAATAATACGAATTTCTTTATATTTTTTGCTTTCATAAAGATGAAAAATAAAATGTGCAAAGCGATTGACATCGTCAAAATTAACTTTTTCATTTAAGGAAACAAATTCATCGTTAACTCTAAAACCAAGATGAAGATAGTGATGATAACCCTTAAGTCCAATTGGAATAATTTCATCCTCTTCTTTAATTAACTTACTTGCGTAATTAAAAATGTCATCATTATAATGAGCGCATAAACCTAAATTTGAGTTAACAATTATAAATAAACGCTTATTGCTTTTAATTGATTCTTCATCAAAATCTATATCTTCTTTACTAACAAACGAACTCAAACGCGCAACTGTGTTTTTGATGGTATTAACATAATCATTTCCGCGCATCATTGCATCACGAAAACGTTTTAACTTTACGCTTGAAACGAGTTCCATCGCATTAGTGATTTTACGCGTTCCGGTAACGCTATTGATTCTCCGTTTTGTTTTAATTAAAGTCGACATAATTATTTAATTGTTTTAATAAAGTTATTAATTCCCTCTTTTAGACGTAATTCAACTTTATCAGTTAACTCTTTACCTTTATCAAGCGAAGCAATTACATCATGATAAGAAGCGACAATGAATGAATATAAATCATCTAGCACTGGTAATAATTTCTTTGGGTCAAGATCATCAAAGTAACCATTTTTTGTTGCATAAATTTCAATCACTTGCCGTGTACAAGAATAAGGCGAATATTGATGTTGTTTAAGCATCTCAGTTAAAAGAGCGCCATGCGTAAGAATCTTTCGTGTTTCTTTATCAAGATCACTACCAAATTGTGAGAAGGACAACATCTCACGATAGTTCGCTAATTCGATTTTTAACGATTTTGCCACTTGTTTCATCATCTTAAATTGCGCATCGCTACCAACCCGCGAAACCGAAAAGCCGGTATCAATAGCCGGACGTAATCCGGCATTAAAATAGTCAGTAACTAAAAAGATTTGTCCATCAGTGATTGAAATGATATTAGTGGGAATATAACTTGAAATATCGCCCGCTTGTGTTTCGACAATTGGTAAAGCGGTAATACTACCACCACCATATTTTTTATCTAATTTACAAGCTCTTTCCAATAAACGAGAGTGAAGATAAAAAACATCACCTGGATAAGCTTCACGACCTGGTGGTCGTTTTAAAAGGAGTGACAAAGCACGATAGGCAACCGCATGTTTACTTAAATCGTCAAAGACAACTAAAACGTCTTCGCCTTGCTCAAGCCATTCCTCAGCCATTGCCATCGCTGAATATGGAGCGATGTATTGTAATGGCGCTAATTCTGAAGCCGATGCATTAACAATGACAGTATAGTCTAAAGCATTATATTGTTTTAACTTATCGTAGATACTAGCAACGCTAGAATTCTTTTGTCCAATTGCTACATAAATACATTTAACGTTTTTATCGCGTTGATTAATAATTGCATCAATTGCGATTGCGGTTTTACCGGTTTGGCGGTCGCCAATAATTAATTCCCGTTGACCACGGCCGATTGGAATCATTGCATCAATTGCTTTAATGCCGGTTTCTAAAGGAGTATCAACTTTTTTCCGCTTCATCACATTAGGAGCAATCCGTTCAATGGGACGATATTTTTTGCTTTTAATTGATGGACCGTTATCTAAAGGTGCGCCTAACGAGTTAACCACGCGCGATAATAGTTCGTTACCAACTGGAACTTCGGTTACTTTTTTTGTACGTTTGACCGTGTCGCCTTCTTTGATTAGGCGATCATTACCAAATAAGGCAACGCCAACGTGTTCGCTCTCCAAATTCATAACCATGCCGTATATGTCATGCGGAAAAAGGAGTAATTCACCAAGCATTGCTTTATCTAAGCCATATACTAAAGCAATCCCATCTCCAACGGAGATAACTGTACCAACATCATTGGATTCAATTGCGCTAGAAAAATGCTTAATTTCTTCTTTAATCAAACTTGATATTTCATTAGATTTAATTTTCATAGACGCTCCTTTAAACTTTCAATTGATTCCGCATACTAGTTAATTCGTTTTGAATTGAATAATCGTAAATATGATTATCAATTACAACTTTAATTCCACCGATTAAACTAGAATCAATTCGATTTGATAATTCAACAGCGACTTTATTTTTATTCTTTAAAGCTTCCTCTAATTCGTGAATTCGTTCCTCATCTAACGGATTAGTCGAATAAACAATGCCTTCTAATACATGATTCTCTTCATTACATAATGTGTTGAAACTATTAAAAATAGTTAGATAAGAATTTAGGCGATGATTTTTCATTAGAATCTTTAAGAAATTTTTTGTTGCCGCTGACATATCTTTAAAAACATTATCGACCACTTGATAGCGCTTTTCGATCAATAAAAATTCACTTTTAAGCAAGTGAAACAAATCACGATTTTCGTTAAGAGTTAACTTAATCGTTTTTATTTCTTGCTGGTATTTATCAATTTTTTGGTCTTCTTTAGCTACCATAAAGAGCGCTAAAGCATAACGCGTATCAACTGAGTCTTTCATTAATTATCCTTTCGAATGTCTTTAATAAAAGTATCAACGCGTTTTTGGTTATCCGCGCTTGATACTTCTCGCTCAAGAATTTTTTCACTCGCTAATAAAGCGATATTAACCATCTCTTGATGAATTTCATCTTGACTTTTTTTAATTTCGAGTTGAATTTCTTCATCCGCTTTGATTTTTTCTAAACGAGCTTCCTCTTTCGCATTAGCGATAATATTAGCCCGCTCAACTTCCGCATCGTTTTTAGCGTTAGCGATAATTTTTTTCGCTTCTTTATAAGAAGCAGTTAATTGATCATTCGCTGCCTTTAGTTTTTCTTCAGATGCAGCAACATTAGCTTTACTAGCTTCAATATTGCCTTTAACGTAATCATTACGTTTCTTCAATAAATTTTTAACTGGCTTATAAGCTAAAAAGAAGACGGCAATAAAAAGAATGATAAAAGCAAGTAGTTGCGTAAAAAATGGCCAAAATGTTGGGATAATTTTTGGCAAAATTGACTCAGGGTCAATTGGACCATCAGCTAAAAATATCATAATTATTTAGCTCCCAATACAAAGATGATTAAGATAGCGACGAGTAATGAATAAATACCACAAGTCTCATCAAGAGCGATACCGACAATCATGTTCGAACGTAATTTGTTCGCCATTTCAGGATTGCGATACATACCCTCGATCGCCTTTGCAGCAATCATACCTTCGCCAATCGAACTACAGCCCGCACTAATCATTGCGATACCTGCGCCAATTGCGACTAGACCAACATCCATATGTTTTCCTCCTTTAGGCAAGAGCTAATTGCTCTTCAACCTTATCTTCTTCAGGTTTCTCCTGTGCCACGAAAAGCATTGTGAGAAACATAAAGACCAACGTTTGAATCGCTCCTGAAAACACGTCAAAGTAGGCGTGTAAAACCGGGGTCACTAGTGGAGCGATAAAAATTGAACCAGGACCCGCTGGTAAATTAGCAAAAATTAAATTAGACAAAGAGCCGAGTGACCAATACACAATACTAAGAAGCACCCAGCCGGCAAAAGCGTTACCAAATAGACGTAATGTTAAAGATAATAACGGCGCCCACATCCCAAGTAGATTGACTGGCAAAAATACTGGGATTGGATCAACATAGCGTTTGAAATATTTCCATTTGGTATATTTCACGCTTGTTGCGTGAATCATTACAAAAGTACAAAGAGCTAACGAAAGTGGCACTCCTAAATAACCAAGTGGAGATGGCAAACCAGTAATACCAATAATAAATGAAAAAAAGATAAATAAAGCGATTGCACAAACATAAGCACCAAAATTAGGGAATCCCTTCCCCATATTGTCTTCAACTAAACCATCAACTTTATCAACTCCGATTTCAACAAGAGCTAATAAACCCTTCGGTTTTTCTAATGGATCAGCACGTTTTACTAAGATAAAAATAACGAAACAAAAAATGATTAAAACACCAATAAGAATAAGCGACATAATTACTTCGCCAGGTAAATCAAAATCAAAAAAATGATTAAAAATTTCTTGCATAGTTATTTTTTAATTTGTGGGTCCTCATCATTACTATGATAAAAAATAACAATAATCAATGAGCTCGGCAAAACGCTAGCTGCGCAAGTAAAAAGCGACCACTCAAACATTTCATGTTTAAAATACCATTGTAATAAAGCGCAGATAATCATTGGTGCAGCAATGATAATAAAACGTAAAAAATAAAAAAGGACAGAAAGTCCTACCCCTTTATTACTTTTCGCTAAGTCAGCGATTGCATGCCCACTTTTAAAAAGTAAGAACATATTAATAAAAGTTGCGATACAGCCAAATGACCAACCAATGACAAGCCCATGCATGCCCCTAACAATTGAAATAGGAAGAAAGATACAAAAAACCACTAAAGAAAAAACTAGAAGAATTAACAAGCACTTTTTCTCTGGGTTTAATTTTTTCATAATAAATGTTTCTCCAAGGTCGCGGTTTCAATAATACCATCCTTATACTTAATTTCGATATTACCTTGAATTAATGGTTTTAAATATTTGCGGAATGAATCGCTCATTCTTGTTTTACCAGCAATCATTTCAAACGGAATCGTTTTTTCTACGTTGGCAATTTTTGAGATGTCTAGCAACTTATACTCGACAGTATAAGGATTATTACTTTTACGAATTACACCAACCATTTTGCCAGTTTCACCTTTAAGAGCAGAATCAAAAGCTAGTTTAGAGCATGCGATTGCTTCATCATGATCAACCTTGCTTGCTAAAATCGAATCAGCTCTTTGAATTAAACTAAGTTCAATTGAACGCGTTGGAAGATTAAGCCGACTTTCAACAATTTTTGCTAAAGCATCACCAGCACCACCAAGTTGAACATGATTAAAAGCATCAACTCGAGCAGTCGAAGTGTCACGTTCAAAATGAATCCCTTCACTAATAGAGACAATGCAATGGCCTTTACGCTCATAAGTTTCTTTAACATCTTTTAAGAATTGTTCCATATTGAAGGAATTTTCTGGAAGATACATATAATCAGGACGAGAGCCTTCGGGTAATAAATCAACGCTAGCGGCTAGCCACCCAGCGTTGCGCCCCATAATTTCGATAATAAATACTTTGCCACGTTTATAGCATCTAGCATCAGTACAAATTTGTTTAACATTATTAATAACTGATTTAGCTGCGCTTGGAAAACCAACACAATGATCAGTAACGGCTAAGTCATTATCAATGGTTTTAGGAATACCCATTACTTTGATATCGAGTTTAAGTTCCTTACAAAGAATACTCAATTTATGGCAAGTATCCATTGAATCGTTCCCACCATTAACAAAAATGTAGCCGATGTTGTGTTTTTGCACGGTGCAAAGAATCTTCTGATAAACTGGATCTTTAATATCTTTTGGTAGTTTATAACGCGTAGTGCCTAAAGCAGAACCGGGTGTTTGTTGTAATAATTCAATTGTTTCGTCTTTTTCTTTTCCTAAATCAATAACTTTATTATCAATTAAACCTTCAATACCATTAAGCGAACCATAAATTCCGCTGATTTCGTTAGGGTGTTTTTTAGCTTCCTTAATTACTCCATAAAGTGAAGTATTAATTACGGCAGTTGGACCGCCTGATTGAATATACACTAATGCTTTCCCCATATATTTTCTCCTTTTGAAAATGAAAAGAACAAACCTCTAGTAATTATTTTATTCTAGAACGAATGATTAAACAACCAAAAACTCTAGTTTTTGGCAAATATTTATTCTATTGTTTGCTGACTCGCGATAATTTTATAAAGAATCGGGACTAAGACCAAAGAAGAAGCAAACTCAATCACGAAATTAACTGTTAGGAAAATACTAATAATGGAACCAAATGTTTCATTGAAAAACACTAACGAATACAAAACGAAAAATATTGTATTTAATAATGGGACTAAAGCGCTGCAAAGAATGATGGCGATATTAATGTGTTTTTCCTTAAATAACTTAAACACCAAAGATCCAATAAAACCCGCTACCGCGCTTTTAGTTAACACAGTTAAAATTGTTCCACCTAACGAGAAATCCATGAAAGCAATTGTTGAGGGTGCCAAAAGAATAAAAGAACCATTAATCGCTCCTAGTAAAAGAGCATACAACGGACCAAAAAACATTCCGGCTAATGCAATTGGAATACACGATAAATTAATTGAAATAAGTCCAATTTGCACATAATTAGATATCACAGTAAAAATAATGCACAGTGCAGTCAGCATCCCAAGACTAGCTATTTTTTTAATATTCATTATTTTTAATAAAAATGGTACCCTCTAGGCGATTCGAACGCCTGACCTACGGCTTAGAAGGCCGTTGCTCTATCCAGCTGAGCTAAGAGGGCACAGCGTATATACTATAAAATTATTGCTAATATTTTTCAATTATTTATGAAGTCGTTTATAGAGTTCTTCCGCCACTTCTTGCGAAAGAATTTGACTTAATTCTTCAACGCTAGCTTTTTTTAATTCATCAATGGTTTGGTATTGTTTCATTAAAACTTCTAAGCGTTTTTTACCTAACCCTTTAATATCATCAAAAATCGATTTAAACATATGTTTATTTCTTTCTTGCTGATGGAAGGAAATCGCAAACCGATGAACCTCATCTTGCATTCGCATTAATAAAAAGAATAAAGGTGATTTATTATTAATCGAATATATTTTTCCTTTTTGATCAACAATGCCTTTTGTCTGATGCTTATCATCCTTGTATAGACCAAAAATTGGAAAAGGATACTTTTCTTTGATTGCTTTTAGTTGAGGGAGACCACCATCTAAAAGCATTAAATCAGGTAATTCTCCTTTTTCTTCCACTAGCCGACGATAGCGACGCGCTACCACTTCGCGCATGCTAGCAAAGTCGTCGTTGCCTTTTCCTTCAATGTGATATTTGCGATAAAGTTTTTTATTTGGTCGCCCGTTGATATACACCACCAAGGCACTTACTGGGTCACTCCCTTGTAGATGAGAATTATCCAATAATTCAATGTGATAAGGCGTTTTAATTTTTAACAATTTACCCAATTTATTTAATAAATCTAAATTATTATCAGTTAATCTAGCAGTTAAAAAGTGTTTGTCTAAACTATCTTTTGCATTATTTTCCGCAACTAGAATCGCTTCGTAAATAACTCCACGTTTTGTGCTTACTACTTTTGTTGAAAGTAATTCACTTAGTTCATTAACATCGCTTAAATTAACTGCAATCATTTTTGGAATATCGCGTTTAATATAATATTGTTCAATTAAATGAATAATTTCGTTCTCATCCATAAACAAAGCTGGTTCAACATAGGTATTTTTACCAAGTAGCATTCCATTACGATAAGTTAATACCGCTAAAGAAAGATATGAGTCACGATAAGAATAGGCAAAAACGTCCAGCGACTTAAAAGTCGGTTGCTCCACCACTTGTTTCTGATGAATGCTCTCGATTGAATCTAAAAGTTTTTTAAATTCATTCGCCTGTTCATAATTTTCTTTTTCGCTACAAGCGAGCATCTTATTTTTAATTTCGTTTTTAATTTCTGCATCATTTCCATCTAAAAAGGAACGGATTCGATTAACCATTTTGGTATAAATTGAATCATCAATTTTATTCACACAAGGAGCTAGACATTGTCCTAAATCTTTATATAAACACGCTAACTTAGGTAGATTTTTACATTTCCTCAGTGGAAATAGTTTATTCAATAAATCAATAATTTGGTAAGCAGCGCCACTATTTGGATAAGGACCAAAATAATAATATTTTTTATCATGATTATTACGGGCAATTTTTAAAATCGGGTTCGATGATTTTGCTAAAGCAATATATGGGTAATGACTATCATCCTTTAAAAGAATGTTATAGCGTGGCATATGTTCATGAATAAGATTCATTTCAAGGATTAATGCTTCCTTTTCGTTCGCCGTAATAATGTAATTAAAATGATCAATGTGCATGACCATCGCGGCTACTTTGCCTGATTGTGGACGAAGGAAATACTGGCTAACTCTTTTATAAAGATCTTTGGCTTTGCCAATATAGATAATTTTGTTATCACAATCAAACATTTGATAGACACCACTTTTATGAGGTATCATACGAATAATTTCTTGAACTTTTTCTTTCACACTAATAATATTACATTAGAAATAAGATAAGTGGTAATGAAACGAACGTTAACCGAACGAATTGAAAATCGTAGAGTAAAGCAACCTTCCTTTTTGGCACAATTAATTCTTAAAACCTACGCCAAAATAATGAAGAAAAAATTACATATTAATCTTAATATTATTGACCAAATTCCGAAGAAGGGCCCGTGTTTTATTTTATTCAATCATATGTCGCGATTAGACTTCGTCTTTGTTACTTTAGCCGCCAAGTCACGACGAATTAACTTTGTTGCGGCTTATCATGAACATTATCGGAAAAAATACTATTTAGCATTTAAAATGGCTCACACTATTCCTAAACATAATTATTCAACCGATCTTAAGGCTATCAGTAATATCCGTGAAGCTATCAATAAGGGTTATGCCGTAGCAATCGCGCCAGAAGCAAGAAATTCTAATTACGGTTGCACAAGCCCAATTGTAAAAGGAACAGGTAAATTCGTTGCCCAGTTTAATGTTCCGATTTATTTAGTTAAAATTACTGGCTCTTATCTTACTTTCCCAAAAGTTTGCTCTGATATTCGCCGTGGAAAAATCGATGTTACAGTTAAACGTCTCCCACTAGAGACAGTCAAAGCCGATAACTTAGATAATTATCTTAATGAAGAATTCCGCACAAACGAATTCGAATGGCAAAATAAAGAACACACGAAGTGGAGTCACAAAATGGGTATGGCCACCGACTTTGATTTTATTTTGTATCAATGCCCAAAATGTCACCAAGAATTTACCTTGAAAGGTAAAGATGACACTATTACTTGTAGCCACTGTGGTTACCAAGCAAAAATTGATGAATACTATACTCTTACTGATCCGTTAAATAAATTTACTGATATTAGTAAATGGGTTCGGTGGGAAAAAGGTAACATCATTAAAGACATTCGCAAAAATAAAAATTATTTATTCCAGGTGCCAGTTACTCTCGAGACACTTGATAAATACCACACCTATAAAACATCAATGGGCAAAGTATGTGGAAGTGGTACCTTTACCATTAACCATTTTGGCATACGGTATGATGGTGATAAAGGCGGCCTACCTTTCCAACTCAATTTATCTTACAAAGATATTTGGACCATCGGCATTACGCAAAATATTCGTAGTATCTTCTTTTATTACAACAACGAATATTATCATCTCGTTCCTAATTATCATTGTGCGCTAAAGATAAAAATGATTATCGAAGAAATGCAGCGTCTTCACGAAAACATCTGGCCTAATTTCCCTTGGGAAGAAGATCTTTATCATTAATTAAATCAACTAAACAAGTTGTTTATGTTAAGATAATTTTATGAACGTTTCTCTCAAAATTAGTGAAACTCAAGTTAAACTTATAAAGGATAAATACCATCGTTATCAAAAAGATAACCCGATGGAATACGTTATCTTTTTTGCGAAAGTTTGTGACACGACAATTAGTGTTTTTAAATCGCCAAAAAAGATTCTTTATTCATTAACTATTACAAGCGGAAAAGAAAGCCAAATAAAAAAGATTCTCAAAGAATTAAAGATAAAAGATTACACAATTAACCATGAAAACGAAATAAAAAAATTACCCGAAATCGCCAGTAAAGATTATCTCTTTTTAGAAGACCAAATTGGAAGCGACGAAGTCGGGACTGGTGATTTCTTTGGACCAATTACGGTTGTCGCAGCTTTAGTAAGAAAAAAAGATATCGCGCGTTTGAAGGCACTAGGCGTTATGGATTCAAAAAAGATTTCTGATGAAAAGATTAGAAAGATTGGCAAGATCGTTATTAAAGAATTTCCCTATTCTTCTTTAGCGGTTGATAATAAAAAATATAACGAACTAACCGCGAAAGGTTTTAATATGAATAAAATCAAGTGTTATCTACATAACAAAGCATTAAGTAATCTTCACAAAAAATATTCAAAAATTACTAATATCTATGTCGACCAATTCGTTGATGAAAAAATTTATTACAAATATTTAAGCGACGAAAAGGAAGTTCTCCATAAAATTTATTTTCACACCAAGGGTGAAAGTTATTTCCCGAGCGTTGCTTTGGCTAGTGTCATTGCCCGTTATTCATTTTTAGAAAAAATGGATGCTCTTAATAAAAAGTATAAGACGACTATTCCATTTGGCGCAGGTGCTAATGTTGATAAATTTGCCAAAAGTTTTGTGAAAAAATACGGCTTGAATGAAATTAGTAAAATTACAAAAGTAAATTTTAAGAATTATCAAAAATTAACTGAATAATTTAACAGCCGCTAAAAAGTATTTTGGTAAAGGTGAGGTAAAACTCATCTTTTTCTTTGTTCGTGGATGAGTGAAGACAATGTGATAAGCATGGAGGATTTGACCATCTTTAACTTTTTGACAATTGTTACGACCATAAAGAGGGTCACCAATTACTGGATGATTGATATATTCAAAATGAACACGAATTTGGTGAGTACGCCCTTGTTTTAATTTTACATCTACTAAAGTAGCGTCTTTTAATCGTTTAATTACTTTAAAGCTTGTTTCCGCTTCCTTACCATGCATAGAATCAATCATCATTTTAAGTGGATTATTTTTATCGCGACCAATCGGACCAATAATTCGCCCACGGTTTTCTTTAATCTCACCTTTCACAAGCGCTTGATATTCACGGTGCATTGTGTGTTTTTCTAACTGTAACGCTAGCGCACGATGAGTGAAATTATTTTTGGCCACTACTAATAATCCCGAAGTATCTTTATCAATCCGGTGAACAATTCCAGGCCGAGTTGGATCAACGCTTGATAAATCTTTGATGTGATAAATTAAGGCGTTCACCAACGTGTGAGAATGATTCCCACTTCCCGGATGAACAACTAAACCTCGTTGCTTACTAATGACTAGTAAGTCATCATCTTCATAAATAATTTCTAGAGGAATATTTTCGCCATCTAAAGATGCTTCTTTTGTCTCGTTAATTTCAATTTCATCATTTAGTTTTACTAAATAATTAGCCTTAACATTTTTCTTATTAACAAGAATTCTCTTTTCTTTTATTAATTTTTGGACTTGGCTACGAGAAAAAGTTTTTTCAACTAACGGAATAACCAAATCAATTCGTTGCTTAACAAAGTTATTTTTTTGAATGATTAGTTTCATGTTTTTCTTCTTTCATTTTTTTCTCGTATTCTTCTGGAGTCATACTAAATTCACCACGACGATTCCTGCGAATCGCTTCTTTGATCTCATCAACGATAATAAAGATGATGATAAGGAAAACGCAAACGGTGACATATGAATCAGCTAGATTAAAAGATGGGCTAAAGAAGGTAAAATGAATCCAATCAATCACACCATCAAAGCCAACAACCGGCTCCCAATAGAAAAGTCCATCAATGAGATTTCCAATACAACCTGCATAAATTAGCATGATAGTAACCTTGTAACGCATTTTTAACTCTTGCCCCTTCAAGAGATAGACCACCGGGATTAAGAAGGCTAGAATCAAGCGAATGATAATTAATACAATGCGCGCAGCAATGGAATCGCTGCCCATGCCCCAAAGCGCGCCTTTGTTATAAAGTAAACTAATCTCCAGGAAGTTAGGGATAATCGTGATAGGCACACCTACACTTACGTTTAGTTGGACACACCATTTAGAAAGGATATCTGCAAAAATAGCAAATAATGTTATATAGAAAAGCGGGCTTTTTATCAAAGATAAGAAGAAAGCTTTAATTTTTTCTTTCGTGAAAAAATCAGCTAACTTTTTATTCATTCTTTAAAACCTCATAACAACGTTTACAAACTTTAGTGCCATCCCCAATATCAAATAGTTGATCACGATAATTCCAACAACGGGGGCACTTTGTGCCTTTTGCTTTAGCGACTTTAATCTCCTTCGGCCCTTTCTTTAAGTAAATGTTAGAAACAATAAAGATACGTGCTAATTCTTCGGGAGTGTTATCTTTTAAGAAATCATAAATATCGCCATCGATGGTAAGATATACATCAGCTTCTTGGTTACTACCAATTTCGCCTTTCTTACGAAGGTCTTCTAATTTTTGATAAATTTCATTACCAATCTCACGATTAATCTTTTCAGCGGTGTTATAAATATCGATATTATTTTTAACAAAAACTTCCGTGTGCTCAGGGAAATCATAAAGATTAGGATTATCCTTACTATGGAAAGGAAGATTATTATTCACCTCTTCCATCGTGAATGGAAGGATGGGGGTTAATAATCTTAATAAAGTATAAGTGATTTCATAAAGAACAGTCTGCACTTGTCTCCGTCTTAAAGAATCTCTTTTTTCACAATACAAAATATCTTTCGAATAATCTAAATACATCCGTGAAAGGAAAATAACAATATAGTTATTGATAACGCTTAACGCTTGGTTAAATGCATACTTATCATAAAGTTCAATAACTTTATTTTTCACATATTCAAGCATACCTAAATTAAAGATATCTTGCTTTGCAAATTTGTTGACATGATCTTTTTCAGGATTAAACGGCTTACTTAAATCACCATCCACCAAATTTCCTAGCAAGAAACGGAAGGTGTTACGGATTTTGCGATACATATCGCTAATCTGTTTAATTACTGATTCACTAATTCGCGCATCTTCTTTAAAGTCAACACTCGCGGCCCATAGACGTAAAATATCGGCGCCATATTGATTAGCAACTTTGTTAGGATCAATACCATTACCTTTTGATTTAGACATCTTATCCCAATTTTCGTCAACAACGAAACCATGAGTAACACATGTTTTAAAAGACGGCTCCCCACTAACAATACTTGAAATAATTAAAGAAGAGTTAAACCAACCACGATATTGGTCATTGCCTTCTAGATATAAATCAGCAGGATAATTAATCTTTCGTTCTTTAAGAACGCCATTCCAACTACTACCACTATCAAACCACACATCCATAATATCAACTTCTTTAGTAAACTCGCCATGTGGTGAATGTTTATTTTGATAACCGGCAGGCAATAAATCTTTGGCTTCTTTGATGTACCAAATATCACTACCATTTTCTTTGAAAAGTTTAATGATATGATCAAAAACTTTTGCATCCATAATAGGCGTTTTATCTTCACAATAAATAATTGGTAATGGTACACCCCAAATTCTTTGGCGCGAAATGCACCAGTCATTTCTTTCTTCAATCATATTGTGCATTCTTTGTTCACCCCAAGCTGGATACCATTTAATATCTTTAATTTCCTTAAGGAGTTTTTCTTTAATTGGCTTAATTGAACAAAACCATTGCGGTGTCGCACGGAAGATTAATGGTTTCTTCGTCCGCCAATCGTGTGGATAAGAATGCTTAAATTTATTTACTTTTAAAAGGGCATTAACTTTTGTTAAAGCAGCAATAACTTTTTCGTTTGCCTCTTCATAAAATAAACCTTTAAATTCTCCAGTCGTTTCATCAAGATAGCCACGTGAATCAACTGGACAATATGGTTTTAGACCATATTTTGTTCCGACAATATAGTCGTCAAGACCATGCCCAGGTGCCGTATGAACACAACCTGTGCCAGCATCGTTAGTGACATGATCGCCTAGAATAATAATCGAATCGCGATTATACAATGGATGAGCGGCCACTAAGCCTTCTAATTCTTTACCTTCAAAAGTTTTAAGTTCTTCAATTTCTTTAAAACCTAAAATTTTACTTAATTGATCTTTAAATTCTGCTAAGAAGATAAAGTTACCTTTATCAGTCTTATATAAGCCGTAGATAAATTTCGCATTTAAACAAATCGCTAAGTTAGCAGGAATCGTCCATGGTGTAGTTGTCCAAATGATAAACGAAGCATCTTCTTTAAATTTATTCTTTTTATCTTTAATCTTAAAGGCGACATAAATCGAATAAGATTCAACATCATAATATTCGATTTCTGATTCCGCTAAAGCGGATTCGCTTGATGGACTCCAATATACCGGCTTTAATCCTTTATATATATAACCCTTCAAAGCCATTTCTTTAAATACTTCAATTTGCCGTGCTTCATATTCCTTACTTAAGGTAAGGTAAGGATGGTCATAATCACCAACTACTCCTAAGCGCCGAATTTGTTCTTTTTGATTTGCCACTTGCTTTAGAGCATACTCACGACATTTCTTTCTAAACTCCACGACTGGAGTCGTTTTCCGATTAACCCCACTTTTAATAACCTGATTTTCAATTGGTAAACCATGAGTATCCCAGCCTAAAACAAATGGTGTATAAAAACCTTGCATCGATTTATAGCGAACAACAAAATCTTTTAGTAAACGATTAAGCATGTGACCACAGTGAATGTTACCATTCGCATATGGTGGACCATCATGAAGAATAAACGGTTTTGCTCCCTGGCGATTTTTAAGCATTCTTTCATAAAGTTTTTCGTCTTGCCACTTCTTGACTAAAACTGGCTCCTTGTTAATCAAGTTGCCTCTCATTTCAAAATTAGTCTTTGGCATTAATAGCGTATTTTTAAATTCCATAATTTTACTCAATATTTTTATTCTTGAGGAATCCAGGTAAAATGTCCTCTTCTTTTTCTTCCTCGTCTTTTGTTTCGCTTATTGGTTTTATCTCTTGTGGTTTAAGTTTAACTTCGTTATCCTCGTTTTCCTCATCCTCTTCTTTATTAGTTAAATCATATTCTTCCGGAAAGTCACTTGCAATAATACTCACAATAATTTGATCAGAAAACTGGTCATTAATCGAAACGCCTAATTTAACATCAACAGCATTACCGGCTTCTTCAATAATGTGATTAACACATTCTTGCGCTTCATATAAAGAAACGTTTGCTCCACATGTGACTGCGCAAATAGCGCGACGAGCGCCAGTAATAGGTGTTTCAAGAAGTGGCGAATTAATCGCTGCTGTTGCAGCATCAATTGCTTTTGTTGGGCCTTCGCCCATTCCATAACCAATTAAAGCGACACCTGAATCTTGTAAAGTATTACGAATATCGGCAAAATCAAGATTAATGATTCCCGGTACGGTAATTAAATCAACAATAGTTTTAACGCTTTGCGCTAAAACGCGATCACTTTCTAGGAAAGCGTTTGAAATAACTTCGTTACCTTTTTCCATTAAAAGTTTATCGTTAGAGACAATGATAATAGAATCGACTGCTTCTTTTAAAGCATTTAAACCGGCAATTGATTTCTTAATTCTTTGTTTACCTTCAAAACCAAATGGGCGAGTAACAATGGCGACAGTTAACGCTTTTTCTTCTTTACAAATCTTAGCGACAACTGGCGTTGCCCCAGTCCCAGTACCACCACCCATACCAGCAGCCAAAAAGACCATATTCGCTCCGCGAACAATGTTACGAATTTCTTCTGCACTTGCTTCGGCCGAGCGGCGACCAATATCAGGATCGCCACCAGCTCCTAAGCCGTTCGTTAGTTCACGGCCTAAAACAAATTGATGCGATGGAATAACTTTTGAACCAAGCAAAGATTGAATATCAGTATTCATCACATAAAATTCAACTGGCGCAGTTTCACCGACTTCATCAATCATCCGATTGACCGCGTTACTACCAGCACCACCGATACCAATGACAACAATTCTCGCGGCAGCCATGCCTAAGTTATCTTGCACCATTGTTTGCTCCTTTATTCGCGCTTAACTTATCAAGGTTAGATTGATTATTTGCATTATTTAAACGATTGTTTTCTGATGAACCCATATAACTAGATGCAGCTAATAGCGCCCCTATACAATTTAAATACTTTTCGTGCCGAGCGCCAACAATTTTTAAAGGAATTTGTCGAATATCGTGGTTCGGATATTTGGTTTTAACAAATGTTAAAAAGCCATCTAAACGACTTGCTGCTCCACCAAAGATAATCGGGAAGTTCCGTTTGTTCTCAGGATATGCTGACAACAATTTACTTAGACAGGTATCAAATGCATAGATGTAATTATCAAGATAATCTTTAATCACTCGATTTAAATCCTGAACAGTATAAAGTGCTTCTTGCCCATCGCTAGTCTTAGCGTTACAAATAGTTGGATTAAACGAAATCAAACGTGTTTGATAACCATAACGTCGTTTTAATTTTTCAGCTTCTTTAACATCAATACGAAAAGTTTCACTAATTGCATTTGTTAAATCATCTCCACCGATAGCGAAGTAGGAAGAGTTATAAACATAAGTTTTTGAAATTAGCGAAATACTCGTATAAGTACTACCGACATCAACATATAAATAAGCAGCTGGTGTTTCCTTTTCGTGAGCCAATAAATGAGCAATCGCACAAGGTGCAATTACACATTTTTTTACTTTAATACCAGCGGATTCTAAACTAGCTTTGTAGCCTTTAAAAAGTTTGTCAGGCAAAGTATAGATAATTGCTTTCATACCCAAATAATCACTAATACGCCCAAGTGGCAGTTTATTGGTAGCTATGCCATCCGACAAGTAATAGACAATCGGGATAATATCAACAAAACTATTGTCTTTTTTAATCTTGCTTTTACGAATCATCGCGAAAATATTTGATAAATCAATTGGTTGAATTTTGCTATCGTTAGAAATAACTGAAGTCATCTTCTTATCTTCATAAATTTCCAAACCAACCGGTGGTAAAAGTAAAACTGCGCTACGGATAGCAAAACGAACACGAGCGCGTTTGTCTTCGACATGCGAAATATTTTTCAAAACATTCGATAAAGATTTAATGTCAACAATGTTTCCGTTTTTAATTAAATCATGAATCGACTTAATGGTCGCATATAAAACAATTGGTTCATGTTCAACAACATAACCAACCACAATTTTAATCGCCGAATCAGTCGGCTCAATAACGATCATTGGCGTTTGCATTATTCAGTAAATAGAATATCTCACGGGGTAAAAAATGTAAAGAAAACTAATAAAACCGATTTCGGTTTTTATTAGTTAATTTCCTACTCGCCTTCGTGCGCACGAGAAAATTTCTTACTTATTTTTATCACCTACTCCTAAAAGGAGAGTCGCTAAATCAACCCGTAACCCCTTGGCGATTTTATTCATTACTTTCAAGGTTGGATTTCTTCGACCGCATTCAATATCACTAATATAATTTTTACTAAGGTTTGTTTCGAGCGCTAGAGCTTCTTGTGATAAATGACGCCGCTCGCGAAGATAACGCACGCGCATCCCAAACTGAAGAGAAAGAGTTAATTTCATAAATTTTTTCCTTCTTCACGAAAGGCCCGAAGAATGTGATTGATGTTACTTTTAGTAACAACATCTCCTAATTCATCACTCATTTTTTCTGCTAAATTTTCTAATGTGTCATCCGGATATTTTATTCTTAATGTTGCTAATAAAATGACTTTGTCATTACCTAAATTAGCGAGTCCGTTTTTCTTAATTAATTTGTTAATGATTTTAATATCATTTTTTGCTGCTTTAATCGTTTTTTGATAATTCGCTGTATCAAGATTACTTAAACGATTAGTCATATTATCAAAATCACGACCCACTCTAGTGTCTTCAAAATATAAACAAGCATTAGTTGCGCCAATTAGAACTAAAAAATTCACGATTTGATCGCTTCTTTTTAAATAAACAATATATTTATCGCGGCGTTTAGTAATCTTTAGATTAAAAACAACTTCTTTATATTTTTTCACTAAACTAACAAATGATTTAGCGTACTCATAATCATTGAGAGAAACCTCAAGGTGGTAATTGCTACTACGTGGAGAATTAACTGAACCACTTGCAAGAAAACTACCGGCTAAATAACCACTAATTTTTTCTTTATTACCAGCAAAATAATTATCAACTTTATTACCTAAAAAATTAATGTGGAGTTTCTCTAAAATCTTTTCATCATCAAGATTAATTAAATAACAAGTGTTCTTGTTAAGGTTATTCTTTTTTAAGTAAGAAATATTTGGTTTAATCTGAAAGATTCTTTGGAAAGCGGCATAAATAAATTTGGCAATCTTTGAATTTTCAATTCTTAGTTGAACACTCATTTTTTTATGCTTAATTAATAATGAGCCGTTTACCCTAGTAAAAGAGGATAAGATAGCGAGTAATCTATCATCTTGATAGTTTTGACTCACAATCTCTTCTTTAACGGTTTTCGCAAAAGAATTAGTGTCTTTCATAATTATTTTTAATTTCTACTGGTTTTTGATAATAAGGGTTTCTTGGATTATTTAGGCGTGGATCATCTTTGATGATAAATGTTCTTTTTCCCCACCGAAAATAATCATAAAGATGAAGACCAAGAATCCCAGCGAGTCCACCACCGAACATAATCCAAGCGGTAATCAAACTATTATTATATTCGAATGAACTATCCCTTAGTGGTTCAAGAACGACTCTTGTTAAACCATACCAAACGATATATAAGCAGAATAAATCACCGTTTGATAAATGTTTTTTAAGACCTTTACCAATCGCGTAGACGATAATAAAATAACCTGCTAAGTTAGTAATACATTCAATCAAGAATAATGGTAAATGCATCATTCCATTAATAGTCATTTGTCGAACAATAAATTGCGGTAACCACCAAACCGTTGATGGATCAAATGTCATTGAACCATATACTTCTTGGTTACAAAAATTACCCCAACGGCCAATCGCTTGTGCGATTAATACGGCGGGTAAAATTAAATCCATCGCATGACGTAAATTAATATAGCGACGGAACAAGATTAAGAAAATAATTCCGCTTACGGCTCCAAATAATACACCACCCATAATCGCTAAACCACCACCACTAAAATCCCAAAAATCAGTTGAACGATCTAAGACAAAACAATACCAAACACGGGCGCCTAAGATACCCATTAAGAACACTAATACAAACATTGTATCTACTAAACCATGACGTTTATATTCTTGATAAAAATGATGATCACAAACAAAGTATGTTACTAAGGCGCCAGATAAAATACAAAGAGCGTACCACTTAATGGTAAAGCCTTCTACACCTGTCCCTCTTTGTAAAACAATCCCATGATTAGTAAAACTAATGCCACTAATAAAAGGGAAGCCGCCTTCAGGAATATAATAGGCGTAAACATCAAGACTCATAAATAAACCAATCACCGCAAACGGGATTAGACACAACATAGTTGTTTTAATAATTTTACGGATTTTTGCATCTAAATTAGTTTTATAAAAATAAAGCGTAAAAGCTTCCAAAATGCCCATGAATGACACACCGAAAAATAAACAACCGAAAAATAACATCGCCATATGGCCACCACTCATCTGGTAATTATTCCACATTTTAATACCAAATCCAGCCGTAATACTAAAAAGAGTAAAACAGGCTAAACTCTCGATGAATACTAATAAAAAGTGTTTATTAAAGGCAGTTAAATCACGGGCTTTTTTAAATTGATAAAATTGATAAAAAAAGAATCCAATTGCGAAGGCACATAAGATGACAGAAATCCAAAGCAAAACCATAATCAGTGTATTTAGATATTAGCATAATTTAAAAAGATAACAATAATTTAGCGATTTAGGATTCGTTTAAGGAATTGACCAGTATAAGATTTACTTACCGTCGCTACTTCTTCAGGAGTACCAGTGGCGATTACTTCGCCACCTTTATTACCACCCTCTGGACCTAAATCAATAATGTAATCCGCAACTTTAATCATATCAAGGTTATGCTCAATCACCACGACTGTATCACCGTTAGCGACAATTCTTTGTAAAACATTAATTAAACGTTTAACATCATCAGTATGTAAACCAGTTGTTGGTTCATCAAGGATGAAAAGCGTTTTACCTGTCGCACGCTTTTGTAATTCATAAGCTAACTTAATTCGTTGGGCTTCGCCACCTGAAAGAGTCGTAGCGATTTGCCCAAGTTTAATATAAGAAAGCCCAACATCATAAAGCGTTTGAATTTTTTGTAAGATCTTTGGGCGATTCACAAAAAACGCTAGTGCTTCTTCAACAGTCATCTCTAAAACATCATAAATGTTTTTCCCTTTATAAGTTACGCTTAAGGTTTCTTCGTTATAGCGCTTGCCACCACACTCTTCGCATTTTACATAAACATCAGGTAAGAAATTCATTGGGATTCTTTTTACCCCATCACCCCAACAATTTTCGCAACGGCCACCAGGAATATTAAATGAGAAGCGACCTTTATCAAAGCCCTTGGCTTTTGCTTCAATTGTTTCTGCAAATAATTCACGAATATCATCAAACACTTTAGTATAAGTCGCAGGGTTACTTCTTGGCGTACGACCAATTGGTTCTTGAGTAATTTGGATTAATTTATCAACATGGCCAAGGCCTTTAATTTCTTTATGCTCACCTGGGAAAGTATCTTCACCCGTTAAAGCTTTTTTTACCGCTTTCGCTAATGTCTCATTAATAAGAGTTGATTTGCCTGATCCCGAAACACCAGTAATCGCCGTAAAGGTTCCTAAGGGAATTTTTACATCAATCCCCTTAAGATTATGGCACTTCGCTCCTTTAATCTCTAAATAGCGACCATTACCTTTCTTTCTTGTTTTTGGTGTATCAATTTTTAATTCTCGTGATAAATATTTTCCCGTTAAAGAGTTCTTACATTTTTTGATTCCATTCACATCACCAGCATAGACAACTTCACCACCATGCGCTCCAGCGCGAGGACCAATATCAACGATATAATCACTCGCTAGCATTGTTTCTTCATCGTGCTCAACCACGATAAGAGTGTTGCCTAAATCACGCATACTCTTAAGCGAGTTAATTAATTTTTGATTGTCGCGTTGATGTAAACCAATACTTGGTTCGTCAAGGACATAAATAACACCAGAAAGTTTACTACCAATTTGGGTGGCTAAACGAATTCGTTGGCTTTCGCCGCCACTTAAAGTCATCGCCATTCTTGATAAAGTTAAATAACTTAATCCGACATCAAGTAAGAAACTAACCCGGTTTTTAATTTCTTTAATAATTTGTTCGCCAATTTCTTTTTCGGTTTTAGTAAGAACATGATCAAGATTATCTAACCATTTCTTTAAATCTTCAATTGATAAACACGTAACTTCGTAAATGTTTAAGTTGTTAATTTTAACCGCTAAGGCTTCTTTGTTTAAGCGCGCTCCACCGCAAGTCGTACAAACAGTATCACGCATATAGGTCATATAATAATCACTCATCCACTCACTACCAGTGTCGTTATAAAGGCGTTCAATTTTTCGTTTAATGCCTTCAATATATCCATTGTGATTAGTTTTATTACCACTACTAGAAGTAAGGGTATATTTAAATGGTTTGTCACTGCCATTTAATAAAATATCTTGTTGTCGTTTAGTTAAACTCTTCCACGGCTTTTTAATATCAACATGATATTGATCACATAAGAATTTAAATTCTTGCCACTCTAAGTTAGTAGTTCCAGC
>JAKSVA010000020.1 GCA_024408435.1 Bacilli bacterium
GCTCAAACAGCCAGCACTGATTTTAATTGGATGACCGATTTTAATTTAGGTGGCACATATAGTGCCGGAGCTGATTTTGAAGTCTTAAGAACCGCTGTTGATGAGGCAAAAAAATCAAAAGCCAAAGTTCATGTAGGTAATATTTTTAGTGAAGGACGCTTTTATCATTTTTCGACTGATAATAAAACTCCATGGTGGAAACCGTGGGAAAGAATTGGCGTTCTCGGCTGCGAGATGGAGAGCTATGCTCTATATTGTAATGCTGCTGTTTTAAGAAAAAGAGCGTTATCCATGTTTACCGTTGCTGATCATTTTCAAAAATCTGGTGTTTTGTCTCCCGATGAAAGAGCGCGTGGTTTAAAAGATATGGTTAAAATCGCTATTCGTGTTGCCGAAAAATTTGCTTAAAAATATTATATGAAACGTACTGATACCATCAAAGTAAATGTTGGAAATTTGTCAATCGGCAAATCAACGCGCGTTTTAATTCAGTCAATGTGCAATGTTAAAACAAGTAATATTAGCGCGGTGAGTAAACAAATCAACGAATGCGCTAAACTTGGTGCAGATTTAATGCGCATTAGCGTTCTTGATTTAGAAGACGCTCGAGCAATTAAAGAAATTAAAAAAAGGATTGGTATTCCTTTAGTAGCTGATATACATTTTGACTATCGTTTAGCGATTGAGGCTATGAATAGTGGCGCTGACGCAATTAGAATTAATCCGGGAAATATTGGTAGCACTGATCGAATTAAGAAAATTATCGAGGTTGCGAAAAAGAAGAAAGTCGCTATTCGAATTGGCGTTAATTCAGGTTCACTAGATAAAACCATTGGTAAAAAATCTAACGCAGTTAACTTAGTTAAAAGTGCAAAAAAGCACGTTAAAATTTTTGAAGATTTAGGTTTTAGAAATATTGTTATTTCCTTAAAAGGAAGTAACGTAAAAGATACAGTTGACGCTTATATGATGGCTAGTAAGACTTTTAATTATCCTCTTCACCTTGGCATTACCGAAGCAGGGCCGAGTGAAGTCGGCGTTATTCGTAGTGTAGCGGCGTTATCTCCATTATTGATTAATGGAATCGGGAATACCATTCGTATCTCATTAAGTAATGACCCTCGAGAAGAAATTATTGTCGCAAAAAGATTGCTTCATGATGTTGGTTTATATCCTAACTACCCCACTTTAATTTCTTGTCCAACTTGTGGACGTACTCAAGTGGATTTAATTCCGCTTGCTGAAAAGGTTTTAAAATATTTAGAAACTAATCACATTAATAAAAAGGTGGCTATTATGGGTTGTGTGGTAAACGGTCCTGGTGAGGCGAAAGAATGCGATATCGGATTAGCCGGCGGTCGTCATGAATGGGTCCTTTTTAAAAAAGGAAAACCAATCAAGAAAATTAAGCACGAAGATGCTTTTAACACCTTAGTAAAAGAATTAAAAAAATTATAATTTATAAGCCCAATCAGGATTAAACTTTTTTGAACGAAGCATTTCGATTTCCTCCTTGTAAGGAGGTTTTTCGTTTATCCATGGAGTTTCAAGAATCTTTGGTATATCCATTAAACGTGGGTGATGAACGTATTGACACAAAGTGTTAAAACCAATTAACCCCACTCCAATGTTGGCGTGACGATCTTTGTGAGCGCCTTTATTGTTGATCGAGTCATTAATATGAATGACTAATAATTTATCTAAGCCGATGATTTGATCGAATTGATTAAGAACATTATCAATATCGCTAACATCATAACCAGCATCGTTAATATGACAAGTGTCTAGGCAAACGCCAACGCGGTCTTTTTTGTTAACACCATCAATGATCTTTTTAAGATCAGCAAAATTTGCTCCAACTTCGCTTCCTTTACCTGCCATTGTTTCAAGGGCGATTCTCACCTCAGATGTATCGTGATTTAATACTTCGTTTAATCCATCAATAATAGCTTTGATACCTATTTCAAGGCCGACTCCAACATGACTTCCGGGGTGTAAAACTAAAGTTTTCACATGAAAATCGTTAGCCCGTTTCAATTCTTCTTTTAAAAAACTTATGGCTAGTTCGCGCGTCTTAACATTAGTTGTATTAGCTAAGTTAATGATATAGGGCGCATGAATAACAATTTTACTTTCGTTGATTCCGCTTTCCAATAGAAGTTTTCGTCCTTCATCAATTTTTAATTGATTAGTTGGTTTTCGGATTGTGTTTTGTGGTGCGCCAGTATAAAACATGAAGCAATTCTCATTCATTTGAAGTGCATCTCTTACTGTTCCTAAATAATAATCTGGTGCGCTTAAATTAATGTGACTACCTAAATAAATATTATTCATAATATTTTTCTCTCGCCTCTTTTTTATAGCGTTCAACCTTTTGACGTTGAATGTCTTTTTTAATCATATCACGCCGATACTTCTGTTTAACTTTTTGAATAGCCTTTTGAACTTTCTTTTTATAATTTGGTTTTACTCTATTTCCCTTATTTTCGTATTTTGCTTTTTTAATGTCTCGCATTAATTCATCGCTTTCTTTCCTTTGGTGTTTGAAAGTTTTGATAATCGGTTTACCAGAGGTAAGTTCGTTATTTTTTAATGATAGATAGTCAAATTTAACACCTTGATTCATTAACGACAAAATCGATTTAACAGTATCAACATTATAAAAAACATATGAATTCCCCCTCTTGTTAAAGCGACCTGTTCTACCTGCGCGATGATGGTAATAAGTTAAATCACTCGGTAAGTTAACACTTAAAACATCGGTTACGTTTTTAAAATCTATGCCACGACTTAATAAGTCGCTTGCAACAACAATTTGAAATTCATCATTATTAATCCGTTTCACTGCCGCTCGCCTTTCGCGGTCAGACAAATCTCCGGTAATTTTAATGACATGATATTTATTTTGTTTTAAATAGTTGTATAAACTATTAACTTCGTTTTTGTTACTTGCGAATATTATTAAAAAATATGGTTGTTTTATTTTAATAAAAGATAAAACAGCTTCGTTTATGTTCTGATGATGAATGTTAACTAAATAGTGGCTGACTAATTCGCTTGTGGTTTTTTTAGTATCACTAGTTATTTCGTAATCAGCACCAATATATTTGTTAATTCGATTTTGTAGATTGTCTTTTATGGTTGCCGAGAAGATCATAATTTGTGGTTTATTAAATAAAGTGACCAAATAATCAATATCATTAAAATAATCTAATTCGAGCAACATATCCGCTTCATCCAAAACTAATGTAGTAACTTTTTTTGATGGTAAATATCCTTTTTTAAACAATGAAGTTAATCTTCCAGGTGTACCTATTACTAAATTAGGCGTAATTGATAAGCCGGATATATTTCCTTTCTCGCTTGTTTCACTAGTGAGAAGTCTTACTTTAATATCGAAATACTCGCGTTTAAACATACGCGTGAAAACAAAAATTTGTCGAGCAAGTTCGTTAGTAGGTGCCACTACCACTGCATGCAAATTAGCGCGATTTAGACCCTCAAGTTTATTAAGTAAGGGAATTAAGTAGGCGTGAGTCTTCCCGCTTCCGGTTTCGCTTTTAACCACTAAATTTAAACCTTTTAGCGCTTTTGGAATGACTAGACTTTGGATTGGTGATGATGAAAGATAACCTTGGCGGGTTAGACTTTCAATCATTGTATTGCTAAGTGCGAACGCTTTAAAACTTCCCATACTTTATTATTATAACCATTTTTATTTTTGGTAAAATATAAGTGTGAAAACATATTTGTCGAATCCGAGCGGTTATTGTCAAGGAGTCTCACGTGCGATTGCCTTGTCTCTTTCTTTTAAAAAGAAATATCCAAAAAAAGATTGTTATGTGTTAGGCGCGCTTGTTCACAACGAGACGGTTACTAATGATTTAAAAAAATACGGAATTATTTGTTTGGAAGATAAGATTAGCAGCGAAGAAAAGATTAAAAAGATTCCTCAAGAATCAATAGTAATATTTTCCGCCCACGGCCATGATAAAAAATTGGAAACTTTATTAACAAATAAAAAGATTGTATTTCTTGACGCTACTTGCCCTATTGTTGACTTGAGCGCCCAAAATATTAAAAAAGCAATTGCATCTGGGCGTGAAGTAATTTACGTTGGCACCCCTAATCATCCAGAAACAATTGCTATGTTATCAATAGATAAAAAAGTGCATTTATTTCAAGACATTATGGATGACATGAAGAAACACATCACTGATAAAACCCCTTTCGTTAGTTCACAAACAACTTTATCTATTTACGAGCTTGAAAATATTTTTAATAAAATAAAAGAAATATTTCCGAATGCGATATTTCAAAAAGAAATATGCTATGAAACCAAAGCGAGGCAGGAAGCGATTAAAAAACTCCCAAATGATGTTGATGTAGTTTTCATCGTTGGTGGCAAAAATTCTAGTAACACTAAAAAATTATACGAAGTAGCCAAAAAACATTTTTCGACTCTAAAGATATATCACATTCTCAATGAATATGATATTGATCTATTGCTTGATAAGATTAAAGGTTGCCAAAAGTGTGCAATTATTTCCGGTGCCTCTACTCCATTAAACGAAACTATGAAGATTAAAGTCAAGTTAGATGAGACTTGGTAATTCCTTTTCTTTATAAAACTTTTGGATATGGTTGACTGACCATAATTATTTTTATTTTTTTGTCGAGCGTTCTTAAACGACGTGCTATTACTGGAATAAAGATTTGTTCGGCTTCGTGCCAAATCTCTAAATAATTAAATTGATAACAATTTACATCATGACGAATGTGATGAGGAGCATCACCGCTTATAAATATGTCATATCCTTCATCTTGTGCCATTTTAAAGCAGCCACCGGCCGCGCCTCCACAAATAGCGACTTTCTTTACCATTTTTTTACCACGGTTTATTAGATAAAGAGATGGTAAATTCAGAGCCTTTTTTACATAGCGTGCGAAGGTGTTAACTTCCATTGCTTCTTTTAAATTACCGCCACGAAACATAGGATCAGATTTGAGTGGTTTAATATTTTTTAAACCAATTGCTTTAGCGAGATTGTCGTTCATCCCATCTACACCGGCATCAAAATTTGTATGCATACTATAAACAGGAATCTTTAGTTTATCGACTCTCTTTACTAGCGCACGCTTAACATGATCGGCTTCTAACACTTCTTTTCGCTTCCCATAAATTAATGGATGATGCGTTAAAATTAAATCGATTTTTTCATTCTTAATTTTGTTAAAAACATCGGTGTCAAAATCAAGGCACAGTAAAACGGTGTTAGTTTCTTTTTTAAATTTGCCGGTTTGTAGACCGATAAAATCGCCAGGGTAACCAACACTTTTGGGATACCATTTACGAAGATGATAGATTAATTTACTTGTTTGCATATTGAACTAAATGATATTTTTTCTTCTTATCAATTATATCAATTGATTGATTGATTTTAAACCCTAAATTTAATAAATATTCTTGAACTTTTTCGTTATCACGGTGAGCATCGGTGACAATATATTTAATGTATTTAAGTTTACTTTTACCTTTGTCAATTATTTGAACGATATTGCTACCACCCAACCCCGCTAATACTAAAACGTTGATGTCTTTTGTAACCTTAAAATCCAAACCGTCGGCTTTTATTATTTTACATTTGTCTGACAAATTATTTTTTTTAATATTATAAATAGCGTTATTAATTGGCCCGGTCTTGTTATCAATCGCGTATGCGTATCGTATCTTCTTAGTTAATAGTAAATTGATAATTAAATACGCATGGTCGGTACCTATATCAGCAACGATTGAGTTTTTTGGAACAAGACTAGCTAGCGCATCGATTCTATTTGCCATTGGTAGGAATTCGATAGTCACCTAATTTTTTAATTCTCATTGGTGAACGGAGCTTTTTCAAAGCTTTGGCTTCAATTTGACGAATACGTTCACGCGTTACCGCGAACTCGCGACCGACTTCTTCAAGGGTGCGTGGTTTATTGTCATCTAGCCCGTAGCGGAGCCTTAAGACTCTTTCTTCTCTTTCTGAAAGTTCACCAAGAACCATAAATAATGCATCTTTAGAAAGCGACTTAGTTGTAAATTCATTAGGCGAAACATTTTGTTTGTCTTCAACAAAGTCCACTAAGTGTGACTCATCTTCTTCGCCAACTGGCGTTTCTAAAGAAACGGGTTCGAGTGCAATCATTTGAATTTTTCTTAAACGTTCTGGCGAAATGCTTCCATCTAACTTTTCACTAATTTCTTCAGCCGTAGGATCGCGACCTAGTTCTTGAACTAACTGACGTTGAACTCTTGTAATTTTATTAATAGTTTCGACCATATGAACAGGGATTCGAATTGTGCGTGCTTGGTCAGCAATTGCACGTGTAATAGCTTGACGAATCCACCAAGTTGCATAAGTTGAAAACTTAAAACCTTTTGAATAATCGAATTTATCAACCGCTTTCATTAAGCCAAGATTGCCTTCTTGAATTAAATCCAA
This sequence comes from Bacilli bacterium, assembly GCA_024408435.1. Classification (GTDB taxonomy): domain Bacteria; phylum Bacillota_I; class Bacilli_A; order RFN20; family CAG-826; genus UB1719. The sequence goes on from JAKSVA010000020.1 coordinate 6,489, forward strand.
GAAATGCATTCCTCGACCGACATAATGCTTAGCAATCGAAATAACTAACCTAAGGTTAGCATTAATTAATTCGTGCTTAGCTTCTTCGGCATCTTTCCCACCTTTAGCAATTCTTTTTGCCAATTCAATCTCTTCATCACGACCGGATAATAGACCAACACGGCCAATTTCTTTTAAATAAACTTTGACTGAATCGGTGGATTTAATTTCGCCACTCGCTAAGGCATTTAAATCCTTTAAACTTTTTGCAATTTCCTCGTATTCATTTTTTTCCTCTTGATATTCATTATCATCATCAACATCAAGTTCATCCTCGTTCATTTCTTTTTCAAGGTCTGCTTCGTCGCCTAAAAATTCTGATTCATCGATGTCTTCAGCTTCTTCTTCGTTGGTGTCGACCTTTACCTTTTTCTTTTTAAAGAAATTTAATAAATCTTCTAGTTCGTCTTCGCTTAAATCAAGCGGTTCAACCGCATCCATAATATCTTCTTGGGCAATTGAACCCTCTTTCTTAGCAATCTTAAGATATTTTTCTTTGATGCGCTCTAATTCAACTATTTTTTCATCATCTTCTTCATCGTCATCGTTGCGTTTAACCTTTTTGATGGCATCTTTGATTTTTGCTTTTTCGCTTTTCGAGGCCTTCTTAATAGCCTTCACATCTTTTTTGGCTGTTTTAAGCGCTTTTTTGAGTTTAACCTTATCTTCTTTACTGGTAACCGGTTTGACTTTCTTAGTCGCTTTCTTTGCTACCTTTTTGATAGCCTTGGCGGTCTTCTTCGTCGTCACCTTTACCTTAATCTTTTTTACTTTCTTTCCCATATTATTCTCCTTATTTTTTATCTACTCGAAGAGTATCGGCAATAATTCTTGCTTTTTCCTCTTCTGTCTTTCCCTCAGTTGCTTTTGCAATCTTCTCCTTTCGATATATAATCTTCTTTTCTTTCTCAATGACTTTCTGACAATTATTAAGCAATTTATTCGAAAATTTTAAATGAATCTTTTCGTTAATTAAATTATTTAATTCTTGTTTAACTTTTTCCTTATTTGTCGCACCTTTCATTTCGATATCGCTGATAAGTCCGCTTAAATTAATTCCCGAGTTACGCGAGCGATAGTCTAAAATATAATTAGCAATATCACGATATATATCGGTATAAAAATATTCGATATTTTTCTCGTAGAAAGTTATTGCATCTTCTTTTGTCAACATGTGGTAAAGAATCTCGCGTTCAGCTTTTTCTAAACGACGAAGTTCTTTTCGCTCGGGATGGAAGATTGAAATAAGATTGCTCGGATTAACTCCTTCATCAATTTCAATTTCATTGTTAGTTTTTTTATTGCGTGCATTGGCAACGGCTTTTTTGATAGCGTTAAATGAAAAACCGGTTACATCCGCTAATTTATAAATATAATCATCAAATTCAAGCTGACTATTAGTTGCTAATAGTAATGGCAAGAAGCGAGCAATCAACTTTTTCTTTTCCTCGGCCGTATCTAGCTTTTTACTGTTCTTGTAGAAGTTGATAATAAAATCAAACGGGCTTAATAAATTATTAAGATATTTCTTTAATGCATCAGCCCCGTTTTCATTAAGAATTTCATCCGGATCACGCTCGTCGTTTAAATTGTTGACAATCCGTGTTTCAATATTGTTATTTAATAATAAAGGTAAAATGCGCATACTTGCTTCTTGACCAGGAAGGTCTCCATCTAAACAGAGGCGAACTTCAACATTAAGTTTTTTCAAAACTTGGATATGATCTTTACTTAAAGCGGTACCCATTAAAGCAATAGCGTTATTAACATCAATTTTATCAAGTGCAATAACATCCATAAAACCTTCTAATAAATAAATGCACCTTTCGTTCTTAGCGATATCTTTTGCTTGATAAAAGTTATAAAAAATTTTTCCTTTAGTAAAAAGTTTTGTCTCAGGTGAATTAACATATTTAGGACCATCACCATCATTTAAATGTCGAGCAGAAAAGCCAACAACTTGGCCTACGTTATCTAATAGGGCAAAAGTAAGACGCCCCTGATTGTTGTCATGTGTATTTTCGCCCAAGTTTGTAGTGACACCAATATCTTCGATTGTTTTTAATGAATGACCTTTACTTTGTAAAAATTTAATTGTTTTAATTCCGTCTTTTAGTGAATAACCGATGTGAAATTTCTTAATTGCTTCGGATGATATATGCCTTTTATTTAAATAATCAATCGCATCTTTACCTTCCTCGCTAGTTAAGGAATATTCATAAAATAAATTTAAATCATCGATACATTTAATCAACGGGACAAGATTGTCATCAATCTTTTTCACATATGTTTTTTCGTGAAGACGTGGGTCGTCATAACCGATGATATCCGCCACTTTTTTAACGGCTTCAATAAAATTGACATGCTCATACTGCATAACAAACGAAATCGCGTTACCGCTATGGCCATCAACCCAACAATGAAAGGTGTTGCGTTCCGGATTAACTTGCAAACTTGGATTTGAATCATCATGGAACGGGCACAAGGCGACATACATTCTTCCTTTTTTAACAAGGTTAAGATATGAACCGACCACGGTAACAATGTCAGCCTTTTTACTAATTTCGTCAATCAATGATTTATCGAGCATAGTCCCTCTTATGTTATTTATATTAGAAACTAGTGTGTTCTAAAATATACGCATCCACTTCGTTTATTTTTAAACGAATTTGTTTCATACTATCACGTTCACGGATAGTTACTGTTTCATCTTTAGCGGTATCAAAATCAATAGTTACGCAGTATGGTGTACCAATTGCATCTTCTCGACGATATCTTTTTCCTATACTACCAGTTTCATCATAGACACACATATGTTTTTTTGCTAACTTACTAAAAACTTCTTTAGCCTTCTCGCTTAACTGTTTACTTAATGGAAGGATTGCAACTTTATAAGGCGCTAATGCTGGCTTAATGTGCATAACGATACGAGTATCGTCCTCTAATTTTTCTTCATCATAAGAATCCATCATAATCATTAACATTAAACGATCAACACCCATTGAAGGTTCGATGCAATAAGGAATGTATTTTTCATTAGTCTCAGGGTCAAGATATTCTAAAGATTCTTTAGAATGGTTCATATGGCGCTTTAAATCGTAATCGGTTCGGTCAGCGATTCCTAAAAGTTCGCCCCAACCTATATCAGGGAAGTTATATTCAATATCAGTAGTAGCCTTAGAATAAAAGGCAAGTTCGGCTTTCTCGTGATCACGATAACGGAGATTCTTATCTTTGATATTTAATGACTTGATAAAATCAAGGCATTCTTTTTTCCAATATTCGAACCATTTTAAATCAGTTCCAGGTTTACAGAAAAATTCCATTTCAAGTTGTTCAAATTCACGAGTTCTGAAGGTAAAGTTACCTGGAGTAATTTCATTACGGAAACTTTTGCCCATATTACAAATACCAAATGGTATTTTCTTTCGTGAACTCCGTTGAACATTTTTAAAATTTACAAAAACACCTTGCGCAGTTTCTGGGCGCAAATACACTTCACTAGTTGAGTCGCCAGTCACACCAATATGAGATTTAAACATCATATTGAATTGACGGACATCGGTAAACATATCGACCTTACCACATGTTGGGCATTTTACTTTGTGTTTTTTAATAAATTCGTTTATTTCATCAAAATTCATTTTATTAGTATCAACATCAGGAAATTGAGTTTTGATTAATTCGTCTGCGCGGTGACGAGCCTTGCATGATTTACAATCGATTAATGGATCATTAAAAGTTGTAACATGTCCAGTTGCTTCCCAAACTTTCTTATTCATAAGAATAGCAGAATCAATTCCAACATTATAAGGTGACTCTTGAACGAATTTCTTCCACCAATAACGTTTGATATTGTTTTTAAGTTCAACACCTAAAGGGCCATAGTCCCAAGTGTTAGATAAACCACCATAGATTTGAGAGTTTGGATACACATAACCACTCGTGGTTAAATGGGTAACGATTTTAGAAAATTTATTGTCATTCATATTTTTTGAACCTCAATATTACAACACTATCGTATAATCTTGTCAACCAACTATCAGTGTATATTATACTTTATTTATTAATTTTTCGCTTTTAAAGCGAAGACCGGTTTGGTCATAAGTATAAATTAATAAATCGTTCATAACATCATTAATAGCGGAACGTGAATACGCTAATTTATCTAAATTATTCGCATCAACTTTGAAGATTGCTCTTAATAAATTTATTTTTTCACCGCTATACAATTTGTGGCAAGCACTCCGATAAACACTTTTACTTACTAAACCACCATCAAGATAAGAAACACCTACAATGTTAGTTTTACTATGTGTGATAACACAACTGTCAACATTTAATCCAAAGCCGTTCAATTTCAAAGAAACCGCTAAATAAGCGAGTAAAAGACAAGGAATTAAATTTTCGTGTTTAAACAATTCAAGCGTTTTAATTAAATAAGAGTATATTTTTGGCATATCATCATCGTTAAATAAGCGAACGGTTACTTCATTGATAAAATCAATCGCGGCTAATTTAGCATAATTATCCATATAATGACGAACATCAAAAATTGGCGTCATCTCTTTAAAAGTAAGGTTAGTCTTTCTATCATCTTTAAAAGTGAAGTCGCCATACATTAATGGTGAAGTTAACAAAACATTTTTACTATCAACTTTGTAAATACTGCGCGCATAAAAACTTATTAGTTTTTCTTTGGTTAAAAGATTAATCATCGCTCCACTTTCTTTATATGGAGTAACACGTACGATTACGCCTTTTACGTTCATTAATAACCAAGTTCCTTTAGATCTTTTGCGGAATCAAGCCAATCTTTCTTGACCTTAACAAATAGATTAAGAAAAATTCTTTTTTTGAAATATTTTTCTAATTCTTCACGCGCTTTTGTTCCGATTGTCTTAATCATTCTTCCGTTTTTGCCAATTACAATGCCTTTTTGACTATCTTTATTAACAACAATATTAGCTTCAATAAGCATACTTTCTTTTTTGTGTTTTATATCTTTGAGATAAATTGCAATATTATGCGGAACTTCATCATCTAGCAAAAGAAGAATCTTTTCTCTAATGATCTCTTTCGTGAAGAAAACATCATCTTTTAAAACAGAAGCGTCTGGGTAATATTTAGGCCCATCTTGCAAACGTTTAACTATGTTATTAATCAACTCGTCTTTGTTAAAACCATCTTTGGCACACATTTCAATAATTTGTGCGCGCGGAAATAATTCATGTAATTTATCTTTCGCTAGTGCGACTTCTGGAAGACGAGAAAGATCAATTTTATTTAAAACAACTATATCAATTTTTTTATCTAAAAAAGAAGCGAGATTGATATTACTGATAGGTTCATTACTTGCGACAATTAAAACAACAATATCAGAATCTTTAATGGCCTCTCCCACTTTTTTGTTCATACTTTTACCTAAAGTATTTTTTGCCTTGTGAAGCCCTGGTGTATCTTCGATTACGATTTGATAATCCTCGCCATCAATTACAGAAAGAATGTTATTTCTTGTTGTTTGCGCCTTTGGAGTAACAATACTGATTTTCTTATTTACGAGTAAATTAAGAATCGTTGATTTACCAACGTTCGGTTTACCGATTA